>CAJYQC010000129.1 GCA_913776885.1 uncultured Variovorax sp.
CTGCTGGTTGGCGTAGAAGTCGCTGCGTGGCGCCTGGCGGTTGTAGATGGCCATGCGGTTGACCTGGTCCAGATAGCGCTGGCTTGCGCGGTAGCCGGGGCGCCATTGTTCGCCCGGGGCGAGCGGGAACCAGCCGACCCCGCCGTTGCCGCCCGCGCCCGCACTGCCGCCCACGAAGCCGACCAGCGCCGGCGAATACACGGGCCGTCCGCCCGGCCGACCCGGCACCCAGCCCCAGCGCGGCCCGACGCGCGCCCAGCGGCCGTAGTGGGAGGGCGCGAAGCCCCAGGGCGCGGCGTCGATCCAGGTCAGGCCCCAGGGCGCGACGTTGACCCACTGGCCGTCGCGGTACGGCGCCCAGTCGGCATCGACATTGCGCGGGAACCAAACGTCGCCATAGGTCGGGTCGCTCTGCCAGTCGCCGTACGCGTCGAGCTGCTGGTAGCCGACCACGTCGCGCGACACGTAGCGCGCCGAGATCGACTGGTCTTCCAGGCGGTTGCGCTCGGCCACCCAGGCGTCGAAGCTGCCGCCTTGCCTCGGTGCGCCGCTCACGGCGGAAAGATCGCGGCCCGCCACGGTGAGCTGCTGGCGCGCGCCCAGCGACTGCGACTGGCCGTTCTCGCCGTAGAGCGTGGCGCGCCCCGAGGCCACCGCCACCCAGGTGGTGCCGGCGGCCGGATCGGCGGCGATGCGGTATTCGCCCGGCGCGTCGATGACCACCGCGATGTTGCCGGTGTCCACCTCGAAGCGCTGGCCAGAGAGCTCGTCGCGAACGCGCAACTGCAGGTTGCCCTGGTTCGATGTGATGCGCGCCGTGTCGTCGTCCAGTTCCGTGAACTCCAGGTGCGTCTGCCCGTCGAGCCGCAGCGCCGCCGAGCCGATGAAGAGTTCGGCGCGGGCGTTGCGGTCGGTCCAGAGCCGGTCTCCGGTGGTGATGGGGCGGTTGGTCTGCGCGTCGTACCAGCTGTCGGCGCCGGCGGGTGCGAAGCTCACCGAGCCCTGCTGGTAGCCGAGCAGCGCGACGCGGCCCGGCGGGTCCTGCTGCGCGCTGGCCACGAAGGCCGCGCACAGCAGCGCGATGCCGAGCAGCCATCGGCGCGGCGCGGCAAGCATGGAAGGGGCGGGTTGGTTCATGGTGTCGTTCTCTGATCCTCGGGACGATGCGAAAGCGGGGCGCTGGATTTGTAACGCGCGAGAATCCGCTGCCGCTGTCACCGCGCGACCCCTGCTTGGTGAAGCGCGCGTGCAATCGGAAACCGGCTGTAAGGAGGGACACCCCATGAAAAACCAGAACAACATACGCCCGGCGGGCTCTTCGCGCTCTCGAAACAGGAGCGCGGCCGCTCTCTCGGTTTCCTTCTGCATGGCAGCCGCCGCGCTGGCGGCCCTGCCTGCGGGAGCACAACTGGCGCGCAAGCCCTCGTACTACCAGCAGCAGAACCAGCCCCAGCCCGAAGGCCCGGCCGCGCAACTGGTGCCGCGCCCCGCAGTGCCCTCGTCGCTGCCCGCGCTGCGCAGCCAGGCCGACTTCGACCAGCTCGCCCGCGTCTACGACGCCGGCACGCCGATGCAGCTTGCGCACGTGCTCTTCGTGGTCGACCGGCAGGCGAAGCCGCCGCGCATGTACTACATCGACACGCCGCGCTACCAGCTGCACGTGCGCTTCCTGCGCGACACCCGCCTCGCGCCCAACACCATCAAGCGAGAGATCGACCGCAACTACCTCGTGCCCGATCGCCGCTTCCTGTTCGGCACGCTGAGCTGGCAGCAGAACATCGGCAGCTTCACCTACGAATTCTGGGAAGGCGACAAGCTCACCGCGCCGCTGCTGCGGCAGGCCGAGCAGCAGGTCAGGGCCAGCTTCTTCGGTCCGGTCAAGTTCAAGACCAACTCCACGCTGCATGAGCGCGTGGCGAAGGAAGCCGGCATCGACTACGTGAGCCAGGAGGCGCTGATCCGCGAGCAGCCCTTCCTGCCGATGAACCTCGGCACCGCCACCGGCCGCGTGCGCATCGTGGAGGACGACGCGGGTGTCGATGCGCTGCTGCCCGACGACATCGCCGTGCTGCGGCAGGTGCCCATCGGCCTGCCGCCGGTGGCCGCGGTGCTCACCGAGCGGCCCTCGACCGCGCTTTCGCACGTCAACCTGCTGGCCAAGGGCTGGGGCATTCCCAACGCCTACGTCCGCGACGCCGCCACCGTGCTGAAGGAGCACGCTGGCCAGTGGGTGGCGCTGAAAGTGGCCAGCTCGGGCTACCAGGTGCGCCGGCTCACGCCGGACGAAATCGCCGCGCTCCCGCCGCGTGCGGTGCGTACCGCAGCCGCTGGCGCCGTGCCAGGCAGCGCGCGCGCCATCAGGCCCGACCTGCGCGAGAACCGGCTGCTGCCGCTGGCCTCGCTGCGCGCGCGCAACAGCGCGCAGTGCGGCGTCAAGGCCGCGAACCTCGGCGCCATGCAGGCTGCGCGCATCCCGGGCACCTCGGTGCCAGACGGCTTCTGCATTCCCTTCGCGCATTACGACCGCTTCATGCGCGCCAACGGCCTGGCCGAGCGCATCGCGCGCATGCAGCAGCAGCCCGGCTTCGCGAGCGATCCGAAGGTGCGCCAGAAGGCGCTGGCGCAGCTGCGCGAAGAGATCGTGCAATGGCCCGTCGATGCCGCCACCGCCGCCGGCTGGCGCGCCGCATGGCAGCAGCAGCTCGGCGGCGGCGGCGTGTTCGTGCGCAGCTCGTCCAACTCCGAAGACCTGCCCGGCTTCAGCGGCGCCGGGCTCTACACCACCGTGCCCAACGTCAAGACCGGCGACGCGCTCGAAACGGCCGTGAAGAAGGTCTGGGCCTCGGTGTTCAACCCTGAGGCCTGGGAGGCCCGTTCTGCAGCGGGCTTCGGCGCCGAATCGGTCCTCATGGGCGTGTTCGTGCAGACCGCCATCGACTCCGCCAACGCCGGCGTGATGATCACCCGCGACCCCTTCGACGCGGGGCATCCGCACATCACCTACATCTCGGCCAAGCGCGGCATCGGCATCCGCGTGGTCGAGGGCCGGCGCGTGGCCGAGCAGGTGATGTACTCGAGTTGGTCCAAGGCCATCCAGGTGCTCAGCCGCTCGGCCGAAGACACCGCGCTGCAACTCGACAAGGACGGCGGCGTGAAGGAAGTGCCGGTCGAGGCCGGCCGCAACGTTCTGACCGACGACCTGGTCGTACGGCTGGCCAACGTGGGCGCAGCGGTCAAGCGCACCTTCAACGGCGTCGACCAGGACATCGAGTGGGCGACGGTGGGCGACAGGATCGTGCTGCTGCAGGCGCGGCCGTATGTGGAGAGGCGGCGTTGAGGCCGCGCCGCGAGCCTTCGACCTGCAACTGCCAGTTCAGCACAGTGGGTAGTGAATGAAGAACCGCCATCCCCAGACAGCCAGCAGGGCAACGGCCATCCAGAGAGCGTGATGTGCTTTTTTCTTTCGGATCGATTGGATGACTGCCCAAACGAGGAGCGGAATCAAAAAGGCGAAAGAAAAAAACCTGGCGCTGATATCGTCGTCAAGCGGCAACCCGCAAAAAGTCAAACCCTCGGATTTGGCGTTGGGCTCGTCCAGCATCCATTCATACTTGTTCATCGGCATGAGAAGCATGAAGGCAATGCAAAAAAAGGCATACGCCGATGCAAGTATCAAACCTGTTTTCTTCATCGTCAAATTTTATTTAGAAGCGTTAGAACGTGGCCGCGGTGCTCCAGCATCCTGCGTCCATATTCAGAAAACTGCCTGCCTTGGCTGTCGGGAGGAAGCTTGATGGAGTTGACAAAATCATTCAAGGCTCGCTCGATTCCGCGGTTGTAGCGAGAGCCGGCAACGATGAATTGTTCGTCCGTGAGATTTGAAGTATCGATGCCCGGGTAGTCGTATAGGATGAGATTTTTCAGGTGCTGAGCAACGACGATCAAATTGAAGGCATCGGTCTCGAGGCACGTGATCAGGTTCATTCGATCCGGGTACGACAGCAGCTCGACCGGAATCCCAAGCTCCTTCGAAGCAACTCGCAGTTGAATGCTTATCGCACCAACGGATGTTTCTTCGGGTGGTTTTCCAAACTTGACAGGTCTTCCCGCTAGCGTTCGCTGCAATGTGCGTCCTTGAAATGCGGGTCTTTTTATGCCGTCGGGCTTGCCGCCCACCTCGGCCCAGGCGATACAGGCGAGCAGCACAGGAGGGATTAGATGCTGCTGCGCCGCATCTTTGATACGGAATTTATAGTAAACAACCCAGCCATCTTTGTAGGCCTGTAAATACGGTCGGCCGCCGCCCATTTTCTCTGACAAGACACGCCATTTGAAAATGTCCCAGCTATTCCATTTGGGATGACTCGAATTGTCCGGCGCGCAAAACTCCCTGCCCCTCATGCATCGCTCCCTTTTTGAATCCGGGCATCGTAGTGAGAGCGAATAATTGATTGATCGGCAGCCTGAGAAATTCTGCACGCTTGAATATTTATTTATTCAGGGTGCGCGGCACGCCGGGCAACACAGAACCGACCCAGCGCATTCATTCCTGAAAAGCGCTCGTCTTGGAGTTCGGGCGACTGCAAACCGCACGGACCGATCGGGCGTTTCATCCCCCGTACGTCGCACCATCGACCGAACGAGGGGACCCATGCCTCCTCGCCACGACCTGCTTCTACTTGTAAAGCAACTGCGGCAGCCACAACCCGATCTGCGGCCACATGTACAGCAGCACGATCGCCAGAATCTGGATGCCCATGAAGGGCAGCATGCCCAGGAAGATCTGGTTGAGCGTCACGTGGGGCGGGCTCACGCCCTTCAGGTAGAAGGCCGACATGGCGACCGGCGGCGACAGGAACGCGGTCTGCAGGTTCAGCGCCACCAGCAGTCCGAAGAACAGCGGATCGACGCCGAAGTTGTCGAGCAGCGGGATGAAGATGGGCATGAAGATCACGATGATCTCGGTCCACTCCAGCGGCCAGCCCAGCAGAAAGATGATGACCTGGCTCAGGATCAGAAACTCCACCTTGGTGAGGTTCATGCCGAGCACCCACTCTTCCACCAGTGCCTGGCCGCCCAGCAGCGCGAATGCGGCCGAGAAGATGGCCGAGCCGACGAAGAGCCAGCAGACCATGGCCGACGTCTTGGCCGTGAGGAACACCGACTCCTTCAGCACCGCGAGGTTGAGCCGCCGGTAGGCCGCTGCCAGCAGCATGCCGCCGAGCGCGCCCATCGCGGCCGCTTCGGTGGGGGTGGCCAGGCCCAGCACGATCGAGCCCAGCACCGCGAGGATCAGCAGCACCAGCGGAAAGAACGACGCCAGCAGCATCTTGAATATCTCGAGCCGCGCGAAGCTCAGGAACAGGTAGAACAGCGTGACGATCGCGCCGAAGATGGCGAAGGTGACCCACCACCAGGTCGGCGCGGGACGCTGCGTGGCGGCTTCGGCGGCGGCAGGGGCGGCGGGCTCTGCGACTCCTTCTGCGGCAGGCGCCGCTGGCGCGGGCGATGCCCCCGGCGGCTCGGCCAGCGAGCCTTGGTTCGAAGCAGCGGCAGGCGCCGATGGCTGCGAATCTTCACTGGGCGGCTCCTGGAGGCCGCCCTCCTGCGGCGGCTCCTGCAGCCCGCCTTCGACCGGAGGCTCCTGCAGTCCACCCGACTCCGGCGTGCTGCTGCGCACCGCGCCGATCTCCTCGATCTCGTAGCGCGCCTGCGCTTCTACGGTGGTCACGGCCTTGTAGCTGAAGGCGGCCAGCAGCAGGAAGATCACACCCGGAAGCGCGACGATGCCGAGCTGCCTGAGCACATGCGAGAAGGGCACGTCGGCATTGCGCCGGCCCTTCAGCAGGCCGACCAGCGCATGCGCGGCGGGGCTGTCGGCCAGCCGCTGCGACAGCGGAGGCAGCGGCACGATGCGCTCGGCCTGCGACAGCGGCGGCGCCCACTGCGGCTTGAGCCACGCGACGATGATCACGTACAGCACGTAGAGTGAGGCCAGCATCAGCCCCGGAAAGAACGCGCCTGCATAGAGCTGAACGACCGACACGCCCGCCGTCGCGCCGTAGACGATCAGCAGCACCGAAGGCGGAATCAGGATGCCCAGGCAGCCGCCCGCGGTGATCGAGCCGGCCGCCAGCGGCACGCTGTAGCCCGCGCGCAGCATCGCAGGCAGTGCGAGCAGGCCCATCAGCGTGACCACCGCGCCCACGATGCCGGTGGCCGTCGCGAAGATGGTGCAGGTGATCAGCGTCGCCACCGCCAGCGCGCCCGGCAGCCGCGCGAGCGCGAGGTGCAGGCTCTTGAAGAGCGACTCGATGAGGTTCGCGCGCTCCACCAGGTAGCCCATGAAAACGAACAGCGGCACGGCGATGAGCACGTCGTTGGCCATGGTCTTGAAGGCCGACTGCACCATCAGGTCGAGCGTGCGGTGCCAGTCGCGGTCGTAGGCCAGCCAGGTGAAGAGCATGCCCATGCCCATCAGCGTGAACGCCGTGGGAAAGCCCAGCATGATGGCCACCACCACCAGCGAGAGCATCAGCAGGCCGAGGTGGCCGTTGGTGATGGTGGGCGCGTTGGCCAGCACCGCCACCGCGCCGATCACGATCAGCGCCATGAACGAGAGGCCGAACCAGAGTTCGCGGCGGATCATCGCGCGGCCTCCTTCGAGGCCACGACGCGGTCGAGCGCGGCGATGTCCTCGTCCTTCACGTGCACCATCTCCTTGAGCTTCTCGACGTCGACTTCCTCCACGTCCTGCTCACGAGAGGGCCAGGCGCCCTCGCGGATGCAGCGCACGCAGCGGATGATCTCCACCAGCCCCTGCAGCAGCAGCGTAAAGCCCGCCAGCGGAATGACGTACTTGAACGGGTACAGCGGCAGCGGCTCGGCCGAGAAGGTCTGCTCGCGGATGGCGAGCGACTCGCCCGCGTAGACCCATCCGGCCCAGGTCAGCGCCACGATGCCGGGCAGGAAGAAGACGATGTAGAGCACCAGGTCCACCAGCGCCTGCGTGCGCGGGCGAAAGAAGCCGTAGAGCACGTCGCCGCGCACGTGGCCGTTCTTCGAAAGCGTGTAGGCGCCCGCGGTCATGAACATGGTGCCGTACAGCATGATCTGCGCGTCCAGCACCCAGGCGTGGGGCTTGTTCAGGGCATAGCGCGAGAACACCTCCCAGCTGATCAGCAGCGTGAGCAGCAGGGCGCACCAGGCGAAGGTCTTGCCGATCCATGTGGAGAACCGGTCGACCGCCAGCAGGAAAGATTGCATCGAAACGAACTCCTCGCCGCGTCATCCGTGTCTTGCGCGGCAGCTTGGGCGCAGGCATGAGAAGAGGGCACCGCACGGGTGCCCTCGCGTCGCAACGATCCCTGGCTCAGGTCTTCTTCGCCTGCCGTCCGAAGTAGTGGTTGTAGGCCATCTTGAAATCGACCTCGTAGTCGTTCTGCCACTGGCCCGCGCGTTCCGCGAAGGCGCGCTGCGAGTCGAGCACCTTCTTGAACATGGGGTTCTCGGCCGACTTCTTCGCGATGGTCTTGTCCCACGATGCGAGCTGCGCGCGCAGCACCGTGTCGGGCGTCTTGTAGAACTTGATGCCGGCCTTCTTCAGCTCCTCGTAGTCCTTCGAGTTGCGGTCGATGGCCTTCCAGCTCATCTCGGCGCTCGCGGCCTGCGTGGCGTACTCGATGATCGACTTGAGCTCGGTCGGCAGCGCCTTGAGCTTGGCGCCGTTGAACAGCACTTCGAACTGTTCGCCGCTCTGGTGGAAGCTCTGCAGCATGCAGTTCTTGGCCACGTCGGGAAAGCCCAGCACGCGGTCGCTCGACGCATTGTTGAACTCGGCCGCGTCGATCAGGCCGCGGTCCAGCGCGGGCACGATCTCGCCGCCGGGCAATGGGTTCACGGCCGCGCCCATGTCGGTGAACACGTCCACCGCCAGGCCCACGGTGCGGAACTTCAGGCCCTTCATGTCCTCGGCCTTGGCCACCGGCTTCTTGAACCAGCCCAGCGGCTGCGTGGGCATGGGGC
>CAJYQC010000130.1 GCA_913776885.1 uncultured Variovorax sp.
CCCGCCGGCCTCAGCCTCGACTACCCGGCAGCGATCCGTGCGGCCGACGACGCGGCCACCGCCGACGTGCGCTGGACCGACCTCGGCCCCTCGGGCCAGCGCCTCGAACTGCTCGCGCCGCTCCTCGGTACGAGCGTCTCGACCATGGCGCTGCCCGACACCGCCGCGCTGCGCCGCCGCCTGCAGGCGCTGGCGCAGCTGAAGTGGCTCTCGCAGCTGCAGGGCTACGGCAACGGTGGGCAGCTCGACGGCTTCGATGCCGCGCTGGAGCTGTGGAGCGGCGACCGGCTGCTGCGCAGCGTGCCGATCGCGTCCGTCGCACAAGCGGCCAACGCACTGCCTTCATTGCCTCTGGCGCGCACCGGCGAGCGTGTGCGCCTGAACGTGCGCAACACCAGCGGCCGCTCGCTCGACCTCGTCATCGCCGGCATCGACGCGCGCGGCAACCTGCAGCCGGTGTACCCCGGCGAGTCCGGCGAAACCAACCGCTTCAAGCGCGGCACGCCCGAGCAGCCTGCAGTGAAGCGCTTCGACCTGCCCTGGCTCGAAGCGGCGGGCGATGCGCGCCTGCTGGTCATGGCCGTGCCCGCCACGCCCTACAGCGCGCCGCGCCTCTTCGGCGTGGGCCAGGCGCAGGCCGACGTGTCGGAAGTGCGCGTGCGCGGCGGGCAGCCGCCGGCCGAGAGCGCCGAGCGACAGGTGTTCGCGGCCCTGCTGCGCAGGAGCGGCACGGCGGACGCGGGGGCCAGGCCATGAGGTCTTCAGTTCATCTTTTTTGTTCCATCGATTTCCGGAGGTGAGAAATGGCATTCCTAGACGACGGCTCCTGGAGCCCTGAAGACGCCCGCCAGTTCTATGAACTGATCGGCACCGGCTCGTCCGAGACCGACCTGGTCATGCTGATCGAGAACAAGGGCGCGCCCGTCGAAGGCGAGCTGGAACGCAGCTTCGACGACGGCAAGGCGCGCCTGAGCATCGGCGGCTACTACTGGTCGGTGCAGGTGCCGGAGTCTTCCAGCCAGAACCAGGTGGTGCCCAACAACCTGATCGTCGCGCGCCGCAGCGACGCGGCCACCGCCACCATCGCCAGCCTGCTGCGCGCGCAGGAGAAAGACCTGAAGGTGATGATCAGCGCCTTCAAGTCCGGCGGCGACGAACGCTCGCCCGATGCGCAGTCGACCTTCGAGATGGTGCTGGAGAACGCGCGCATCTGCCGGCTGGTGCTGAGCTCGGGCGGCCACTGGGGCGTGCCCTCGGAGCTGATCTCCATCAGCTACCGAACGGTGAAGGTGCGCTCGGCCCCGCAGAAGACCACCGGCCTGCGCGGCGCGGTGCGCGAATGCCAGTTCACGCGCGCATGAGCCGCGCACCGAGTCCAGCCACAAGGAGCCGCACACCATGACCACCGCCGCCGAATTCCTCAAGGCCGCCGACCCCGCAGCCGCCCTCAAGGCCCTGAGCGACGACGTGCGCGCCAAGCCTTCCGACAGCAAGCACCGCGTGTTCATGGCGCAGCTGCTGTGCGTGCTGGGGCAGTGGGAGCGCGCGCTCAACCAGCTCACCGTGGCGGCCGAGCTCGACGCGCTGGCCGTGCCCATGAAGCAGGTCTACGGCGAGGCCGTGCGCTGCGAGGGCCTGCGCGCCGAGGTGTTCGCCGGCACGCGCACGCCGATGATCTTCGGCCAGCCCGACGAATGGCTGGCGCTGCTGATCGAGTCGCTGCTGCGCCAGGGCCGCGGCGAGAGCGAGCTGGCGGAAGACCTGCGCCAGCGCGCCTTCGACGGCGCCCCCGCCATCGGCGGCACCATCGACGGCAAGCCCTTCGAGTGGCTGGCCGATGCCGACATGCGCCTGGGCCCGGTGCTCGAGGCCTTCGTCAACGGCAAGTACTACTGGATTCCGTACGCGCGCCTCGCGCACATCAAGATCGAGCCGCCCGAGGACCTGCGCGACTGCGTGTGGATGCCCGCGCACCTGCAGTTCGAGAACGGCGGCGAGACGCTCGCGCTCATTCCCACACGCTACGAAGGCACAGAGAAGCAGGAGGATGGCGAACTGCGCCTCGCGCGCAAGACCGAATGGCGCGAGCTGCGCCCCGAAGTCTGGGCCGGCTGGGGCCAGCGTGTGCTCGGCAGCAGCGACGGCAACGAGTACGCGCTGATGGACGTGCGCGAGATCCTGTTCACGCCGGCCGAAGCCGAAGTGCAGGTGAGCGCCGAAGGTGCCGTCGATGGCTGAGCTCACCGCGCAGGAGCGGCTGCAGCCCTCGCTGCTCGACCGCCTCGTCGACCACGCGCCCGACGAGAAGCGCGAGAGCGACGACAAGCGCACGCTGACCAAGCAGGCGCTGCGCCAGGCGGTGCTGCGCGACCTGGGCTGGCTCTTCAACGCCACGGGCTACGGCCTCTCGATGGACGACAGGCAGTACCCCAACGCGGCGCGCTCGGTCATCAACTACGGATTGCCTATGCTGTCTGGCCAGTTCACCTCGTCGGTGCAGCGTGTCAGCATGGAACAGGCTTTGAAGAACGCAATCCTGCAGTTCGAGCCGCGCATCCTGTCCCGAACACTCGAAGTCGAACTCATCATGGAAGGCCCCGCACTGGACTCGCACAACAGCATCGGCCTGCAGATCCGCGGCATGCTGTGGGCGCAGCCCGTGCCCCTTGAGTTCCTCATGCGAAGCCGCGTAGATCTTGAAGAGGGCCGCATCGAGATAGTGGACATGGCGCAGAAGCTATGAGCCCCCCGGCTTTTCACTGCGCTGCGCTGCGTGTAACTCCACCCCCCGAGGGGGAGGCGCGGCTCGCCTTGGGGCGGCCCGGCGGCGGCCGCCCTTTCGGAGTGAAGTGATGGACCCCAGGCTGCTGAGTCTGTACGAACAGGAACTGCGCTACTTCCGCGAAAGCTCATCGGAGTTCGCGCGCGCATTTCCGAAGATCGCGCATCGGCTCGGCATCGAAGGCCAGGAGGTGGCCGATCCGTACGTGGAGCGGCTCATCGAGGCCACTGCGTTCCTCTCGGCGCGCGTGGGCCTGAAGCTCGACGCCGAATACCCCCGCTTCACCGGCCACCTGCTGGACATCGTCTATCCGCACTTCCTCGCGCCGACGCCGGCGATGGTGGTGGTGTCGTTCGCGCCAGACCCCGACGATGCCAACCTCGCCACCGGCCCGAGCCTGCCGCGCGGCAGCGGGCTGCGCGCGCGGCAGGCGGTGGGGCAGAACACGCACTGCGAGTTCCGCACGGCCAGCGCGCTGCGCATCTGGCCCATCGAGGTGCAGCGCGCGCAGTACTTCACCTACGCCCCCGACCTGCCGCTGAACTCGCATCCGCAGTCGCGCGCGATCCGCGGCGGCCTGCGCATCGTGCTGCGCGCCACCGCCGGGCTGGACTTCAGCCAGATCGCGCTCGACGACCTCGTGCTGCATTTCGGCGGCGCGGAAGACGTGGCCTGGCAGCTGCACGAATGCGCGCTGGGCCAGCCCATCGGCGTGCTGGTGCGGCCGCTGGGGCCGGGCGGCGCGCTGCAGGGCACGCCGCGCAGCCTGCCGCCGAGCGCCATCGGCGCGGTCGGCTTCGAGGACGACGAGGCGCTGCTGCCCGTGACGGCCACCGGCTTCTCGGGCTTCAGGCTGCTGCAGGAGTACTTCGCATTTCCGCAGCGCTTCCAGTTCGTGCGCATCAGCGGGCTCAAGGCTCTGCTGGCGCAGATGCCGGTGGGCGAGGTCGAGATCGTGCTGCTCTTCTCGCGCGGCGACGCGGCGCTCGAGAAGCTCGTGAGCGCGGACAACGTGCTGCTGCACTGCGTGCCCGCGGTGAACCTCTTCAGCAAGCGGCTCGACCGCGTGCCGCTGAACGAGGGCGTGAGCCAGTTCCACCTGGTGCCCGACCGCACGCGGCCGCAGGACTTCGAGGTGCACACCGTCACCGAGGTCATCGGCCACGGCACGCCGGGCGCCGATGCGGCGGCGGCCGAGCAGCCGTTCCGGCCCTTCTACTCCGCCTTCCACGGCAGCCGCCTGAGTCATCCGGCCTACTTCACGGTCACGCGCGAGCCGCGCATGCTGTCGGTGCGCCAGCGTACCGAGGGCCACCGCAGCAGCCACATCGGCTCCGAGGTCTACATGCAGATCGTCGATCCGCAGCAGGCACCGTACGCGGCCACGCTGCGGCAGCTGGCGGTGACCGCGCTGTGCACCAACCGCGACCTGCCGCTGCTGATGCCGCTGGGCCGCGAGAACGACTTCGACTGCGTCGATTCCTTCCCCGTGCAGCGCGTGCGCATGGTGCGCGGGCCGTCGCGGCCGGTGTCGCCGGTGGTGAGCCAAGGGCTGGGCTGGCGCGTGGTCGACCACCTCGCGCTCAACTACCTGTCGCTGTCCGACAGCACGCCGGAGCAGGGCGCCGCCGCGCTGCGCGAGACGCTGATGCTCTACGCGGTGCACGCCGACGAGATGCGCCAGGGCCAGGTGCGCGGGCTGCTGTCGGTGAAGTGCAAGCCGGTGGCGCGCCGCCTGCCGATGAAGGGGCCGATCGCCTTCGGCCGCGGGCTGGAGGTGACGCTCGAAGTCGACAAGGACGCCTTCCACGGCCACAGCAGCTTCCTCTTCGGTGCCGTGCTGGCGCGTTTTCTCTCGCGCCACGTGGAGGTGAACCATTTCGTCGAGACCGTGTTGCGCATCGCGGGCCGGGGCGAGACCATGCGCTGGAGGCCGCTGTGCGGGACGCGGCAGATCCTGTGACCGCTGCCGCGGCTGCTGCCGGTGCGCCCGGCACGGCCCGCGCGCCCGAGCAGGGCGGTGGCACTGTGCAGTCCCGCGTCGATGCGGCATTGCGCGGCTGGTCGGCCGAGCCCTGGGCCTTCGACTACTTCGCAGTGATGCGCCGGCTCGAATCGGTCGCAAGGACCACGCCGCGCTGGGGCCGCGCGCTGCTGCCCGGCGCCGAGCCCGTGCGCGTGGGACAGGAGCCGTCGCTCTCTTTCGCGCCGGCGAGCTTCAGTCGCTTCGAGCCCGCGACCGCGCATTCGCCGCCGCGCCTGCGCCAGCAGTTCTTCGGCTACATCGGCCCCAACGGGCCGCTGCCGGTGCACCTGAGCGACTTCATCCGCGAGCGCAGCCTGAACCATGGCGACCCGACGTGGCTGGCCTTTCTCGACAGCTTCTCGCATCGCTTCTCGCTGCACTTCTACCGCGCGTGGGCCCAGTCGCGGCCCGCGGTGGCGCTGGACAGGCCGGGTGAGGATCGCTTCCGCCTGCAGATCGGCGCGCTGGTGGGCATCGGCGCACCGGGGCGCGTGGGGCGCGACGAGATCCATGACGACGCGCGGCTGCACTTCTCGGGCTGGCTCGCGCGCCGCGTGCACAACGTGGAGAGCGTGGAGTCGGTGCTGTGCAGCTACTTCGGCGTGCCGGTGAAGCTGGAGCGCTGGGTCGGCCACTGGATGAGCCTGCCCGCAGGCGAGCTCACGCGGCTGGGGCAGGGCGAGAGCTCGCGCGCCATGGGCATGGGCGCCATGCTCGGCACCCGCGCATGGGACCGCCAGCACCGCGTGCGGCTGCATCTCGGTCCGCTCACTATCGAGCAGTACCGCATGTTCCTGCCCATCGGCGATGCGCGCCCCGTGCTGCAGCGCTGGATGCAGCAGCTGCTCGGCGACGAGCTCGAGTGGGATGCCGAGCTCGTGCTCGAGAAGGCGCAGGTGCCCGCCACCCGACTGGGCGCGGCCAAGGGCAGCGCGCCGCGCCTGGGCTGGGTGTCGTGGCTCGGCGAGCGCAGGCGCTCGCGCGATGCCGCCGACGTGCGCATCGCCAGCCAGTCTTTCAACAAGCCCACCTTCATTCGTCCAGAAGAGATACGGAGTCCCTCATGAGTGAAATCAGCCGCACCGCCCTTTTCGGCAAGCTCAACTCGCTGGCCTACAAGGCCATCGAAGGCGCCACCGTGTTCTGCAAGATGCGGGGCAATCCTTACGTGGAGCTGGAGCACTGGTTCGCGCAGCTGCTGCAGGCGCAGGACTCCGACCTGCACCGTGTGATCCAGCACTACGGCCTCGACGTGTCGGTCATAGCCAAGGACATGACGGCCGCGCTCGACCGCCTGCCGCGCGGTGCCACCGCCATCAGCGACTTCTCTCCGCACATCGAGAACGCCATCGAGCGCGCATGGACCTACGCCACCCTGCAGTTCGGCGAGGCGCAGGTGCGCACCGGCTACCTGCTGGTGGGCATGCTGAAGACGCAGAGCCTGCGCAACCCGCTGTTCGGCCTGTCGAAGCAGTTCGAGAAGATCAAGGTCGAGGACCTGTCCGACAACTTCGCGAAGATTTGCGACGCCTCGCCCGAGGCGCAGATGCGCGCGCAGGACGGCACCGGCATGGGCAGCGGCGCGCCCGGCGAGGAGTCCGGCGCGATGGCGCCGGCCGCCATGGGCAAGGGCGATGCGCTGAAGAAGTTCGCGGTCGACCTCACCGAGAAGGCGAAGAAGGGCGAGATGGACCCGGTCACCGGCCGCGACGAGGAGATCCGCCAGATCGTCGACATCCTCATGCGCCGCCGCCAGAACAACCCGCTGCTGACCGGCGAGGCCGGCGTCGGCAAGACGGCCGTGGTCGAGGGCTTCGCGCAGCGCCTGGCGCGCGGCGACGTGCCGCCGCAGCTGAAGGACGTGAAGCTGCTCACCCTCGACATCGGCCTGCTGCAGGCCGGCGCGAGCATGAAGGGCGAATTCGAGCAGCGCCTGCGCCAGGTGATCGACGAGGTGCAGAGCTCGCCCACGCCCATCATCCTTTTCATCGACGAGATCCACACGCTGGTGGGCGCGGGCGGCGCGGCCGGCACCGGCGATGCGGCCAACCTGCTCAAGCCTGCCTTGGCGCGCGGCAACCTGCGCACCATCGGCGCCACCACCTGGGCCGAGTACAAGAAGTACATCGAGAAGGACCCGGCGCTCACCCGCCGCTTCCAGGTGGTGCAGGTGCCCGAGCCCGACGAGACCAAGGCCATCCTGATGCTGCGCGGCGTGGCCAGCGTGCTCGAGAAGCACCACCGCGTGCAGCTGCTCGACGAGGCGATCGAGGCGGCCGTGAAGCTGAGCCACCGCTACATTCCCGCGCGCCAGCTGCCCGACAAGGCCGTGAGCCTGCTCGACACCGCCTGCGCGCGCGTGGCCGTGTCGCAGCACGCCACGCCGCCCGAGGTGGAGGACTGCATGCGCCGCATCGAGGGGCTGACGGTGGAGCAGGAGATCATCGGCCGCGAGGAAGCCATCGGCATCGACGTGACCAAACGCGCCGCGCAGGTGGCCGCGCTGCTGGCCGAATCGAAGGTGCAGCTCGATGCGCTGAACGCGCGCTGGCAGGAAGAGAAGGGGCTGGTCGACCGGCTGCTGGAGCTGCGCAGCAAGCTGCGCGCGGGGAACAAGCCGGTGGACTCGCCGCAGGCCGAGGGCGGGGCGAAGGCCGACGTGCCCCCGCCCCAATCCTCCCCCAGCGGCGGAGGGGGCGAAGACCGTGCCGCGCTGCTGGCGGAGCTGCACGAGCTGCAGGCGAAGATCCACGCGGTGCAGGGCGAATCGCCGCTCATCCTGCCTTCGGTCGACGAGCAGGCCGTGGCCTCGGTGGTCGCCGACTGGACCGGCATTCCCGTCGGCCGCATGGTCAAGAACGAAGTCGAGGCGGTGCTCAAGCTCGCCGACACGCTCAACCAGCGGGTGATCGGCCAGAAGCACGGACTGGAGATGATCGCGCGGCGCATCCAGACCTCGCGCGCGCGGCTGGACAACCCGCAGAAGCCCATCGGCGTGTTCATGCTCTGCGGCACCTCCGGCGTGGGCAAGACCGAGACCGCGCTCGCGCTGGCCGAGGCGCTGTACGGCGGCGAGCAGAACATCATCACCATCAACATGAGCGAGTTCCAGGAGGCGCACACCGTCTCCACGCTCAAGGGCGCGCCGCCGGGCTACGTGGGCTACGGCGAGGGCGGCATCCTGACCGAGGCTGTGCGCCGCCGTCCCTACAGCGTGGTGCTGCTCGACGAGGTGGAGAAGGCCCACCCCGACGTGCACGAGATCTTCTTCCAGGTCTTCGACAAGGGCTGGATGGAAGACGGCGAGGGCCGGATGATCGACTTCAAGAACACCATCATCCTGCTGACCACCAACGCCGGCAGCGAGCTGGTGATGAGCATGTGCCGCGACCCCGAGCTGCTGCCCGACCCGAATGCGCTGGCCGATGCGCTGAAGGCGCCGCTGATGAAGGTGTTCCCGCCCGCACTGCTGGGCCGCATCGTCACCATTCCCTACTACCCGCTGTCGCCGGACATGATGAAGAAGATCGTGCGGCTGCAGCTGGGCCGCATCAAGAAGCGCGTGGAAACCAACCACGGCGTGCCCTTCGAATACAGCGACGCGGTGGTCGACCAAGTGGTCGCGCGCTGCCAGGACCCGGAGTCGGGCGGCCGCGTGATCGACGCGATCCTCACCAACACCGTGCTGCCGACGATCTCGGTGGAGTACCTGCAGCGGCTGGCCTCGGGCGGCGAGATCCGCCGCGTGGCGCTGGATGTGAAGGACGCGGACTTCACCTACGCCTTCGATTGACATGACGCACACCCCCAGTCTTCGCGCACTTCGTGTCGCTTCGCCAACCCCCTTGCAGGGGGCAACGCCTGCGGCCCGGCAAAGCCGGTTCCGCGGCGTTCCGCGAACGGGCCGCGACGACTGACGCCGCATTGACGCAAGAGACCAAGAAATGGCCGACAACGAGTTCCGCATCGAGAGCGATTCCCCCGCCAAGGACGACCTGATGTTCTGGCGCATCGTGGGCCACGAGGCGCTGGCGCGCCCGTCGGCCTACGAGCTCACGGTGCTCTCGACGAACAAGGCCATCGACGCCAAGGACATCCTCGGGCATGCCTTCGACGTGGTGATCGGGTTCAAGGACGCGGACGGCGGCACCCACGAACGCCACTGCCAGGGCCATGCGGTGCGCTTCGTGCGCTCGGGCCACACGGGGCGGCACTATGAATACCGCATCACCCTGCGCTCCTGGTTCTGGCTGCTCACCAAGCGCAGGAACTCCCGCATCCTGCAGGAGAAGAAGGTGCTGGAAGTGCTCGACGCGGTGTTCGAGGACAGCCCCATCAAGCGCTTCAAGAAGACCAAGGCCGACAACGTGGTCGGCACCCACAACCCCCGCCGCTACTGCGTGCAGCACCAGGAGAGCGACTACGGCTTTCTCTCGCGCCTGCTGGAGGACGAGGGCATCTACTACTGGTTCGACGCGCACGACGCACCCGGCACCATGCACCTGTCGGACGCCAGCGACATGGCGCACGAGAAGCTGCCCGCGGGCGACACGCTGCGCCACATGGCGCTGAACGCCTCGGAGCCGCGGTTCAACGAGATCTCGCGCTGGGTGAGCGGGCGCCAGTTCGACACCGGCAAGCACGCCTCGCGCGACAGCGACTTCAAGGCCATCAAGAAGAAGCTGGGCGCCGACATCGATGCATCGGACGACCACGAACTGGCCAGCCTCGAGATGTTCGAGTTCCCGGGCGGCTACTTCAGCGGCGACGATGCCGAGAACCGCGCCAAGCTGCGCGGCGACGAACTCAATGCGCGCCGCGACCGCCACTGGGCCCTGACGCCATGGCCCGACGTCGCGGCCGGCCGCGGCTTCAAGTACGAAGGCGACCCCGACGGCACGCGCAATGGCGACTACGTCATCGCGGCCTGCACGTTCGTCGCCAGCCATCGCGGCTACGAGGGCGTGAGCGGCAGCACCACCGCGCAACCCGTGCACGCCGCGCTGGCCGACGTGCTGCGCGACGACGCGGTGAACGCCGACACGCTGCCCGTGCTGGAGCAGATCATCGCGGCCACGCCGGCGCTGTCTGCCGCGCAGACCGGCAGCAGCATCTTCCTGCTCACGGTGATGCCGGTCGAGCGCCTGTTCCGCACGCCGCGCCTCACGCCGCGCGTGACCATGCCGGGCCCGCAGACCGCCATCGTCGTCGGCCCGAAGGGCGACGAGCTGCACGTGGACGACCACGGCCGCGTGAAGGTGCACTTCCACTGGGACCGCTACGACGAGAGCAACGAGAAGTCGACCTGCTGGATCCGCGTGTCGCAGCCCTGGGGCGGCAAGGGCTGGGGCGGCTACTTCATTCCGCGCATCGGCCAGGAAGTGATCGTCGACTTCCTCAACGGCGACCCCGACAGGCCGGTCATCGTGGGGCGGGTCTACAACGACGAGCAGCCCATACCCTACAAGTCGCCCACCCAGAGCGGCTTCAAGACCCGCTCCACCCCGGGCGGCGGCTCCTCGAACTACAACGAGATCATGTTCGAGGACAAGAAGGGGGAGGAGAAGATCAACATCCACGCCGAGCTCGACATGAGCCGCAGCGTGGAGCGCGACGACTCCACCAGCGTCGACCGCGACCAGAGCGTGACCGTCAAGCGCGACCAGACCAACCACGTGGACCGCGACCGCAAGAGCACGGTGACGCGCAACGACACCAACATGGTGGTGGTGGACCAGAAGAACACGGTCAAGGGAAAGCAGAACAACCAGGTGGTGGGCAACCGCGATACCTTCGTCGACAGCAACGACTCGCTCAAGGTGAAGGGCACCAGCACGCACGAGGTCGTCGGTGCGCGCAGCGACATCTCCCGCGCCGGCGAAACCCGGAGCGTGACCGGCAACCAGACCATCACCGTCAGCGGAAACCTGACATACAAGGCCGCGAAGATGAGCTTCGAGGCGGCGCACATCGACTGGATGGTGACAGGCGCGAGCTCGAAATACATCACGGTGCCCACCGGGCCGCTGCACCTGATGGCCAACAAGATCAAGCTGATGAGCAACACCGGCATCGAGATGATGGCGGTAGGCAACATCGATGCGACCTCCATCGGCAGCAACACCACCGTGCTGGGGCCGAACTCGAGCGGGTACATCGGCACCAACAGCGAAGCGAACCTGGGCATCGCGCGCGCCACGTTCATGGGACTGAGCATCGAAAACGCTCTCGCGCTGAGCATGTCGAACTTCGTGGGCATCAAGATCGACAACACCGCGGGGATCGCGATCGACACCGTGGCAGCCGTGGCGATCGAGCAGAGGACCAGCAACGTGCGCCAGTCGACGCTGCAGTGCTTCACCCCCGGTGCGGGCGGCGGTGCGGGTGCAGGTGCCGCGGCCGCCGCTGCGCTGGGGGCGGTCGCCGGCGCGGGCAGTGCGATCAAGGACGTGCTCGCCACGCTGGACCAGTACGCCGCGGCCGAGGAGCAGCTGACGACCGCGTCCAAGGAGGCGGCGGCGGCCGGTCTGCCCGGACTCGCCGGGCGCCTGTCCAGCCTGGCGACCATCACCCGCATGCGGCACAACCAGGGGATCATGGGCGCGGTGCCCGTGCTCGGAACGGGGCTCGAGGTGTTCCTGGAAGTTTTCGTCGGCAGCGACTCGACCGGGACCGGTGCGCTGGCTGGCGACCAGTCGAAAAACGCAGACGGCACGAACGCCGCACCGCCACCGCCGCCCGGCGAGATCGAGCCGACGCAGGCATGGCAGCCGCCGCCACCCGACAGCGGCGGTGCTGGTGGCGGCAGCGGCACCGGCGGGGGCGGCAGCAGCGGTGGAGGTTCCGGAGGCGGCGGTTCTTCAGGTGGCGGCGGTGGCGCGGGCGGTGGCTCCGGCGGCGGCATCTAGCGGCGCGAGCTCGGCATGCAAGTCCTCAAACCCCAGGCGCTCGGCCTGTCCACCAGGCCCATCGAATTCCGCAAACGGTTCGGACTCAGCATCAGCGCGTACCTGCACCTGCCGTTCGATCAGGGCCAGCGCGGCTGCCTGTGGGCCGAACAGTCGATGTGGGGTTTTCTCTCGCAGGAGATGGCGCAGCCGCTGATCGACGAGGGCGTCGCCAAGCTCACGCCCGAATTCCTCGTGCACGGCAAGGCGTTTCCGCCGAAGGACCGGCCTTCGGCCTGTGCCGTGCGGGCGCGTTTCGGCGACCGCGAGAAGACCCTGCTCGTATTCGGCGACCGCTACTGGGACGGCAATCGGCCCAGCGCACCGCAGCCTTTCGAATCGATGCCGCTGGGCTGGTCGGCCGCATACGGCGGCGCCGGTTTCGCGGGCAACCCTGAAGGCCGTGGGCGCGACGCGAGGGATGGCGTGACCTGGCTGCCGAACATTGAACTGCCGTCCGACCGGCTGCTTCGCCCCGACCAGGCCATAGTGCCGGCCGGCTTCGGTGCTCTCGACCTGATGCATCCGCAGCGCGCGCAATACCGCGGCACCTACGACGCCGACTACCTCAGGCAGCATGCGCCGGGCTTTGCGCCCGATACCGACTGGCGCTACTTCAATCTCGCGCAGCCGGACCAGTGGATCGCTGGCGCGCTCGCTGGCGACGAAGCCTTCTCGTTCGAGAACATGCATCCGGGCAAGCCGCTGATCGAAGGCCGCCTGCCCGGCATGCGGGTGCGCGTGTTCGCCGGCTATCGCGTGCCGGACGCCGAGCCGAAGATCCGCGAGGTTCCGCTGCGCCTGACCACCGTGTGGTTCTTTCCGCATGCGGAACGCTGTATTGCGATCTTCCAGGGGCTGGCCGAGGTGGGGACGGACGACGGTGCCGACGTGCTGAGCCTCATGGGCGCCGTCGAGCGCCTGGGCGAGGCCCGCGCCGACCAGCACTACCTCGATGCCGCCGCCAAGCGCGCCGATCCGAAGACGGGTTCGATCTATGCGCTGTTCGACAACGATCTGCTGCCCGACGGCGTCAGCACTGCCGACCCGAGCGTCGAAGCCGCGAAGGCGCCGTTCGCTACCGAGAACCTGCAGGCCGAAGGCCAGTACCGCCGCGCCAAGGCGGATGTCGCTATAGCGCGCGGCAAAGCCGAGCAGGCGGGCCTGGACCCGGACGCGCTCGGCATCCGCATGCCGCCTCGCGAGAAGGTGCCCACCGGCGACGCCCTGCCGCCCTATCTCGAGAAGCAGATGCAGCTCGCGCAGGCGCAGCAGTGGGCCGCCGTCGAGGATGCGGTGAGCGTTCTCGAGAAGGCCATGGCACTGCCGCCCGGCAAGATGGACATCGCAAAACTGCAGCATCGCGGACCACCCGTGTATCGGGCCGAGAAGCATCTGGCCGAGATGCGTGCGCTGGTGGCCTCGGGGACCCGTCCGATCGATCTTGCGCCGGTGCTGCCGAAGCTCTACGAACTCGAGAAGGCGCATCGGCAGGGGTACCTGCAGGCGGCGCACCTGCAGCCGCGGGTCGACCCGATGCCGGCTGCACAGGCCGCGCAGCTGCGCGCCGAGATGGCCCGTGCCGTGCCGGCCGGCATCCGGATGTTCGCGGGCATCGACTTCACCGGGGCCGATCTCTCGGGGCTGGACCTGCGCGAGACGAATTTCGAGGGCGCCTGGCTCGAGGCCGTGGACTTCCGCAACGCCAATCTCTCCGGGGCCAATTTCGCCGGAGCGGTGCTGGCGCATGCCCGGCTCGACGCAGCGATCGCCATCGGCACCAGTTTCCGCAATGCCAACCTCGGCAAGGCGACGCTGGCGGGTGCGGTGTTCGACGACGCCGACTTCTCCGGCGCAGTGCTCATGGGCTGCGCCTTCGCGAACACGCAGATGCGCCGCGCCACCTTCACCGGTGCCAATCTGCTCGACGCCACCTGGGGCGCCGCCGACTGGCAGGGCGCCAAGCTCGCAGGACAGACTTTCCACAAGCGCGATCTGCGGGGCATGCGGCTGCCTGAGGCAGATCTTTCGGCCGCCACCTTCATGGAGTGCAACCTGTCGGGCGTCGATTTGCATTGCGCGACGCTCGAGAGCGCGACTTTCGTCACCAGCAATCTCGACGCCGCCGACCTGAGGACCGCACGCTGCGCAGGCGCCGTGGCAGTACAGAACTCGCACATGAAGACCGCGGACCTGAGTGGCGCCGATCTGCGTGGGTTCAACTTCGGCGCGGGCGATCTGCGCGGAGCGACGATGGTGCGCGCCGTGCTCGACGGCGCCAATCTTTGCGAAGCGCGCATCGATGGTGCCGACCTGAGGCTGTCCAGCGCCAAGGGAGCGCTGATGCGGCTGACCAACTGCACTGGTGCGCTGCTGTCAGGCGTGAACTTCAGCGACGCGGTGCTGCAGAAGTCGGACCTGCGCGGCGCCGACCTGCGGCGCAGCAACCTATTCGGCGCTGATCTCAGCCGCGTGAGGCTCGATGGCGACACCCTCTTCGACGGGGCGCTGCTGAAGCGCGCGCGCACCTGGCCCCGTCTCACGCCAGAGCAGCAGGCCGCGCGATGACCGTCACCCCAAAGCTGCTGACGCTGGCCGTGCGCATGGGCGAAACCCTGAGCGGCACGGACCTTGCCAAGGGGCGTTTCGCCGGAGTGGCGCTCGGCGGCGGCGTGTTCTCCCAAGTCCGCATGGCCGAGGCCGATTTCCGCAAGGCCGACCTGCGCGAGACCGTGTTCGACCAGTGCGACATGCGCGGCCTGATCGCCTCGGGCGCGAACTTTCGCAAGGCGGTGTTCAATCGCTGCCAGCTCGATCATGCGGACCTGCGCGAGGCCAACCTGCACGGTGCCGTCTTCACGGAGTGCGACCTGATGCACGCTCAGCTGGCGAATGCCGCGATGTCCATGGCGTCGGTCAACAAGTGCCGTCTCGATCATGCGAACCTGCGCGGCGTACAGCTCGACTCCGCCGTCGTCACCCAGTCGGTGCTGCTCGACGTCTGCGCCGACGACACCAGCTGGCAGTACACCACCGTCGACGAATGCGATCTCTCGCACCTGACGTGGACCGGCGCACGCATGCTGCGCAACGTGTTCTTCAAGACATCGCTCAAGGGCATGTCGTTCGCAGGGCTGGAGCTCAACGGCTGCCAGTTCTCGTCCGCCGACCTGGGCGGGGCCGACTTCAGCGGCGTGACGCTGCAGCAGTGCAACTTCCAGGGCGCGACGCTCGATGGCGCGAAGTTCGCGAAGGCGGTGGCGCCGTCGGCGATCTTCTGCGCGGCCAGCGGCAAGGCTGCCGACTTCTCGGGCGCGCGGCTGCGGCAGGCGCTCTTCACGGGCGCTGCGCTGCCACAGGCCAGCTTCACGGGCTGCGACCTGTATCAGACCCATTTCGCGGGCGCGAAGGTCCAAGGTGCCGACTTCACCGGCGCCGAGCTGACCTACGCCGATTTCCGCCACGCCGACCTCACCAATGCCGACCTGCGCCGCGCCACCATGCTGCGCACCGTGCTGCATGCCGCCATCACCGAGAACGCGCAGATGAGCGATCGTGCGCGCGCGCTCGAGACCGACGCGGAGCTTGCCGAATCAGAGCGCTGGCAGCCGCTGGTCGCTTGACACGACGAATACGGATGGAACCGACACCATGAACAATGAAACGACAACGCCCGCGAGAGCGCGCACCGGCAGGAAGAGCCAGGCCGCCAAGGCCATTCCCGGCGAATGGTGCGTGGGCATTCTCGGCACCGATGCAAAGGGCCGGCAGCTCGTTGCCAGCGGCGACCTGAAGCTTCGCGCGCGCCGCGCAGCGAGCTGCCTGCTCGAGCCCGCGGTCGGCGACAGCGTGGCCTGTCTGCGCATCGCGCCCGACGAGGTCTGGGTCATGGCCGTTCTGCAGCGGGAGGACGGAACGGCCAATGTCGTGAACTGCGAAGGCGGCGGCATGCGCATCGCCGCGGAGGGCGGCCGGATCGAACTCGCAGCCGATGAACTGGACGTGACCGCCCAGCGCACACGCCTGGCCACCGACACCGCCGACGTCGTCGGACGCCAGCTCAGCGTGGTCGGCACCAGCCTCAAGCTCGTGGGCTGCGTGCTCTCGTCGGTGATGGACCGGGTACAGCACTTCAGCAGGCACTACCTGCGCACCACCGACGGCATCGACCGCGTGGCGGCCACGCATGTGGAATGCGAGGCGAAGCAGCTGATGCGCCTGGAGGGCGAACACACGCTGGTCAACGGCCGCGAGCTGGTGAAGGCGCGCGGCGCGCAGATCCACTTCGGCTGAAACGCCCTCGGGAGAAGAAGAGAAATGTTCGCCAACTGCCAGCTGATGGGCATGGACATGGGCTTTCCCGATGTCTGCATCACGCCCGCCGCGCCGTCGCCGATTCCGGTGCCGTACCCGAACATCGCCATGGGGCCCATGGCGATCCCGAACTGTCCCACGATCCTGATCATGGGCGGGCCGGCCCACAACCTCGGCACCACCATCCCGATGACCAACGGCGACAACGCCGGCGTGCTGCTGGGCGTGGCCTCGGGCACGGTGATGGGGCCGAGCCGCCACCTTACCGGCGCCTTCACGGTGCTGCTGATGGGCATGCCCGCATCTCGGCTGACCAGCGTGTCGCTGCAGAACAGCACCAACTGCCCGGGCGTGCGCGCCGTGCCGAGCCAGCCGCTGGTGCTGTTGCTGGCGCCGTAGGGAACCGAAACCGGAGGCCGCGCCGCCGTACAGGCGCATGGGGGAGAAAGCCGAAATGGCAGACAAGGAGTTCCGCATCGAGAGCGACTCGCCCGTGACGGACGAGCTCATGTTCTGGCGCATCGTGGGTCACGAGGCATTGGCACGCCCGTCGATCTACGAGCTCACGGTGCTGTCGGAGAACAAGGCCATCGACGCGAAGGACGTGCTGGGGCGGGCCTTCGACGTCGTCATCGGCTTCGAGGACGCCGACGGCGGCTCGCACGAGCGCCACTGCCAGGGCCATGCGGTTCGCTTCGTGCGCGCGGGCCACTCGGGGCGCTACCACGAGTACCGGTTCACGCTGCGCTCGTGGTTCTGGCTGCTGAGCAAGCGCGTCAACTCGCGCATCCAGCAGGACAAGCCGGTGCTCGAGGTGCTCGATGCGGTTTTCGAGGACAGCCCCATCAAGCGCTTCAAGAAGACCCGCACCGACAACGTCGTCGGCACGCACAAGCCGCGCCGCTACTGCGTGCAGCACCAGGAGAGCGACTATCAGTTCCTATCGCGCCTGTTGGAAGACGAAGGTATCTATTACTGGTTCGATGCGCACGACGCGCCGGGCACCATGCACATGTCCGACGCCAGCGACATGGCGCACGACAAGCTGCCCGTGGCGGACACGCTGCGCTACGTGCCGAGCGACTCGGCCGAAGCGCGCTTCAACGAGATCTCGCGCTGGGTCAGCGAGCGGCAGCTCGACACCGGCAAGTACGCGTCGGTCGACAGCGACTTCAAGGCGATCAAGAAGAAGCTCGAAGCGGCCGGCGGCACGCCCGACAAGCACGAGCTGGCCGAGTTCGAGGCCTTCGAATTCGCGGGCGGCTACTTCAACGGCGGCGATGCCGACGACAAGGGCAAGCTTCGCGGCGAGGAAATCGGCGCGCGCCGCCAGCGCCACTGGGCGCTCACACCTTGGCCCGACGTGGCAGCGGGCCGCAGCTTCAAGTTCGAGAACGACCCTGACGGCACGCGCGACAGCGACTACGTGATCGCGGCCTGCACATTCGTCGCGAGCCACCCGGGCTATGAAGGCGCGGACATCGAGGAGCCGCGCGTGCCGCCCACGCGGCTGCTGCGCGAGGCGCTCGCCGACGATGCCGTGCTGGCCGACACCCTGCCGGCGTTCGAGGCGATCGCCGCGCGCATGCCGTCGCTCGATGCCGGCCGCCCGGGCGCCAGCGCCTTCCTGCTGACGGTGTTCCCGGTCGACATGCCTTTCCGCCCGCCGCGCCTCACCCCGCGAGTGGTGATGCCGGGGCCGCAGTCGGCCATCGTGGTCGGCCCCTCGGGCGAGGAGATCCATGCCGACGACTTCGGCCGCGTGAAGGTGCACTTCCACTGGGACCGCTACGACAAGAGCAACGAGAAGTCGACCTGCTGGGTGCGCGTGTCGCAGCCCTGGGCGGGCAAGGGCTGGGGCGGATACTTCTGCCCGCGCATCGGCCAGGAGGTGATCGTCGACTTCCTCAACGGAGACCCCGACCGCCCGCTGATCGTGGGCCGCGTCTACAACGACGACCAGCCCATTCCCTTCGGCACCCACACGCAGAGCGGCTTGCGCACGCGCTCCACGCCCAAGGGCAGCGCAGCCAACTGCAACGAGCTGCGTTTCGAGGACAAGAAGGGCTCGGAGCAGGTCTACCTGCACGCCGAGAAGAACCGAGACATCGAGGTCGAGAACGACGAGACGCACTGGGTCGGCCATGACCGCACCAAGACCATCGACCACGACGAGACCACCCACGTCAAGCACGACCGCACCGAGACGGTCGACAACAACGAGACCATCACCGTGCACGGCCAGCGCAGCGAGACGGTGGACAAGAACGAGACCATCACCATCCACCAGAACCGCACCGAGACGGTGGACCTGAACGAGACCATCTCCATCGGCAAGAACCGCACGATCACCGTGGGCGCGAG
>CAJYQC010000131.1 GCA_913776885.1 uncultured Variovorax sp.
CACGCTCAGCGACCTGCTGGCCTGAGCGCCTGAGCCGGCCACCGCCGGGCCCGGCCGCTCAGCCCGCACCGGCCGGCGCGGCGGGCGCGGCCTTCGAGCGCGCGAAGGCCCACGCCATCACGTCGGGCAGCGGCGCCGGGCGCGCCAGGTGATAGCCCTGCACCAGCCCGCAGCCCAGGTTGCGCAGCACGTCGAGCTCGGCCTGGGTTTCGACGCCCTCGGCCACCACCTGCACGCCCAGCGAATGGCCGAGCTGGACGATGGCATCCACCAGCACCTCGTTGCTCGGCGAGGACGACAGGTCGAGGATGAAGCTGCGGTCGATCTTCACCTGCCGCACGTACTCGCTGCGCAGCGATGCCAGCGACGAGAAACCGACGCCGAAGTCGTCGACCACGATCGCAATGCCCGCAGCCGAAAGCGCGCTCAGCCGGCCGCGCGTGGCGTGGGTGTCGAGCGCGACCTCTTCCGTGATCTCGAGCTGAAGCCGCCGCGGCGCGATGCTGCGCAGCTTCAGCATACCCAGCACGATGTCGTCGACCGCGAGCTGCGCCATCTCGCGCGGGGACACGTTGATCGCAATCGGCACGCCGGCCAGGCTGGAGCCCGCGGCCTCCAGCTGGCGCATGCCACGGCAGACCTCGTCGACGAGGTGCCGCAGCAGCGGCTCGGCCAGGCCCGTGCTGGCGGCCGCCGACACCACTTCTTCGGGCGAGATGTAGCCGTGGCGGGGATGGTTCCAGCGCATCAGCGCCTCGAGGCTGTGGACCTCGTTGCCCTCGCTGCTCATGATCGGCTGGTACCACACGCAGATGTCGCGCGAGCCGATGGCCTGCAGCAGGTCGCGCTCCACGTCGCGGCGCGTGGCCAGCCGCTGGTTGAGAGCGCCGTCGAAGACCTGGTAGCGGTTGCGCCCGGTGCGCTTGGCCTCGTGCATGGCTTCGTCGGCGAAGCTGATCATGTCGGCAACGTCGGCAACGTCGGCCTCGCCGGAGACCGAGATGCCGATGCTCACGCCCAGGTGGCCGCCGTAGTGCGCCGTGGCGAAGGAAATCGAGCGGATCAGCGCCTGCGCGATCTCGGGCGGCGCCTGCCGCTCCTCGCGCAAGCGGTAGAGCAGCGCGAACTCGTCGCCGCCCCAGCGGCCGAGCACGGCCTGCATCTCGATGGTTTCGCGCTGCAGCCAATGGGCCACGTCCTGCAGCACCCGGTCGCCGATCTTGTGGCCGAAGGCGTCGTTCACAGCCTTGAAACCGTCGAGGTCCAGCAGCAGCAGCGCATGCCCGCGGCCGTCGGGTGCGGCGAGGTGCACCGTGGCGGCATCGGTGAAGCCTTCGCGGTTGAGCAGGCCGGTGAGGGAATCGCGCGATGCGCGAAAGGCCAGCTGCTGGGTCGCCTCGAGCGACTGAGCATGCGCCTTGCGCAGCTGTGCCGCCAGGGCGGTTGCCTCGTTGCGGATGCGGCTGCTTTCGCGGAAGTTCCTGTCGCCGTGCAATGCACCGCGCACCAGCGCCGCGAGGTAAAGCAGCACCATCGCGGCCAGGCTCAGATTGTCGAAACCGCCTGTGTAAGCAAGGCAGCCGGCCACCGAAAGCAGCGCCGGCACGATGAAGGCGATAGGCACGAATGCATAAGCGATGCCGTAAGTGACGGACCCGGCGCAGATACCGCACACCACCGTGAGATAGAACACCGCCTGCGGCGACGAATAGCCGTCGCACAGCAGCGGAATGAGCGCCCACACGCAGCCGGAGACGGCGGCCATGGCTGTCGTGACCCGCAGGTGCCACTCGACCGGCCTGGCATCCGGCGAGGTCGCGATGCCGTTTTCGGGCACGATGCCCGGCCACGGGGCGAAGGGCCAGCGGCAGATGTAGCTGCGTATGCCGTTGACCAGGAGCGACAGCAGCAGCCAGCACAGTCCCTCGAAGGCGCGGCCTGCATTGAGGGCGACCAGCGCCGCGACACAGCTGAGCACCACGTTGATGGGAATGGCCGCGAGAACGCTGCGGCGCACGGCCACCAGCTGGTCGGTACGCACCATGCGATGGAGCACCTGATCGTCGACGGACGCGGTGATCGGTGAGGGGGGTGCGCTGGGAGTCATGAAAGGGCACAGTTTATAGAGCGAAGGCGCCCCCGGCGCCCCGATGGTGCGCGGCGACAACGAACTTTCGGCCGGCTTTCATTCTGACGTCATACCGCCGGCACAGACTCGCGGCTTTCTTGCAGACGCGCACTTCGGGTGCGCGTACTCTTTTCCGGCCCGACATGTCCAAGCTTTCGACTGCCCTCCCCTTCTCTCTGGTCCCGCGCGTCCCTCCGTTTCGCCGCACCCTGTTCTCCACACTCGCCGCCGGCACCCTGATGCTTGCAGGCTGCGGCGGCGGAGGCGGCTCCAGCACTCCCGCCTTCCTCCCCACCGGCGCCGGCACGCCCACCGCGGTCGCGCCCGCACCGGCGCCGGCTGCGGCGCCAGCACCCGCTGCGGCTCCTCCGGCGGCGCCCGCTGCGCCGGGCCGCTGGACCGTCGGCGACCTGCACATCCACACGATGCAGTCGGACGACACCCAGCAGATCTCCACCCTCGACCAGGTGCTGGCCAAGGCGTTCGACAAATTCGGGCTCGACTGGGCCGCGATCTCGGACCACCTGCGCCTGTCCTCCTACGACAACGACGGCAACAAGCTGGCCGCGCAGATCCCCTTCTCCCAAGGCATGGCCAAGTACCAGGTCCCGCGCATCAAGGCGCTGCAGGCCAGCGGCAGGTACGCCGACAAGACCATCTTCGCGGCCTTCGAGTGGGACATGCCCTCGCACGACCACGGCAACGTCGGCATCCTGACCGACAACCCGATGTCGGACGCCGCCCTGAAGGCCGCGAGCCAGTTCGAATACCTCTTCACCAACCGCGACCCGGCGCTCTTTCCGGCCGCCGACGTCGCCGCCTGGGGCCCCAAGGCCGGCACCGGCTACAACACCCACGCCGAGACCATGGCGGCGATCGCCTGGCTCAAGAAGAACTACCCGGACACCAGCTACCTGCAGATCAACCATCCGTCGCGCAACCCCGGCAAGTACACGATCGCCCAGCTGCGCGAGATGAACGACCTGGCGCCGAATATCGTGTTCTCGCTCGAAGGCATGGTCGGCAACCAGATGGAGCCCGACCGCGGCGGCTACAACAGCGCTTACACCGCGGCCAACCTGCCTTCTCGCACCTACGGTGGCGTGGACTATCTGGTCGCCAAGCTCGGCGGCACCTGGGACGCGCTGCTGTCCGAAGG
The DNA here is from genome assembly GCA_913776885.1 of uncultured Variovorax sp. Taxonomy (GTDB): domain Bacteria; phylum Pseudomonadota; class Gammaproteobacteria; order Burkholderiales; family Burkholderiaceae_C; genus Variovorax. Next base: position 3,288 of record CAJYQC010000131.1, read on the forward strand.
CCGCCACATCTGGAACGTGGCCGACTCCGACTACCACTTCACCATCTCCCAGGGCCTGTACAGCAGCGGCTACGCGCCGGGCGAATACGCCAGGAACCACCTGTTCGGCGACATCAAGGACCCGAAGTCGCTGCTCGCGGCCATGCGCACCGGCAAGCTCTTCGCGGTGAACGGCGGCCTGATCGACGCGCTCGACTTCAAGGTGCAGAGCACCAGGGGCAGCGGCGAGATGGGCTCGGAGCTGGGCGCGAAGCCGGGCGAAGACCTGAAGATCACCATCCGCTTCAGGAGCCCGGAGCGCAACAACTTCGAATACCAGCTCGGCAGCGGCATCTTCGCCAACGTGAAGCCGGTGGTCGACCACATCGACCTGATCGCGGGCGACGTGACCGGCCCCGAACTGCCGGGCACGCCAGGCTATTCGCGCGACACCAACCCGTCGACGCGCGTGCTCAAGCGTTTCACGCGCAGCGACTGGAAGCTCGACGCCGACGGCTATTTCGCGGTGAGCTACACGGTGAAGGCCGGCAACAACCAGTACTTCCGCCTGCGCGGCACCAACCTGGGCACCGACGTGCCCAACGAGACCGCCAACGGCGAGCCGCTCTTCGACGCGCAGACCACGGGCACCGACAACGTAGCCCGCTTCAACGCCATCAATGCGCGCAACTACAGCGACCTGTGGTTCTACTCGAACCCGGTGTTCGTGAAGGTCGCGGCGCAGTAGGGAGAAAGCCGCCCCGCGCGAGCGGGCCGGCTCCCTCGGCGAGCCACGGCCCTGTTCACTCGCCCGGAATGCGCGGCGGATTCAGTTCCACGCGCCGGGCCGCCTTCGTACGCATGCGGATGTTGAGCATCTCCACGATCAGCGAGAACGCCATCGCGAAGTACACATAGCCCTTGGGCACGTGATGGTCGAAGCCCTCGGCCACGAGCACCACGCCCACTACCACCAGGAAGGACAGCGCCAGCATCTTGATGGTGGGGTGGGCCGAGACGAAGCGGCCGATGGGGCCTGCGAAGAGCATCATCAGCAGCACGGAGACGATGACCGCGGCGATCATCACGCGCACGTCGTCGACCATGCCGACTGCGGTGATGATGGAGTCGAGCGAGAAAACCAGGTCGATCACCATGATCTGCAGGATCACCGAGGCGAAGGTCGCCTTGACGGCGCTCTGCTTCTGCTCGTGCTCTCCTTCGAGCGACTGGTGGACTTCGCTCGTGCTCTTCCAGATCAGGAACAACCCGCCCAGGATGAGGATCAGGTCGCGACCCGAAATCTCCTGGTTGAACACGGTGAAGAGCGGCGCCACCAGGCCGACGATCCACGCGAGCACGAGCAGCAGACCGATGCGCATGAACATGGCCATGAACAGGCCGATGCGCCGCGCGAACTCCCGCCTGGCAAGCGGCAGCTTGTCGACCAGGATCGAGATGAAGATGATGTTGTCGATCCCCAGCACCAACTCCAGCGCTGTCAGGGTGGCGAAGGCGATCCAGACCTGGGGATCGGTGAGAAGTTCGAGCATGGACGACGCTGTTGCAGCACGAGCGGCCGGCGGCCACTGCGGGCGAGCGCATCTTAAGGGCCGGCCGACGCAAGGCGCCAGCGTCCCCTCGCGTCATGGGCCATTACGCGGCCTGGCTGTCGTTGTCGGCCCCCGATGCCGATTCGCTATCCGGGATCAGGTCAGCTCCGCACTTCGAGCACGTAGCCCTTGTTGCGCACGGCATGCAGGAGCTTCACGTCGAAAGGCGCGTCGAGCTTGCTGCGAAGGCGAAGGACTGCCACGTTGATGGCGTTGGTGTTGGGGTCGAACTCCGTACCCCAGACTTCACGTGCGAGCGTGTCGCGCGAGAGCACCCGCCCCTGGTTGCGAAGCAGCACCAACAGGAGCGCGAACTCCATCCTCGTGAGGTCGAGCTTCCTGCCGTCGCGGCGGCACGTCGCATCGTGCTCTTCGAGTTCAAGGTCGGCCAGCCGCAGCGACGTTTGCGCAAGTGCAGCCGGAACGCGCGCGAGGCTCTTGATGCGCGCGAGCAGCTCGACCATCGAGAACGGCTTGACCAGGTAGTCGCTCGCACCGAGCTCAAGGCCTGCCATGCGCACGGCCACGCTGTCGCGTTCGGTCAGCACGAGCAGCGGCGCGTCGGTCCTGCGGCGAATGGAGCGCACGGCGTTCAATCCCGCGGCGCCAGGCTGCAGGTAATTCAGAAGCACCAGCGAATAGCCGCGCGTGAGCGCCGGCGTCGCCGCGGCATTGATGCCATGCGCGATGTCTATCGAAACACCCCGCTTCCGCAGCGCCTGGTTCATCGATTCGCTGAAGCTTGACCGGTGATCGACGAGCAGGATGCGGGTGGCATCGGGCAGGCAGTCGCAATTCCTGAATTCCTGTTCAGGATTTTCGAGAAACGCGCCATTGGATTTGGCTTCGATAAAAAAATTTGAATCAGGCATACCTGCGCTTTCTCCTTCTGCCTGCGCCGACGAGGAGCAATCGTGCCGTTATAGAACCCCGATGGGTCATTGATCTAATTCATTACTCTGCGGATTCACCGGTCTTTCTGCCGGCCGTTCCACGAGGCAACATCAAAAGAAAAGCCAGCTTCCTAGAGACTGAGTGCAGCCTGACAAAAAGCGATCCGGCACATTGAATTTCGTTACTGCAGGAAATTCATATGCCTGCTGTCATCGACCGATTTTCGAATTCCGTTAGGTCGGTC
>CAJYQC010000132.1 GCA_913776885.1 uncultured Variovorax sp.
TCGCTCATGTAGGTGGCGGTGGTGCCATATTCGCCGCCCACCGACAGGCCCTGGAACAGCCGGCACACCAGCAGCAGGAAGGGCGCCCACGCGCCGATCTGCGCGTAGGTCGGCAGGAAGGCGATGACCAGCGAGCCGCCGCACATCATCGTCACCGAGATCAGCATCGAGGTCTTGCGCCCCAGCCGGTCGGCCAGCCGCCCGAAGAGCCATCCGCCGATGGGCCGCATGAGGAAGCCCGCTGCGAACACGCCGGCCGTGTTCAGCAGCTGCGCGGTGGGGTCGGACTTGGGAAAGAAGGCCGGCGCGAAGTACAGCGCCGAGAAGGCGTACACGTAGAAGTCGAACCATTCGACCAGGTTGCCGGAGGAGGCCGCCATGATCGCGAAGACGCGGTGGCGCTTTTCTTCGGCCGTGTAGTGCGGGGGAGATGAAGCAGAGGCCGCTGGGCCTCTTGGAACAGGCGTGGCTGCGCTCATGGTGCCTTCTTGTGCCGTGCAGGCAATGTTGTTGTTTCCAGAACATTCTGCGCCGGCATGGGGCTTGCGCGTGTCGGCCGATGCCGCATCGGCCTTCCCCCGGCATGGCTTTCCGGGGGGGCTCTGGTGCTAGCTCAGAAAGTACCCGGCAGCAGGATGCTCGAATCGACCTCGTCGATGTTCGTGCGACCGCAGAAGGCCATCGTGATGTCGAGTTCCTTCTGGATGATCTGCAGCGCGCGCGTCACGCCTTCCTGCCCGAAGGCGCCCAGGCCGTAGAGGAAGCTGCGGCCGATGAGCGTGCCGCGGGCGCCAAGCGCGCGGGCCTTGAGCACGTCCTGCCCGCTGCGGATGCCGCCGTCCATCCACACCTCGATCTCGGTGCCCACCGCATCGACGATGGCCGGCAGCGCCGCGATGGAGGAGGGCGCGCCATCGAGCTGGCGCCCGCCATGGTTCGACACGATGAGCGCGTCGGCGCCGCTGGAGGCCGCCAGGCGCGCGTCCTCCACGTCCATGATGCCCTTGAGGATGAGCTTGCCGCCCCAGAGCTTCTTGATCCACTCCACGTCGGCCCAGCTCAGCGCGGGGTCGAACTGCTCGGCGGTCCACGACGACAGCGACGACAGGTCCTTCACGCCCTTGGCATGTCCCGCGATGTTGCCGAAGGTGCGGCGCTTCGTGCCCAGCATGCCCATGCACCAGCGCGGCTTGGTGGCGAGGTTGATGAGGTTCTTGAGGGTGGGCTTGGGCGGCGCGGTGAGGCCGTTCTTGATGTCCTTGTGGCGCTGGCCAAGGATCTGCAGATCGAGCGTGAGTTGCAGGGCGGTCACGTTGGCGGCCTTGGCGCGCTCGATCAGGCGCTCGATGAAGTCGCGGTCCTTCATCACGTAGAGCTGGAACCAGAAGGGGTGGCGGCCGGTGTTCTCGGCGATGTCCTCGAGCGAGCAGATGCTCATGGTCGACAGCGTGAACGGAATGCCGAAGGCCTTGGCCGCGCGCGCGCCCAGGATCTCGCCGTCGGCGTGCTGCATGCCGGTGAGGCCGGTGGGCGCGATGGCCACGGGCATCGCGGTTTCCTGGCCGACCATGGTGGTGCGCAGCGATCGGCCTTCCATGTTCACTGCCACGCGCTGGCGCAGCTTGATCTTCTGGAAGTCGCTCTCGTTGGCGCGGTAGGTGCCCTCGGTCCACGCGCCGGAGTCGGCGTAGTCGTAGAACATCTTCGGCACGCGCCGCTTGGCGATCACCCGCAGGTCGTCGATGTTGGTGATCTTGGAAAGGTCGGGCACGGGCGGTCTCCTGGCGGGTTCTCTTGGTGAATCGGCGGAAGCTAACCGGCCATTATCTGCAGGCAGGGCGGGGCGCCACCTGAAAAAAGCCGGCCCTGCTGCTGAAAAAAATTCAGCCCGACAGCCTGATCAGGCCGCGCGCTCGCGCAAGGCCTCGCGCAGCCATTCGACGAAGGTGGCGCACTCCCACCGCTCCATGGCACCGGGCTTCCAGCACAGGAAGTAGGCGTTGGGCGAGGGCACGCTGCGTCGCGACAGCCGCACCAGCCGGCCGTTGTCGAGCCAGGCGCTGCCCAGGCGCAGGTGCATCAGCACCACGCCGAAGTCTTCCGCCGCGGCATCCAGCGCCAGCCCGAGGTCGTTGAACTGGTGGCCCGTGGCGGGCTCGGGCAGGCCGATGCCGCAGGCCTTGAACCAGGTGCGCCACGACTCCAGCGGCGTGCGCAGCAGCTGCGCACGCGACACCTCGGCGTCGGTCTCGAAGCCTTCGAAGGGGCCGTGGCGTTCGAGGTAGGCAGGGCTGCAAACCGGCGAGACGTCGTCGGCCAGCAGCTGGACGAACTCGCGGTCATGGAAGGGGCCGGTGCCGAAGCGCAGCTCGATGTCGGCGTCTTCCGCCGTGGTGTTGCGCACCGGCATGGTCACCTGCAGCATCAGCTCGATGTTCGGGTACGCATCGCGAAAGCGCGCCAGCCGGGGCAGCAGCATCTGGCGCGAGAAGGTGGGGGTGACGGCCACGCGCAGCCGCCGTACCTGCGACTCGGGCTCGCGCCCCGGCACCTGCCGCAGCGCCGCGATGGCCTCGCGCACGCGCGCCAGGTAGGCCATGCCGTCGGTGGTGAGGCTGAAGTCGCTGCCGGTGAAGAACTTGAGCCCCAGCAGCAGCTCGAGTTGGCGGATGCGGTGGCTCACCGCGCTGGGCGTCACGGCGAGCTCCTCGGCCGCGAGGTTCACGCTGCGCAGCCGTGCGACGGCCTCGAAGGCCTGCAGGCCCTGTGTCGAGGGGAGACGCGGAGAAACCATCTTTTGTCGGGAGGGGTAGCGGGGTAGGATGGTATCGAACGCTTCCGGCCCTGCCCCGGCGGAAGCACCGGCTCAGAAGAATTCCCAAAACAACAGGAGACGAGCGCATGGTCTGGCAACAGGTTTACAACCCCTTCGGCAACATGATCGTATCGACGGCGCTGGCCGCGATACCGGTGGTGGTGATGCTGGTTTGCCTGGGGTTGCTTCACGTCAAGGCGCACTACGCAGCGGGGCTGGGCCTGCTGAGTGCGGTGCTCATCGCGGTGTTCGCCTTCGGCATGCCGGCGGACATGGCGGGCAAAGCGGCCTTCCTCGGCGGCATCACCGGCCTGCTGCCCATCGGCTGGATCGTGCTGAACATCATCTTCCTGCAGCAGCTCACGCAGCAGAACGGCAGCTTCCAGATACTGCAGGACTCCATCGCCGGCATCACGGAAGACAGGCGCCTGCAGCTGCTGCTCATCGCGTTCGCCTTCGGCGCGTTCTTCGAGGGTGCGGCGGGCTTCGGCACGCCGGTGGCCGTCACCGCGGCCATCCTCATCGGGCTGGGCTTCTCGCCGCTGGCGGCATCGGGGCTCTCGCTCATTGCGAACACTGCGCCGGTGGCCTTCGGTGCGCTGGGCACGCCGGTCATCACGCTGGCCAAGGTGCACGGCTACGACCTGATGGCCGTCACCGCGATGATCGGGCGGCAGCTGCCGTTCTTCTCGCTGCTGGTGCCCTTCTGGCTGATCTGGGCCTTCGCGGGCCGCAAGGGAATGATGGAGGTGTGGCCGGCCATCCTGGTGACGGGCGTGTCCTTCGCCATTCCGCAGTTCCTGGTGTCGAACTTCATCGGGCCGGAGCTTGTGGACATCATCGCGGCCATCGTCTCGATGGTGTGCCTGGTCGCGTTCCTGCGCGTGTGGAAGCCCAAGAAGGTATGGACCTCGGTGTCGCTCAAGGGGCACGAGGCCGATGGCGGCGAGGCTTCCGCGGCCGTCGCGCCGACGAAGCATTCCAGCGCTGCCGTGATCCGCGCGTGGACGCCGTGGCTCATCCTCACCGTGTTCGTGTTCATCTGGGGCCTGCCCGCGGTGAAGACCTGGCTCAACGGCATCTTCGCGCCGAGCTTCCCCATCGACGGGCTGCACAACATGATCGAGAAGGTGGCGCCGGTGGTGCCCAAGC
>CAJYQC010000133.1 GCA_913776885.1 uncultured Variovorax sp.
GATCGAGCGCCAGCCGAACAGGTCGACCAGCACGCCGCCGATGCTCGGCCCCACGGCCGGCGCCAGCACCACGCCCATGCCGAAGATGCCGCTCGCGCGGCCCTGCTCGTGCGGCTCGAAGGCGCGCAGGATGATGATGGCCGGAATGGGCTGCACCACGCCCGCGGCCAGGCCCTCCGCCACGCGCGCAAACAGCACCAGCGAGAAGTCGTTGGCCACGCCGCCCACGATGCCGCCGATCAGCAGCAGGAGCATCGTGCCCACGTAGGTGCGGCGGTAGCCGTAGCGCGACAGCAGCCACGGCGTGGTGAGCATCGACACCGTCATCGCCACCATGAAGCCCGAGCTCACCCACTGGGCGCGTTCCTGGCCGAGCGAGAAGTGGTGGCTCATGCCGGGAATCGCCACGTTGACGATGGTCGAGGACATGATCGACGCCATCGTCCCCACCATCACCGACAGCAGCAGATACCAGCGGTAGCGTTCGCCATAGCGCTGGCGCAGCGTGCCGATGGAGGGCGGGGCCGGCGTGCTCGCGGCTTCTGGGGTCGGAGGGGAGGTCATGGGGGCGGCGGAATGTCTCGGGTCCGTCGTCCTACAAGCATATCGGGCTTTGCACGGCGGGAATCGCAGCGGGCAGCCCCAAAATTCCTGCGCTGTCCCCCTAGCGTCAAGAACATGAACCAAGACAACAACCGCCCCGACACATCATCCGGCGAACATGCCGATGTCCTGCCCGCTGCTCCCGCAGACGCGGGAGGCGCGGCCATCCCCTCGGTGGAGCCGGCCGTGTCGGCCGCTCCCCACCCCGCTGCCGACCAGGCCACGCCCACGCTCGCCTCCGAACTGGCTGCGCCCACCGTCAGCCGCGCCTACCGCTGCCAGTGCGAGCGCCCGGTGTTCCTGCGCAACAGCGAATGCCTGGCCTGCCACACGCCGCTGGGCTACGTGATCGAGCGGCTCGGCGTGATGCCGCTCGCGCCCGCGCAGGGCGGCGGCGCGCTGCCAGACACCTTCACCGTGTTCGGCGACCCCAACGGCAAGACCTATCACCGCTGCATGAACTTCATGACGCCGGCCGGCTGCAACTGGATGGTGCCCGCCGCGCGCGAAGGCGAGCAGCTGCCCCCCGACACCCAGGGCCTGGCGCCCGGATACTGCCTGGCCTGCAGCGTCACGCGCACCATTCCCGATCTTTCGGTGGCCGGCAACGGCGAACTCTGGCTCAAGCTGGAGACCGCCAAGCGCAGGCTGATCTCGCAGTTGCTCGCGCTGGGGCTGCCGGTGGTGAGCCGCCACGCCGACGCCGTCCACGGGCTGGCCTTCGACTTCCTCAGCAACACGCCGGGCGGTCCGCACGTGATGACCGGCCACCAGGACGGCGTGATCACCCTCAATGCCGAGGAGGCCGAGGACGCCGTGCGCGAGCGCATCCGCGCCGAGATGCGCGAGCCCTACCGCACGCTGCTGGGCCACTTCCGCCACGAGATCGGCCACTACTACTGGGACCTGCTGGTGCAGCCCACGCCATGGATCGACGACTTCCGCACACTCTTCGGCGACGAGCGCGCCGACTACGCCGCCGCGCTGCAGACCCACTACGACCAGGGCCCGCCGCCCGACTGGGCCGACCGCTTCGTGAGCAGCTACGCCAGCACGCACCCGTGGGAGGACTGGGCCGAGACCTGGGCCCACTACCTGCACATGGCCGACACGGCCGATACCGCGATGAGCTTCGGCGTCGACGCGACCAACGTCGAACTCGCGAGCGACCTCTTCACGCCTGACGACCTGTGGCAGCCCGACGATCCCGGCGCCGGCAAGTTCCTCGACTTCATCAACGGCTGGGTGCTGCTCACCAACGTGCTCAACGAGCTCTCGCGCAGCATGGGGCAGCCCGACTACTACCCCTTCGTGCTGCCGCGCGCGGCAGTGGGCAAGCTGCAGTTCATCCACCGCGTGGTCACGCAGCAGCGGCCGGGCGATGCGCCCTCGATGGTCGTGGCGGGGGACATCGAGACGGAGCCGAAACCCGCGCCTGAACCCGTGCCGGCAACCGCGCCGGAAGCCGCGCCGCAGCCGGGCAGCGAGCCTGCTGCCCAGCCGGAGCCTCAGGCGCTGTCCTGAGAGGGCGGCCCGTCCTTCGAAGCAGGCTGCCGGCCGGCCGCGCAGCGCATGCAGATGCATGCGAGCCGGCGCAGCTCTTGCGGCAGGTTGGTGAGCGGCGCCTTGCTGAAGTCGGCCTGCATGCACCAGCAGGGCGGCTGCGCCTGTCCGGTCTCGCGCTCGATCTCCATCGCGCAGCGGTTCGCCTCGCCGCACAGCGGGCAGCGCGCGGCGTCGATCAGGCCGCTGGCGGTCTGCGTGGCCATCATGAAATCTCGAAGGCCGGCAGCTTCTTCGCGACGATGTCGTTGCGCAGCGTCGCGTACACCGGCAGCCCGCCGCTGTAGGCGGGGTAGTCCTCGCCCTCGATCAGCGGCAACAGGTAGCGGCGGCACTTCTCGGTGATGCCCCAGCCGTCCTCGGAGATGAAGTCGCACGGCATCGGCTTCTCGACGTTGGCCACCGATTCGAGCGGCGCGCTGCCGAGGCGGTAGGCATACGGCAGGTCGGAGATGCGCTCGATGGTCGGCATCACCGCGTTGCGGCCTTCCAGCGCGAGCTCGACCGCGCGCTGCCCCAGTTCGTAGGCCTGCCGCACGTCGGTGGCCGATGCGATGTGCCGCGCGGCGCGCTGCAGGTAGTCGGCCACCGCCCAGTGGAATTTGTGGCCCAGCGCGTCCTTGACCATCTGCGCCACCACCGGCGCCGCGCCGCCGAGCTGAGCATGGCCGAAGGCATCGCGCGTGCCCTGCTCGGCGAGGAAGGTCCCGTCGGGGTGGTGGCAGCCTTCGGACACCACCACCGAGCAGTAGCCGTGCCGTTTCACGAGCTCGTCGACGTGCGCGAGGAAGCGCGTCCTGTCGAACTCGATCTCGGGGAACAGCACCACCACCGGAATGCCCTGGTCCGCTGCGAGTCCGCCGGCCGCCGCGATCCAGCCCGCGTGCCGGCCCATCACCTCGAGCACGAACACCTTGGTGGAGGTGGCCGCCATCGAGCGCACGTCGAACGAGGCCTCGATGGTCGACACCGCCACGTACTTCGCGACCGAGCCGAAGCCCGGGCAGCAGTCGGTCAGGGGCAGGTCGTTGTCGATCGTCTTGGGCACGTGGATGGCCTGCAGCGCATAGCCCATCGACTGCGAGAGCAGGCTCACCTTGAAGCACGTGTCGGCCGAATCGCCGCCGCCGTTGTAGAAGAAGTAGCCGATGCCGTGCGCCTTGAACACCTCGATCAGCCGCTCGTACTCGCGGCGGTTCTTCACGAGCGACTTGAGTTTGTAGCGGCACGAACCGAAGGCGCCCGATGGCGTGGTGCGCAGCGCGGCGATGGCCTCGGCCGATTCGGCGCCGGTGTCGATCAGCTCCTCGGTCAGCGCGCCGATGATGCCGTTGCGCCCGGCGTAGAGCTTGCCGATGCGGTCTGGGTGCCGGCGCGCCGTCTCGATCACGCCGCAGGCGGAGGCGTTGATGACGGAGGTGACGCCGCCCGACTGGGCGTAGAAGGCATTGGGGATGGACATGCGCGGCATTGTCCTGCAGCCCCCCGGCCGGCGCCAGCGGACGCCGGTGTCCGGATGTCAGCGGCTCTCGAACACCGGCGCTCGCTTCTGCAGGAAGGCGCTCACGCCCTCGCGGAAGCTGGGCCGGTCGATCAGCTCGCGCTGGCGCTCGCTCTCGTAGTGCAGCTGTTCCTTCAGCGTGTGGCGCTCCGAAGCGTCGAAGGCTTCGCGCGCCTCGATCACTGCGTGCGCGGGGAGGCGAGCGAGGCGCTGCGCGATGCTTCTGGCTTCTTCGAGCAGCTGCGCGTCGTCCACGCAGGCCCAGATCAGGCCCCATTGCACGGCGCGGCCCGCGTCTACGCGCTCGTCAAGCAACGCCATGCCCATGGCGCGTGCACGGCCTGCGAGGCGTGGTATGGCCCAGGTGCAGCCCAGGTCCGGCACGATGCCGAGCTTGGGCAGGAAGGGCAGGTAGAAGTAGGCGCTGCGCGCCGCGATGGTCACGTCGGCCGCAAGCGCCAAGCCCACGCCCGCGCCGGCGGCCGGGCCGTTCACTGCCGCGACCACGGGCACCGGCAGCGTGCGCAGCGTCTCGATCAGCGGGTTGCTCAGGCTCTGCATCCACTCGGCGGTCTGCGTGCCGAGCGACTTGCCCTCTTCGGGCGGCGCCATCGCGCTCAGGTCGGCACCCACGCAGAAGGCCTTGCCGGCGCCAGTGAGGATCACCGCGCGCACCGAGCGGTCGTCGCGGACGCGCTCCAGCGCGTCTCGCAGTTCGACCTGCAGGTCGCGCGCGATCGGGTTGAGCTTGGCGGGCAGGTTCAGCGTCAGCGTCGCGATGCCGTCGGCCTGCTCCTGGAGGATGAAGGGTTGTGCGGTGGTGTCGGAACTCATGCCATCGATGGTTCGATGCGCATGGGCCCCGGTCAAGCCGGGGACAACCCGTGGGGCCGCAGTCGCCATGGCGACCATGCGCCGGCATCGCGCGAGCGCAGCGGCATCGCCGCAGGTTGCGCATCGGACACGGTGATGCACGACGGCTCCAGCGCCGACACCAGCACGCGCCGATGGTCGCCACCCTCGAAGCGCTCGCCCGGCTCCAGCACGATGTCGCGCGTGTCGCTGTCGATCGTGACCCACACCGAGCCGCTGCGGCACTCGATGCCCACACCCGCGCCGTCGGGCACCGCGAAGACGGAGCGCTTGGGCAGGCTGACGTGGAAACGCGCGGCGCTGGACGAGAAAGTGACCGTGGGAAAGTTGGAAGGGGCGGAAGGGGTGCTCATGGCAAGCTCCATTGCATTCACTGCGCGAATGAATATAGTGAGCCGGCCCGTCGATTGCACACGGTCATTCGGAACTCGTTGCATGCGTACAGAGAATGCGAAAACGCCCGTCGCCATGGGCGGCGAACTTCCTCCGCTCGAGCTGCTGCGCAGCTTCGAAGCGGCTGCGCGCCGGCTGAGCTTCACGCTGGCGGCCGCCGAGCTGCACCTCACGCAATCGGCCGTGAGCCGGCAGATCCAGCAGCTCGAGGCCAGCCTGGGCGTGCTGCTGTTCGAGCGGCGCCACCGCGCGCTGTCGCTCACCGAGGCCGGCGGCGTGCTGCAGCGCGCCGTCACCGACAGCATGGAGCGCCTGCGCGACGCCACCGCGCGGGTGCGTGCGAGCTCCGCACCGCGGCAGGTGGCGATCACCACCACGCCGGGCTTCGCGTCGATCTGGCTCATACCGAAGCTGGTGCGCTTCACCGGCAGCCATCCGCAGGTCGACGTGCGCGTGTCGGCCACGCTGGACGTGCTCGACCTGGAAAGCAGCCGCATCGACATCGCGGTGCGCTTCGCGCCCATCGGTCGCGGCGTGGGTCCGGCGCTGTTCGAGGAATCGGTGATCCCGCTGTGCTCGCCGCAGGTGGCGGCATCGCTGCGTGAGCTCTCCGACTTCTCGAAGCTCACGCTGCTCACGGTCGAATACCCCGACCACAGCGAAGCCCCCACTGCCGATTGGGAACCCTGGCTCAAGGTGATGGGGCTGGACGATCTGCGCATGAAGAGCACGCTGCGCTTCACGCAGTACGCCGATGCGGTATCGGCGGCAGTGGCGGGGCAGGGCGTGGTGATCGGGCGGCTGCCGCTGTTGAGCGAGCTGGTGCGCGATGGCCGGCTCGTCGCGCCGCTGGGCGAGGGCGCTGCCTCGCACCGCGGCTACTTCATCGAGATGTCCAGGCGCGCCGCGAACAACCGCGACGCGCAGGAGTTCGCGCAATGGCTGCGCGACGAGGCCGAGGCCGCGCAGCGCACCTGAGGCGAACCGGGCGGTCGATCAGCCCGGCAGCAGCACCTTGTTCACGACGTGGATCACGCCGTTGGACTGGTAGACGTTGGCGATCGTCACCGTCGCCGTGCCGCCCTTGGCGTCGGTCACCATCACGTTGCCGCCGCTCATCGTGGCGGTGAGCGTGCCGCCGCTCGCGGTCTTCAGCATGGCCTTGCCGCCGCCAGCGTTGATCGCGCTCATGAGCGCAGCGCCGTCGAGCTTGCCGGGCACCACGTGGTAGGTGAGCACCTTGGTCAGCGTGGCCTTGTTCTCGGGCTTGAGCAGCGTGTCCACCGTGCCGGCCGGCAGTGCGGCGAAGGCCGCGTTGGTGGGTGCGAACACGGTGAAGGGGCCGGGGCTCTTCAGCGTGTCGACGAGGCCCGCGGCCTTCACTGCGGCGACCAGCGTGGTGTGGTCCTTCGAATTCACGGCGTTGTCGATGATGTCCTTGGTGGGATACATCGGCGCGCCACCCACGGTCACCTGAGCGATGGAGGGCATGGCCACGGCGGAAAGAGCCAGGGTCAGGCCGGCTGCGGCCATG
>CAJYQC010000134.1 GCA_913776885.1 uncultured Variovorax sp.
CTTCAGCCTGCTGCTCGTAGCGGTCGTGGTGGCGCACCCATTCCATCTTGTAGGGCACCTCGCGCTCGTCGCGCCCCTTGGGCATGAGGTCCATCAGGTTGTAGGCACCCATCATCACTTCCACGCCGCGGCCGAAGGTCGAGTAGGTGTGGAACACCTCGCCGGCTTCGTTCCGATAGAACGCGCTGATGCCGGGCGCCTCGTCGTGCGGGAAGGGCAGCTTGCCGTAGTTGTAGTAGACCTCGCCGGTGGCCAGTTCCTCGGGCGTGAAGCTGACGTGGAAGTCGAGGTTGAAGTCGCTGCCGTTCGACGACACCCAGTCGAAGCGCCAGCCCATGCGTTCGCGGAATTGCACGATCTTCGCGAGCGGCGCGCGCGAGACGGCCACCAGCGTGATGTCGCGGTGCGCGAGGTGCACGTTCATGCCGTCGGTGTGGTCGGCCATGAAGGAGCAGCTCTGGCAGCCTTGCTCCCAGTCGGGCCCGAGCATGAAGTGCTGCACCAGCAGCTGGCTGCGGCCCTTGAAGAGTTCGGCCAGCGTGCGCCTGCCCTCGGGCGTGTCGAAGACGTAGTTCTTCTGCACGCGCTCCCATGGCAGCGAGCGGCGCTCGCGGGCGATCTGGTCGCGCAGGTGCGTGAGCTCCTTCTCGCGCGCCAGGAATGCCTTGCGCTCGGCGAGCCACTGCTCGCTGGAGACGACGCGGTGGTTCGTGATTTCGGGTCTCTCGATGGTCGCGGTGGTCATGACGGATGGCTCCTGGGTCAGTGGCTGGACTGGGGACGGCGCACCACGCGGACCTTGCCGCTGGCGCCGCCGCCGGCATAGAAAAGATCGGCGCCGTCGGACTCGAGCCCGCTCACGCCCGCGCCGTGCGGCATCTCGAGCCGCTCCAGCACGGCGCCAGTCTGCGGGTCGATGCGGCGGATGTCGCTTTCCTCCGCCTCCCAGGTGCCGTGCCAGAGTTCGCCGTCGACCCAGGTCACGCCGGTGACGAAGCGGTTCGACTCGATGGTGCGCACCACGGCGCCGGTCTCGGGATCGACCTGGTGGATCTTGCGGTCGCGGTACTGGCCCACCCACAGGCTGCCCTCGGCCCAGGTCAGGCCCGAGTCGAGGCCCTTGCCGGGCGCGGGAATCGATGCCAGCACCTTGCCGGTGGCCGGGTCGATCTTGTCGATGCGCGATTCGGCGATCTGGTAGAGGTACTTGCCGTCGAAGGCGGTACCCGCGTCGCAGGCTACGTCGAGCGTCTGGCTGGTTTCGCCGCTGGAAGGGTCGAAGGCCACCAGCTTCGCACCGGTGGCGGCCCAGACGCGGCGGCCGTCGTGCGTCACGCCGTGGACCTGGCCGGCACCGCCGAACGGGCCGTATTCGCGCACGATCTCGGCGGCGCGTACCGTGGGATTGCTCTTGCCTGTCTTGCTGCTCATCGTCGGCTCCTTGTATGAAGCGCCCTGAAACAGGCGCCTGGAGGCAACTCTATTCAATGGGCAGCGCGGCGGGGAGTAACAAGATCGTCGTGAATCCGGCCAGCGGCGGCGCGAGCCACTTCTGCGACCGCGCCTTGCCGATGGAGCGCACCCGGCCCTGCGCCTCCAGCTCGACCAGCGCGCGCTGCACCGTGCGCTGGCTGGCCCCCAGCGCGAGCGCGAGCGCGGAGGTCGACCATGCGGCGCCGTCGGACAGCAGCGCGACCAGCGAAGCCTGCTCGCCGTCGATGGGCGGTGCCAGCACGGCCACGCCGCGCCCGTCGTGCGGCCTGAGCGCGAAGCCGCGCGGCGTGGCCTCGATGGCCGCCATCGCGCCAACGAGCGCGCGCAGCCGGCCGATCTCCACGCGCAGCCGCGCGCGGTGCGTCTCGTCGGGGTGACGGGTGCGGAAGGCGCTCTCGATCAGCGCTTCGCGATCGACGTCGCCCGGCCACGCCTCGGCGAGCGAGCGCGCCAGCGAGAACAGCACCGGCCGCCGCGCGAGCGGCCGCCAGGCATCGCCGGCGCCGAGGCCCCGGCGGCAGGCATCGACCACCAGCGTGTCGGAGGCGAGGAGGGCGGCGACCTCGTCGAGGCGCAGCGGCTGCTCGCCGTCCGAGCCGATCCGCCGGGCGGCGGGGCGGTCGAAGGCGGCTTTGGCCTCCGTCACTTCGGCGAGCAGGGCGGGCACGCGCGCGCGAACCGCTGCCTCGTGCGCACGGCCGAGTGCGGCTTCTGCCTGCGCAACGCGCAGCGAGCGAAGCGACAGCTCGGCCGCTGCCAGCTCGGCCACTGCCGCCAGCGTTGGCGGCAGGCCGCGCGTGTCGAGGTGGGCAATGGCCGCTTCCGCATCCTCGAGCCGGCCCAGCAGCAGCAGGCGCCGCGCCGCGATCAGCCGAGCCTGCACTGCGTTGGCGTGATCCTCGTGCGCCTCCAGCGCCGCAGCGGCATGCGTCAGCGAGCGCGTCGACCCGCCCAGGTCGCGCATCGCCAGCGCGATCTCGGCCTCGGCAACGATGCAGCGCGCGCGCGAAAGCTCCTCATGCGCGCCGAAACCCCGTGCCGCCCGCCGCAGCAGCTCGCGCGCCCGCGGATGCTCGCCGAGCTGGGCCATCGCGATGCCGCGCAGCGCCAGCGCCGGCGGGTCGTTGCGCAGCGCGACCCGCTTGAGGGCACCCAGCGCATCGCCTGCGGCAAGGGCGCGGGCGGAGGCGGTGATGAGGGAGTCCATGGAGGCGGATTATCTCGACGGGCCCTCGGCGGAGGCAGGTCGACCAGGCAAGCCCGCCAGCGGATTCGCAGCTGGAGGACTACGCCTCCTTCAACTCCGGAAGCACCGAAGTCAGCGCGAAGTCCACGAGGTGCAGCCAGGTCTCCTCCAGGCTCATGATGTTGTGGTGGTCCGAGGTCG
>CAJYQC010000135.1 GCA_913776885.1 uncultured Variovorax sp.
AGGTGCGTGGCATCGGTCACGCACACGAGCAGGTCGGGCAGGGCCTCACCCGCGCGGCGTCCGGTGACGATGTCGCGCGTGACGGCTTCGTCCAGGCTGTGGGCGTTCAGGCTGTAGGCGCCGGGCAGGTCGAGCACGAAGACGCGCCGGCCCGAGGGCGTGCGCAGCGTGCCCTCCTTGCGCTCGACGGTCACGCCCGCGTAGTTGGCGACCTTCTGGCGGCTGCCGGTGAGCAGGTTGAACAGCGCGGTCTTGCCGCAGTTGGGATTGCCCAGCAGCGCGATGCGCCCCGGCTGGGCGGTGGGTGCGAGGCGGCCCGCACCCTGGATGACGGCTTCAACCATGGTTGGCGGCTCCCGGCGTGACGTGGATCAGCGCGGCCTCGTGGCGGCGCAGCGCGAAGGTGGTGTGGCCCAGGCGCACGGCCAGCGGCTCGCGCCCCGGGATGCCGCTGGCCACGATGCGCACCGCCTCGCCCGGCACGAAGCCGATTTCGGTCAGGCGCAGCACCAGCTCGCGGTCGTCGGCGGCCTCGGGCCGGGCCACGTCGAGCACGGTGGCCCACTGGTTGTCGGGAAGCTGGTCGAGGCGCAGGGCGGCGGCGGTCGGCGCCGCGCCGAAATCGTTGGTTCGCACGGTGGGGGCGGAGGCGCCCTGAATATCGGGCGCTCTGTAAGCAAAACCCAGATGCTAGCAATTCTCACTCGCGAAAACCTGACCAACCCCTCAAAAATGCAGGCTGCAAGGCCAGAAACACCGCGGACCCGGCTTCGCCGGGCCGCTGGTGTTGCCGTCGGAAGGGGGGGGTGGCGCAGCGACACGAAGTGCGCGAAGCCTGGGCAGAACCTAGTTCAGCCCGAGCATGCCGCGCAGCTTGGAGAGGTCCTCGGCGAGCGTGTTGACCCGTCCGGCCAGCAGCTTGCGGTCGCGCTCGGTGAGCTTGGAGTAGGTCTCGAAGCCGCCGTCGGCCGTGCGGTACTTGGCCAGCGTGTCGAACACCACCTTGAAATTGGCATCGGTCTTCTCCGAGAAGGCCTTGTTCTCCTTCACGACCAGCGGGCGCAGCAGTTCGACGATCTTGTAGGCGCCCTCGAAGTTCGACTGGAAGTCCCACAGGTCGGTGTGGCTGTAGCGGTTCTCCTCGCCCGAGATCTTTGTGGCGGCGACCTCCTCCATCAGCACCGCGGCGCCGCCGACCACCTTCTCGGGCGGGAAGGTCAGCGCGGACAGGCGCTTCTGCAGTTCGAGCACGTTCGCCAGCAGCTTGTCGGCCACGGGGGCGAGCTCCTTGGTGCTCTTCTGAACCCACAGGCCGTATTCGATGCGATGGAAGCCGCCGAAGTCCGGATCTTTCTCGGCCTTCTCGTGATCGTCGGCGCGCGAATCGATGGCCTTGTCGAGGTCGTTGAAGAGCTCGGCCACCGGCTCGATGCGCTCGTAGCTCGTGCGCGTGGGCGCGTAGAGCTTCTTCGCCTTCTCGATGTCGCCGGCCTTCACCGCGGCGGTGAAGGCGCGCGTGTCCGCCGCCAGCTTGCGCACGTTCTCGGCGACGTAGATCTTGTAGTCGGAGATCGGTCCGACCAGCTCGAGCGGCGACACGGCCGCCTGCGCGCCGGCAGCGTAGAGCCCGGCGAAGCCTGCGACGAAAGTGGCGAGGAAGTGGCGGCGGAACTGCACGGTCATGGATCTCCTGGTTCTAGGGTTGGTGAAAAAACTTGCGGGCTTCAGGCGGCCATCAGCGAGCGCCCCAGCCAGTCGCGCTCGTCCCGCACGCCCGGCAGCGTGAAGAAGAAGCCGCCGCCGATGGGCTTGATGTATTCCTCGAGCGGCTCGCCGTCGAGGCGCTTCTGCACGGCGATGAAGCCGTCCTCGAGGTTGGCCTGATAGCAGATGAACAGCAGCCCCATCTCGAGCTGGCCCGACTTGGTGACGCCGTTCGAATAGTTGAAGGGCCGGCGCAGCATCAGGTTCTTTTCGGTGGCCTTGGTGCGCGGGTTCGCCAGGCGGATGTGCGCATCCATCGGCGTGACCTTGCCTTCGGGGTCCTTCGTGTAGTCGGGCACGTCGTGCTCGGTCCTGCCGCCGTCCATCGGCGCGCCGGTCGGCTTCACGCGGCCCATGATGGCCTCCTGCTCCTGCAGCGGCGTGCGGTCCCAGCGCTCGACGAAGTTGCGGATGATGCGCACTGCCTGGTAGCTGCCGCCAGCGGCCCAGGCCGGTTCGTCGCTGCCCGGCTGCACCCAGACGATGCGGTCCATGAGCCCGCCGTCGGCCGAGTCGGGATTGGCCGAGCCGTCCCTGAAGCCGAGGAAGTTGCGCGCGCTCTCGGCCGGCTTGCCCGGCACCGCCGGAATCGGCGGCACGGTGCCCTCCTGCTTCCAGTGCAGCACCAGCAGGTCGGGCGTGTTCTTGATGATGTCGCGCAGCGCGTGGATGTTGGTGTCGGGCGTGTTGGCGCAGAACTGGACCGACAGGTCGCCGTGGCACAGCGCGGCATCGAGGGCGTCATTGGGGTGGCGCTGCATCTGCGACAGCCGCAGCGGCTTCTTCTTCGCGAGCCCGAAGCGCTCGTCGAAAAGCGATGCGCCGACCGACACCGTCACTGTCAGCCCGTCCGGCTGCACCACCGGCCCAAGGATGCCCGAGCCCGCCGGCGGCAGCCTGGGGTCGGGGTCCGTCTGCGGCCCGCCCTGCGTGAGGAAGGCGATGCGCTCGGTGAGCGTGCGGAACAGGCGCTCCAGGTCGGCGCGGTTCTCGGCCAGCACGTAGAACGACGCGATCATGCAGGCCGTCGGGCGCGGCGTGACGACGCCGGCCTGATGCCTGCCGCGGAAGGGCACGCGGTCCTGCGTGTGGGTGCTCTGCGGCGCGTCGGTAACCTGCGCGCCGCCGTCCGCGGCGGCG
>CAJYQC010000136.1 GCA_913776885.1 uncultured Variovorax sp.
TCGCACCCGTCACGCCATCGACCGGCACCGAGAGCTCGCGGCCGCCGCGGCGCCACCACTGGCGCATGTCCTTCAGCCACTTGGTGCCTTCGCCCTCGGGGTTGTTGGTCTTGGTGCGCACGTC
Source organism: uncultured Variovorax sp. (assembly GCA_913776885.1). GTDB lineage: Bacteria > Pseudomonadota > Gammaproteobacteria > Burkholderiales > Burkholderiaceae_C > Variovorax. The sequence goes on from CAJYQC010000136.1 coordinate 125, forward strand.
GTACCAGACGGCCAGCGTGCCGGCCATGCTGTTGTCGGCGCGCTCGATCCAGGTCGCCACATACGGCCGGTGGTACTCGGAGACGTTCAGCCGCGGGATCTCGATGTTGACAGCCAGCCCCGCCGCGAAGGCCGGAGCCGCGAACAGCGCCGACATGGCCAGCGGTGCGAGTGAGTAGCGAACGTGCACGGGAAACCTCTTTCCTGGATCTGTATGGATTGATGAACGAAATCAGTGAATGAACAGCAGCGCGAGCAGCACCGGCACCACGAGGCCCATGCCGACCATCGGCCAGGTGAAAGGCCGGTTGCCCGCATGCATCTTGAGAATGAAGAGCCCGGTGATCGAGAACACCAGGGCCGCGCCCGCGAAGATGTCGATGAACCAGCTCCAGGCGGCGCCGGCGTTGCGGCCCTTGTGGAGGTCATTGAAGTAGGAGAGCCATCCGCGGTCGGTACGCTCGTACTCGATCCCGCCGTCGGCCAGGCTCAGGCGCAGCCAGGCGTCGCCGCCGGGGCGGGGCAGCGAGAGATAGATTTCATCGTCGGACCACTCGGCTTCGCGGCCGGCGGTGGAGATGTCCCAGTGCTTCTGCACCCACGCCTGGAGTTCAGAGGGCAGGGCAGCCTTGCCCTTGCTGGCCTTGGCGGCGGGCAGCTGCTTTTCGAGCTGGGCGCGCAGCGCTTCGTCGATCGAGCCGGTCTGCTTGGTGATGACGGGCCTGGCCTCGATCTGGCTGGCGTGGTTGAGGGTGAATCCCGTCACGCTGAACAGGATCATCCCGATGAGGCAGATGGCCGAACTGACCCTGTGCCACTCGTGCAGGGTCTTGAGCCAGTAGGCACGTCGGCGGTTGTCGGGGCGGGCTGCGGCAGTCATCAGAAGGCGCGGATTCTATCCGTGCGAATGAGAATGACTGTTATTCGTGGCCGGTTAAGTTACGTAAAGCAATAAAAAACGGGACCGAAGTCCCGTTGTTGATGAGGAGCAGGGCTCAGCCTTACTCGAGTTCGCCCATCTGCGATTGAAGGTAGTTCTGCAGGCCGACCTTGTCGATGAGGTCGATCTGGGTTTCGAGGAAGTCGATGTGCTCCTCGGTGTCGTCCAAGATCTCCTGGAGCAGGTCGCGCGAGACATAGTCGCGCACCGATTCGCAATGCGCGATGCCGTCCTTGATGGTGGCCTGCGCGCCGGTCTCGGCGCCGAGGTCGCAGCGCAGCAGCTCGGGCACGTCTTCGCCGATGTTCAGCTTGCCGAGGTCCTGCAGGTTGGGCAGGCCGTCGAGCATGAAGATGCGGTCCATGAGCTTGTCGGCGTGCTTCATCTCGCCGATCGATTCCTCGTATTCCTTCTTCGCGAGCTTGTCCAGGCCCCAGTGCTTGAGCATGCGGTAGTGCAGGAAGTACTGGTTGATCGCGGTCAGCTCATTCTTGAGCTGGGCCTGCAGGTGTTCGATGACTTTCGGGTCGCCCTTCATGATTTTCCCTTGTTCTGAAAGCGGTGATTGTCAGAGGTGCCAACACGAGCTTGCAAGCAATCCCATGCTATCTCGGTCTGCATGCGTGTGATGGTGATACACGTTCGTATTGGTGCCTCTCCACACTTTTGGACGGCCATCGAAAACATAGCGACCGCCAATACTTTCAATAGACGATTGCTATCAAATTGGGTGAATTGGTAGTTATACTCATGGCTCGCACTTTTTGTCCAACCGCAGCATCCAAGGAAGCAACATGTCCCTGATCAACACCCAAGTCCAGCCCTTCAAGACCCAGGCCTATCTCAACGGCAAGTTCATCGATGTGTCCGACGAGACGCTCAAGGGCAAGTGGTCCGTGCTGATCTTCATGCCCGCAGCATTCACTTTCAACTGCCCGACCGAAGTCGAAGACGCTGCTGAACACTACCCCGAGTTCCAGAAGCTGGGTGCCGAGGTCTACATCGTGACTACCGACACGCACTTCTCGCACAAGGTCTGGCACGACACCTCGCCGGCCGTCGGCAAGGCCAAGTTCCCGCTGGTCGGCGACCCGACCCACACGCTGACCAACGCTTTCGGCGTGCACATCCCAGAAGAAGGCCTGGCACTGCGCGGCACCTTCGTGATCAACCCCGAAGGCATCATCAAGACCGCTGAAGTGCACTCGAACGAGATCGCCCGCGACGTGAAGGAAACGCTGCGCAAGCTGAAGGCAGCTGTCTACACCGCCGCTCACCCGAACGAAGTGTGCCCGGCCAAGTGGAATGAAGGCGACAAGACCATCGCCCCGTCGCTGGACCTCGTCGGCAAGATCTAAGCGCCCTGCGAAGCCCGGCGCCCGCGAGGCCCCGGGCTTTTTCGGCACCCGTTGATAGTTTTACGTTATCGAAAGAGAGTCCCTCATGCTCGACGCAAACACCAAAGCCCAATTGAAGAGTTACCTCGAACGCGCCACCCAGCCGATCGAGATCGTCGCCTCGCTCGACGACAGCAAGGCCTCGGGCGAGATGCTGTCGCTGCTGAAGGACGTTGCCGAGTCGTCCGCGCTCATCAAGCTGACTGAGAGCCGCGACGACAACCACCGCAAGCCCTCGTTCTCGGTCAACCGCCCGAGCGAGAACCACGGCCCGCGCTTCGCCGGCCTGCCGATGGGCCATGAATTCACGTCGCTGATCCTTGCGCTGCTGCAGATCGGCGGCTATCCCCCGAAGGTCGAGCAGGCCGTGCTCGACCAGATCAAGGCGCTGGACGGCGACTTCGAGTTCGAGGTCTACGTTTCGCTCACCTGCCACAACTGCCCCGACGTGGTCCAGGCGCTGAACCTGATGGCGGTTCAGAATCCGCGCATCCGCACCACGATGATCGAGGGCGGCACCTTCCAGGAGGAGGTGAAGGAGCGCCAGATCATGGCCGAGCCGACCGTGTTCCTCAATGGCACGGAGTTCGGCCAGGGCCGCATGAGCCTGGAGGAGATCCTCGCCAAGATCGACACGAGCGGCGTCGAGCGCGAAGCCAAGAAGATCGACGGCAAGGACCCCTTCGACGTGCTGATCGTCGGCGGCGGCCCCGCCGGCGCGGCAGCGGCCGTGTATGCGGCGCGCAAGGGCATCCGCACCGGCGTGGCTTCGGAGCGCTTCGGCGGCCAGGTGCTCGACACCATGGGCATCGAGAACTTCATCTCGATCAAGGAAACCGAAGGGCCGAAGTTCGCCCATGCCCTCGAAGAGCATGTGCGCGACTACGACGTCGACATCATGAACCTGCAGCGCGCCAAGGCGCTCGTGCCGGGCAATGGCCTGATCGAAGTGCAGCTCGAGAGCGGCGCCTCGCTCAAGAGCAAGTCGGTCATCATCTCGACGGGTGCGCGCTGGCGCAACATCAATGTGCCCGGCGAGCACGAGTTCAAGAACAAGGGCGTGGCCTACTGTCCGCACTGCGACGGTCCTCTCTTCAAGGGCAAGCGCGTGGCGGTGATCGGCGGCGGCAACTCGGGTGTCGAGGCCGCCATCGACCTGGCCGGCATCGTGGGCCACGTCACGCTGATCGAGTTCGACACGCAGCTGCGTGCCGATGCGGTCCTCCAGCGCAAGCTCAGGAGCCTGAAGAACGTCGACGTGTTCACCAACGCGCAGACCACCGAGATCACGGGCGACCAGAAGGTCAACGGCCTGATCTACAAGGACCGCGCCACGGGCGAATCCAAGAAGGTCGAGCTCGAGGGCGTGTTCATCCAGATCGGGCTCGTGCCCAACACCGATTGGCTCAAGGGCACTGTCGAGCTGTCGAAGCACGGCGAGATCATCGTCGACGCGCGCGGCCAGACCTCGGTGCCGGGCGTGTTCGCGGCCGGCGATGCGACGACGGTGCCGTTCAAGCAGATCATCATCGCGGCCGGCGATGGCGCGAAGGCTGCGCTGGGTGCGTTCGACCACCTGATCCGCACGTCGGCGCCTGCGTAAGCCGTCGACGGCGATAAGAAGCAAAAAGCGCCCCGCGGGGCGCTTTTTGCTGTGCGAGGGATGGCGGAATCAGTAGATCAGCCGCTCCGGCCGCAACTCCTGCAGGATCGTGGTGGCGATCTCCTCGATCGACTTGGTGGTGGTCGAGAGCCAGCGGATGCCTGCGCGGCGCATCATGGCCTCGGCCTCGGCCACCTCGTGGCGGCAGTTCTCGATGCTCGCGTAGCGCGAATTCGGCCGGCGCTCGTTGCGGATCTCGCTCAGGCGCTCCGGCTGGATCGTCAGGCCGAAGATCTTCTTGCGATGCGGGATGAGCGCCGGCGGCAGCTGGCGGCGATCGAAATCTTCTGGAATGAGCGGGTAGTTGGCCGCCTTCAGGCCGTGCTGCATCGCCAGGTAGAGCGACGTGGGCGTCTTGCCGCTGCGGCTCACGCCAACCAGGATCACGTCGGCGCCTTCGAGGTCGCGGTTGCTCTGGCCGTCGTCGTGCTGCAGGCTGAAGTCGATCGCGGCGATGCGGTCGTTGTATTCCTTGCTCTTGCTGACGTCGCTGAAGCGGCCGATGCGGTGGTTCGACTTCGCGGCCAGCTCGATTTCCAGCGGGCGCACGAAGGTGCCGAACATGTCCAGCAGCATGCCCTTGCAACCGGTCTCGATCACCTCGAGCACCTCCATGTTGGCGAGCGTCGTGAACACGATGGGCCTGGCGCCCTCTATCTCGGCAGTGTGGTTTATCTGCCGCACCGCCTGGTGGGCCTTGTCGACCGTGTCGGTGAAAGGCAGCCGCACGTGGCGGGGCTTCATCTCGAATTGCGCCAGGACGGCGTTGCCGAAGGTCTCGGCGGTGATGCCGGTGCCGTCGGAAATGAAGAAAACGGTGCGTGAAGGAATAGTCATGCGGCCTTGTCCTGCGGCGCGGACCACCTTGCCCCGCCTACAATGAGGGCCATTATCGGGAATCCGCTTTCCCAACCCAATTCTCTCCATGCACGCCGCGCCCGCACCCAAAGCAACGAGAACGATCGTGCTGCGCCGTCTGCATGCGGCACCGGTTTCAACTTCTGGAGCTTTCCCATGTCTGCACTTTTCGAGGCGACCGCCCTGGTCGTACCGTTTGAAAACCTGAGAATGACCGACGTCGAGGCGGTTGGCGGCAAGAACGCCAGCCTCGGCGAAATGATCTCGCAGCTGCCGCAGGGCGTGCGGGTGCCTACCGGTTTCGCGACCACGGCGCACGCTTTCCGCCAGTTCCTGGCGCATGACGGCCTGGCCGACAAGATCAGCAAGCGCCTTGCAGCCCTGAACGTCGACGACGTCCGAGCCCTGGCCGCCGCCGGTGCCGAGATCCGCGGTATGGTCGAGGCCCAGCCTTTCCCGGCCGACCTGCAGAAGGCCATCACGGAGGCGTTCGCCACCCTGAGTGCCGGCAACCCGTCGGCCTCGTTCGCCGTGCGTTCCTCCGCCACCGCCGAAGACCTGCCCGACGCCTCCTTCGCGGGCCAGCAGGAGACCTTCCTGAACGTGGTCGGCATCGACGACGTGCTGCACAAGATGAAGGAGGTGTTCGCCTCCCTCTACAACGACCGCGCCATCAGCTACCGCGTGCACAAGGGCTTCGAGCATGACGTGGTCGCGCTGTCGGCCGGCGTGCAACGCATGGTGCGCTCCGACCTCGGCGCCGCTGGCGTGATGTTCACCATCGACACGGAATCGGGCTTCGAGGACGTGGTCTTCATCACCTCCAGCTACGGCCTGGGCGAGACGGTGGTGCAGGGCGCCGTGAACCCCGACGAGTTCTACGTGCACAAGCCGACCCTGAAGGCCGGCAAGAAGGCCGTCATCCGCCGCAACCTCGGCTCCAAGCTGATCCAGATGGAGTTCGCCACGCCCGAGGAGAAGAAGGCCACCGGCAAGCTGGTCAAGACCACCGACGTCAAGGCCGAGCAGCGCAACCGCTACTCGCTGACCGACGCCGAGGTGGAGCAGCTCGCCAAGTACGCGCTCGTGATCGAGGAGCACTACGGCCGCCCGATGGACATCGAGTGGGGCAAGGACGGCACCGACGGCCAGCTCTACATCCTGCAGGCTCGCCCCGAGACTGTGAAGAGCCAGCAGCAGGGCAAGGCCGAGCAGCGCTACAGGCTGCTGGGCAAGGGCGCGGTGCTGGCTGAAGGCCGCGCCATCGGCCAGAAGATCGGCACCGGCCCGGTGCGTCTGGTGCACAGCATCAGCGAGATGGACCAGGTGCAGGCCGGCGACGTTCTCGTCACCGACATGACCGACCCCAACTGGGAACCAGTGATGAAGCGCGCTTCCGCGATCGTCACCAACCGCGGCGGGCGCACCTGCCACGCGGCCATCATCGCGCGCGAACTGGGCATTCCGGCCGTGGTCGGCTGCGGCGACGCCACCGACCTGCTGAAAGACGGCACGCTGGTCACGGTGAGCTGCGCCGAGGGCGACACCGGCTTCATCTACGACGGCCTGCTCGAGACCGAGGTGACCGAGGTGCAGCGCGGCGAAATGCCCGAGATCGACATCCAGCTGATGATGAACGTGGGCAACCCGCAGCTCGCCTTCGACTTCGCCCAGCTGCCGAACCAGGGCGTGGGCCTGGCACGGCTCGAGTTCATCATCAACAACAACATCGGCGTGCACCCGAAGGCGATCCTGGACTATCCGAACGTCGACAACGACCTGAAGAAGGCCGTCGAATCGGTGGCACGCGGCCATGCATCGCCGCGTGCGTTCTACGTCGACAAGGTGGCCGAGGGCATCGCCACCATCGCCGCGGCCTTCTGGCCGAAGAAGGTGATCGTGCGCCTGTCGGACTTCAAGTCGAACGAGTACCGCAAGCTGATCGGCGGCAGCCGCTACGAGCCGGAAGAAGAGAACCCGATGCTGGGCTTCCGCGGCGCGGCGCGCTACCTGAGCGCCGATTTCGGCGAGGCCTTTGCCATGGAGTGCGAGGCGCTCAAGCGCGTTCGCAACGACATGGGCCTGACCAACGTGCAGATCATGGTGCCCTTCGTGCGCACCCTGGGGCAAGCCGAGCGCGTTACCGGCCTGCTGGCCGAGCATGGACTGAAGCGCGGCGACAACGAGCTCAAGCTGATCATGATGTGCGAAGTGCCGAGCAACGCCGTGCTGGCCGACGAGTTCCTGGAGTTCTTCGACGGCTTCTCGATCGGCTCGAACGACCTGACCCAGCTCACCCTGGGCCTGGACCGCGACTCTGGCCTGGAGCTGCTGGCTGCCGACTTCGACGAGCGCGATCCGGCCGTCAAGGCCATGCTCAGCCGTGCCATCAAGGCCTGCAAGGCGCAGGGCAAGTACGTCGGCATCTGCGGCCAGGGCCCCAGCGACCATCCCGACTTCGCGCTGTGGCTGGCAGAGCAGGGCATCGAGTCGATCTCGCTGAACCCCGACAGCGTGATCGACACCTGGCAGCAACTCGCCAAGCGCTGAGACGACGTTCGGGCCTGCCGGATTGCGGAAATCCCCATGGGGGGATTCCCGCGACCTGCGGGCGATATTGAAACAAATTGCGTATTTGGTGCCAGACTGGCGGGACTCACGGGCGTATCCCGGAAGGGAAGAACACCATGATCCTAGTCAAGACTGAAGCTGGCCACCAGGCGCTGAAAGACCGCTCGATCCCGCTGTCGCCCCGGCAGCGCTCGGCCTTCATCCTTTTCGACGGCAAGCGCTCGGTCGACGACGTGCTGGCCGCAGGCATGGGCATCGTGCGCGAAGACGTCGACCAGCTGGTGGAACTGGGCGTGCTGGCGCCTGTCACCGTGAGCGCGGCTGTCGCGGCGGAGACTGCGCCTTCCCCGGGTTCGTCCGGCCGCAGCAGGCAGCAACGCTACAAGGACGCGTATCCCATCGCTACGCAGCTCACCGGCAGCCTCGGGCTCAAGGGCTTTCGGCTCAACCTGCAGGTCGAGGGCACGACCAGCTACGAAGACCTGCTGGCGCTGGCACCGAAGATCCGCGCCGCCGTCGGGCCCGAGAAGGCCGCGGCACTCGACAAGGCGCTCAACGACTGACGGTCTTGCCGGATCGTTCTGCGCAGGGCTATAATCGCCGGCTTTGCCTTGCCACACTGCGCCCGACGCTGCAGGTGGCTTTTCCTCTTCCTCGGAAGAATCCACAAGGAGTGCCATGCGTCACTACGAAATCATTTTGCTGATCCACCCGGATCAGAGCGAACAAGTTCCGGCCATGCTGGAGCGCTACAAGGGCCTGATCACGGCCGGCGGCGGCAAGGTCCACCGCGTCGAAGACTGGGGCCGCCGTCAGCTGGCCTACCAGATCAACAAGCTCAACAAGGCCCACTACCTGTGCGTCAACATCGAAGCTGAGCAGACCGTGATGGGCGAACTGGAACACGCGTTCAAGTTCAACGACGCCGTGCTGCGTCACCTGACCGTCCAGAAGAAGAAGGCCGAAACCGGTCCTTCGTCGATGATGAAGACGGTCGAGCGCGAAGAGGCCCGCAAGGCCCAGCAGGCCGAGTACGCCGCCAACAACAACTGATGGCGTGACTGCCGCCGCTGCGGCAACCGGGGTCAACCAGCTTCTGCTGACCGCCTCCGTTGCCGAACTCGGTACCCTGCGATTCACGCCAGCCGGCTTGCCAGCCATCGACCTGAAGCTCGAACACGAGTCGACGCTGCAGGAGGCAGGAAAGCCCAGGCAGGTGAAGACGGCCCTCAAGGCCGTTGCCTTCGGCGCCATCGCCGAGCGGCTCGCAAGACAGTCGATGGGGAGTCTCTGGCGTTTCCAGGGCTTCCTCGCGACACCGGGCAACGGCAAGCATCCGGTCCTGCACATCCAGGATTTTCAGCAAGATTAATTTTCGACAAGAGGTCCCGAAATGGCCACGTTCAAGAAATTCAACAAAGACAAGCGCCCGAAGCGCAACACCCAGTCGCTGCTGTTCAAGCGCAAGCGTTTCTGCCGCTTCACCGTCGCTGGTGTCGAGGAAATCGACTACAAGGATGTCGACACGCTGCGTGACTTCATCAGCGAAAACGGCAAGATCATTCCCGCCCGCCTGACCGGCACGCGCGCCATCTATCAGCGCCAGCTGAACACCGCCATCAAGCGCGCTCGCTTCCTGGCTCTGGTGCCGTACAGCGACCAGCACCGCGTCTAAGGAGTCGACACCATGCAAATCATTCTTCTGGACAAGGTTGTCAACGTCGGCGCCCTGGGCGACATCGTCAAGGTCAAGGACGGCTACGCACGCAACTTCCTGATTCCGTCGGGCCGCGCTCGCCGCGCCACCGCTGCCAACAAGGCCGAATTCGAAGCCAAGCGCGCCGAACTCGAGAAGGCTGCGGCCGCCAAGCTGGCTGAATCGCAAGCCCAGGGCGAAAAGCTCGGTGGCACGACCATCAAGCTGACCCAAAAGGCTGGCGTCGATGGCCGCCTGTTCGGCTCGGTCACCAACGGCGACATCGCCGAAGAACTGGGCAAGCAAGGCTACAAGGTTGCCAAGTCGCAAGTGCGCCTGCCCAACGGCCCGATCAAGGTCGTCGGCGACAGCACCGTGAGCGTGGCCCTGCACACCGACGTGGTGGTCGACATCACCGTGACGGTCTACGGCGAAACCGCCTGATCAGTCGTCCAAGGCGCATCGTGCGCCGCACAAAAAGCCGCCCTCGGGCGGCTTTTCTTTTTCCGCGAAGAAGTTGTCCCGGCTTTTCCAGTCAATTGCACTGGAAGATCACCGTTTATTCACAACCTTTTCCACACGCGCATTGCCCTGCGCGGCTTAGCATGCAGGGTTGCAAGGGAAGTCCATGTCCGCCGTTTTTTCCTATGCCGACAACGATCCGTCGGCCGACCGCCAAGTCGCTCAGTTGCGCATTCCGCCGCACTCCATCGAGGCCGAATCCAGCGTGCTCGGTGGCCTGCTGCTCGACAACGGAGCCTGGGACCGCATGGGCGACCTGCTGGTCGACGGAGACTTCTACCGCCATGAGCACAAGCTGATCTACGCGGCCATCGGCGGGCTGATCAACGCCAGCAAGCCGGCTGACGTGATCACCGTCTACGAGCAGCTTCAGAACCTCGGCAAGGCCGACGAGATCGGCGGGCTCGTCTACCTGAACTCGCTCGCGCAGTACGTGCCCAGCGCGAGCAACATCCGCCGCTACGCCGAGATCGTTCGAGAGCGCTCCATCCTGCGCAAGCTGGTCTCCGCCAGCGACGAGATCGCGACCAACGCCTTCAATCCGCAGGGCAAGGCGGTCGACAAGATCCTCGACGAGGCCGAGCAGAAGATCTTCAACATCGGCGAGGAAGGCACGCGGATGAAGCAGGGCTTCCAGAGCATGGATGCCCTGGTCGTCGACCTGCTGGACCGCGTGACCGAGATGGCCGAGAACCCGAACGACATCACGGGCGTTCGCACCGGCTTCAACGACTTCGACAAGATGACTTCGGGCCTGCAGCCGGGCGACATGATCGTGCTGGCCGCGCGTCCGTCGATGGGCAAGACCTCGCTCGCGATCAACATCGCCGAGCACGTGGCGCTCGACGAAGGCCTGCCGGTGGCCGTGTTCTCCATGGAAATGGGCGCCGCGCAGCTGGCGGTGCGTATCGTGGGCTCCATCGGCCGCATCGACCAGGGCCACCTGCGTACCGGCAAGCTCACCGACGAGGAGTGGCCGCGCCTGACCGAAGCGATCGAGAAGCTGCGCACCGTGTCGCTGCACATCGACGAGACCCCGGGCCTTTCGACCAGCGAACTGCGGGCCAACGCGCGCCGGCTCGCGCGCCAGTACGGTCGGCTGGGGCTGATCGTGGTCGACTACCTGCAGCTGATGTCGACCAGCACCTCGGGCGACGAGAACCGCGCCACCGCCGTGGGCGAGATCTCGCGCGGCCTGAAGATGCTCGCCAAGGAGCTGAAGTGTCCGGTGATCGCGCTGTCGCAGCTCAGCCGCGGCGTCGAAAGCCGTACCGACAAGCGTCCGATGATGAGCGACCTGCGTGAATCCGGCGCCATCGAACAGGACGCGGACATCATCATGTTCATCTACCGCGACGACTACTACAACAAGGAGTCGAAGGAGCCGGGCGTGGCCGAGGTGATCATCAGCAAGCACCGCAACGGCCCGACGGGCACCGTCAAGCTGGCCTTCCTGAAGCCGCTCACCAAGTTCGAGAACCTGGTCGGCTACAGCCACAACGACGAGTACTGAAACAGGATGCCGCCCGGCTGCACTCAGCCGGGGCTGCTGCATTCCCAGGGCGGGCGGCCATCCGGCTTCTGCGGCATCACCTTTCCCTGCGCCGCCTCCGCATTGACCTGCCGCAACAGGTCGGCCAGCGTCTTGCCCGGCTCGTCGCGGAAGCGCTCGGGCAGCACCTCGATCGCGTCCATGCGGTCGAGGCGGAAGCCCCGGAAGTCGTCGCGCAGCTCGCACCAGGTCGACAGCGTCCAGACCTTGCCCCAGTAGAAGCAGCCCAGCGGCCGCACCGTGCGCTCGCTGGCGTCGCCCGAGACGTCGCGGTAGTGCAGCCGCAGCTTGTTATGCGACTGGGTGGCTTCGCGCAGCGTCTGCAGCCGCGCGCGCAGAGTGTCGTCCAGGCCCAGCCCGGGCGCATACAGCGCCAGCGCCTCGGCCGAGACGCGCGCAGCAGAGGGAAGCACCGACAGGATCTTGCCCAGCCCCGTCTCGATATCGCGCGAGAGCGCCGGGTCGACCCAGCTCTGCGCGAGCCGGGCGGCCGCCACGAGCGCCGCGGCCTCGTCCTGCGTGAACATCAGCGGCGGCAGCTCGAAGCCCGCACCGAGCCGGTAGCCGACGCCGGCCTCGCCTTCGATCGGCACGCCCTGGTGCTGCAGGTCGGCGATGTCGCGGTAGACAGTGCGCTCCGACACTTCCAGACGCCGCGCGAGGAAGGCGGCCGTGGTCAGCCGGCGCCCGCGGATGAGCTGCACGACCTGGAAGAGGCGATCGGCGCGGCGCATCAGCGGGGCTCGTCGAACGGGCGAGGGTGGGGTGACTGCCAGTCGCACCGGCTGTTGCAGGTGATGCTCATGAAACTCCGATGTGGATCGCCACCTTGTCCGGCCCCTCGTAGGCCTCGAAGTCGCTGCGATAGCGGCGCCTGACCTCCGGGTGTGCCTCGAAATAGAGCCAGATGCGCTCCCACGTGGCGATCACCATCTGCGGCATCTGCCCCTCGCCGTTGAAGACGAGGTAGCCGCCGGCTTCCACGGCAATGGTGTTCTCGCCCCCCGACACGGCGACGCCTGCCGTCACGTCGAACGCGCCATCCTCGTCCGATTCGTAGGCCGAGTAGACGCCGAAGATGCGCGTGTCGGCGGTGCGGTGTGGCGTCGACGCATAGGTTTCCTCGCTGAAGAACCGGTTCCACAATCGACCGAGGCGAGCCGTGGCAGGGTCGCGCTCCTCGCGGTTGGTGGTGCGGATGGTGAGCCCCGAGACGCGGAACGCATCCTGGTGCCGGCGAACTGGTTCCATGTGTTTTCTTCTCCTCAAAGCGATAGTGTCTTCAGTTCGGCCTTCATGGCCTGTGCGATCAGTTTCATGTCGTCGTCGCTCACCTCGAACATGCCGAAGCGGAACTTGTAGCCCCACTGCCGGGGGTTCTCGATGAAAGCCAGCCGCTCGATCAGCGGGGCGATCGGCGCCTCGTGTCCGGCGGCGTAGGCCACGTCGCGCCGCCACGGCACGAAGCCGTTGCCCATGTCGAACTCGTAGGGCTCGCCCGGCTGCACGATGCCGATCGACACGAAGCTCTGCAGCCTGTCCGTGCCGCCGAACACCGTGGCCGGCGAATAGTAGGCGACACGGTCGCCCGCCGAAAGCCGCTTGAGCGGCGCATGCTTGCCGTGGCCGACCTGCATGAAGCCCATCGGCCGATGGTCGCGCCCGCGCCGCGCATGCTCGGCGCTGGCCACGGCGATCCAGTTGCGTTGCGTCATCGCGGGTCACTCCAGCGAATGCAGGCCGACTTCGTTGCCCTCGGTGTCGCGCAGGTGGGCGATGAAGCCCATGCCCGGCGGCAGTGCCGACTTGGGCGCGACGATCTGCCCGCCGGCTGCCTCGACACGCGCGAGCACGGCATCGATGCGCGGATTGCAGTCGAGGTATATGCGGATGCCGGTGCCTGCGCGCGCGCTGGCGTTGGCGCCCGCCTGCAGCGCGCCGCCGGTGGCGGGCTTGTCGTGCGGGAAGACGGCCAGCGTCTCGCCGTCGAAGTTTTCGCGGCGCAGTTTGCGGGCCAGCACGGTTTCGTAGAAGGCCTGGGCGCGGTCGATGTCGATGACCGGAATCTCGAACCAGCTGATGGCGTTTTGCATTCGGAGCTCTCTTTCTTTCGTTGCGTTGGAAGGAGCCCGGATGGTGCTGCCGGCCTACTGACAGCGTGTTGTCAGTAGCCTGTCGGCAGGGCATGAAAAAGGCCCGCGCCACTTCCATGAAGCATGCGCGGGCCTTGTGTGCCCGTGGCGGGGAGTTGCTAGAGCACGTCGCTCGCGAAGTCGGCCAGGCGCGAGCGTTCGCCGCGCGCCAGCGTGATGTGTCCGCCGTGCGGCCAGCCCTTGAACTTGTCGACCGCGAAGGTCAGGCCCGAGGAGCCTTCCGTGAGGTACGGCGTGTCGATCTGCGCGAGGTTGCCCATGCAGATGATCTTGGTGCCGGGGCCGGCGCGGGTGATCAGCGTCTTCATCTGCTTGGGCGTCAGGTTCTGCGCCTCGTCGATGATCACGTACTTGTTGAGGAAGGTGCGCCCGCGCATGAAGTTCATGCTCTTGACCTTGATGCGGCTGCGGATCAGCTCGTTGGTGGCCGCGCGGCCCACTCGCCGGCACCGCCGCCGTCGCCCTTGGCCAGGAACTCGAGGTTGTCGTCGAGCGCGCCCATCCAGGGGCCCATCTTTTCCTCTTCGGTGCCGGGCAGGAAGCCGATGTCCTCGCCCACGCTCACGGTGGCGCGGGTCATGATGATCTCGGTGTAGCGGCGGTCGTCCAGCACCTGCGTGAGGCCCGAGGCCAGCGCCATCAGGGTCTTGCCGGTACCGGCGGTGCCGGTCAGCGTGACGAAGTCGATCTCCGGGTCCATCAGCAGGTTCATGGCGAAGTTCTGCTCGCGGTTGCGTGTGTTCACGCCCCACACGGCGTTCTTGCCGGAGCTGTAGTCCTTCAGCGTCTTGAGCACCGCGGTCTTGTCGCGGATCTCGGTGACGCGGGCGTACATGCTCGGCTCGCCGGGTGCTTCGAAGTACACGAACTGGTTGATGTACAGGTTGGGCACCAGCGGACCGCTGATCCGGTAGAAGGTGCTGCTGCCGCTTTGCCAGCTCTCGACGGTCTTGCTCTGGCGTGTCCAGAAGTCGGCGGGCAGGGCGAGCGAGCCTGCATAGAGCAGGTCGCCGTCTTCCAGCGTCTTGTCGTTCTGGTAGTCGTCCGCGGCCAGGCCCAGTGCGCGGGCCTTTACGCGCATGTTGATGTCCTTCGACACCAGCACGACTTCCTGCTTCGGACGGCCGGGGCGGTCCTTGGCGTACTCGTCGCGCAGCGCGTGCACCACGCCGAGGATCTGGTTGTCGGCCTTGCCCTGCGGCAGGCTGACGGGCAGCGAGTAGTCGAGCGGGGCCGTCTGGAAGAACAGGCGGCCGCCGGCCTCGCGGTGGCCGGTGGTGTCGAGCTTCAGGCCCTTGTCGATGTCCGCGCCCTGGGCGGCGGCCAGTGCGTCGAGCGTGCGGCTGGTCTGGCGGCCGTTGCGGGCGACCTCAGTCGTGCCCTTCTTGTGGCCGTCGAGTTCCTCCAGCACGATCATCGGCAGGAAGATGTCGTGCTCCTCGAAGCGGAAGAGGCACATCGGGTCGTGCAGCAGCACGTTGGTGTCGAGCACGAACAGCTTGGCCGGGCCGCTGGACTTACTGCGCTTGGGGCGCGAGGGTGCCTGCGGCGCCGCCAACACCGCCGCAGCCGGTTCGACGGCCGGGACCTTGGTCTCGACCTGGATGAGAGTCTGTGGCGACGGAGCGCTCGCGGGTGCGGGCGTGGCTTTAGACCGGGCCCGGCGGGGAGGGCGTGCGGCGGGGGCCCCGCCGGCGCCTTCGGTGCCGAGGCTGTCGAACAACTCCAGCGGCTGGGGGCTGCGCGCCGCTGCGTCGTCGGCACGCGAATCACCGGAACGGCGCGAGCTCCGGTGCGAAGACCGGGCAGGCGCATCGAGTGCGTCCGGGGAGAGCAATGCAGCGCGTTTCGTGGGGGCGGGGGGCAGTGGCATGTGTCAGATCGCTCGCAGGAAGTGGGAACCAGAAAACGAAAAAGCCGCCTGAAGACCAAGGCGGCTTTGTTCGGAGGATGCGGTCGTGGAGCTCAACGGCATGAAACCATTATGCACACCACGGGTGACGCACCGGGAGCTCTTTACGCACCGTTGGGCATTTCCCACGCCGGGGCGGCAAAGCGTGCTGCCGGTTCGCCTGAAGAAGCTCAGGCTGCCTTCTTCAGGGCCTTGACGGCCTTGAGCACGTCGTCGACGTGGCCCGGCACCTTGAGGCCGCGCCATTCGGCCTTCAGGATGCCGTCTGCGCCGATGAGGAAGGTGCTGCGCTCGATGCCCTTGACCTTCTTGCCGTACATGATCTTGTTCTTGACCACGCCGAACATGTGGCACATCTTTTCTTCGGTGTCGGCGATGAGTTCGAAGGGCAGCTCGAGCTTGGCCTTGAACTCGTCGTGCGACTTCATGTTGTCGCGGGACACGCCGAAGACGGTGGCGCCGGCCTTCTCGAAATCCTTGTAGCGGTCGCGGAACTGCATTGCTTCGGTGGTGCAGCCGGGGGTGTTATCTTTCGGGTAGAAATACATGACCAGCACGTGGCCGAGATGCGAGGTATTCGAGACCTTGATACCGCCCGTGGCGTTGGCGTCGAATTCAGGAATGGGTTTGTTGACAACGATCGCCATGAAACTTGTTTTCTCCGTTAGATTCCGTTCCTGAGCCCTCTCGCCCCGTTTCACAGCGGGCTTGCTCAGGGAATGGAGGATTGGTCGTTGCTAACTTTGGGGTAGCCGGCCTGTTCGCAACCCGGTATTTTACCCCGAAAACCCCCCTCTCAGCCAGCCGCGGGGCTCTCCACGAGCAGGGCGG
>CAJYQC010000137.1 GCA_913776885.1 uncultured Variovorax sp.
CGTGCCAGGCAGGACGCCCGACGTGCGGGAACTCATGGCCGCCAACGGTGGCGCCTACGACATCGAGCAAGACCCGCTGTGGAACGGCGAACTCCAGCCCGGGCAGCGCAGCTTCGAGGCGGACGAGATCGCCTTCTATCAGTGCGATCACCTCGGCACGCCTCGGGATCTGACCGATCACGAGGGGCGGGTCGGCTGGTCGGCCCAGTACAGGGCCTGGGGCGAGGCGCGCGAAGTCATCAGCGAAGCGGGACGACGTGCCGGCATCGTGAACCCCATCCGCTTCCAGGGGCAGTACTTCGACGCCGAAACCGGGCTGCACTACAACCGCTACCGCTACTACGATCCGGCGAGCGGCCGGTATGTCTCGCCCGACCCGCTGGGGCTCGCGGGCGGCCTCAACCTCTATGCGTACGTCGGCGGGAACCCCGTCCGCGGCATCGACCCGCTGGGGCTGGTCGACATCAACCTGTTCCCGCACAACGAGGCGATCCGCCAGTCGGCCGACAACATCGCAAGCCCGCCCGGCACCTTCACGGTCGGCTCCCATGGCAACCCGAGCATCATGACCGACACGGCGCTCAAGGGCATCACCCCCGCGCAGATGGCGCAGCGGATCAAGGCGCATCCGTCGTATGCGGAAGGCCAGAAGGTGCAGCTGATGTCGTGCGAGACCGGCAAGGGTACCGACCCCTACGCCCAGAAACTGGCCAACGAGCTCAATGCGCCTGTCGTGGCGCCCGACAAGCTCCTGTGGATCTGGCCCCACGGCGCCTACAAGCCTGCCGGCCGGAAGGCCGACGGCACCATGGACACCGCCGATCCCGGCGTCTGGCATACCTTCAATCCCAAGCCATGAAGAACATCGATCTCGGGTTCGGCGCGAAGCTGGCCCTGCTTCTTCCTCTTCTTCTGAACCTTTCAGTCTCTTACGCAACGGAGAACCAAACCATGGACACGCCCGACGCTGGCCCGGCCTCTTCTTCCTCTTCGCCCATCTCGGGTGCGCAGACCTATTCGCTCACGGATGCGCAGCGAGCCGACCTGGCCGCCAAGGCCGAGACCGGTGACGCCGAAGCCGCGTTCCGCCTTTCGCTGTACTACACATTCGCGTCTTCGGACGAGGCTCAGCGCATCCGCTGGCTGACGATCGCGGCCAAGGCCGGGCACGTCGTCGCGCAGCACAACCTCGCCTACGACCTCTACATGAGCGGCAAGGACCTCGCCGCAGCCGCGCATTGGGCGGCGGAGTCGGCGAAGAACGGCAATGCGGAGGCCGGCGATCTGCTGAAGGAAATCGAAGCGGCGCGCGCGAAAGCCCGGGGCTCGCATCCGTGAGCAGCGGCCTCGATGGTTCGGTCTTGCCGCTCTTCGAGGTCGAGTCGCCGAATCAGCTGGTACTCAACACCCCGGTGGTGATCGCGTTGGCTGACGCTTTCAGGCTGTTCGAGAAGACCGGGCAGGACCTGAGTAGTTTCAACGTTCACATCGCCGAAAGAAAGAAAGAAGTAAAACGGCCAAGACGAGAACGGAATCAACACCATCGGCATTGCGTTCACCGCCAAGCTGCCTCCGGGGCAAAAGGGGCTCGGCAACGCCAGCAAGCTGGGGCGGTCGATCACGTACATCGCCTCCAAAACCACCGGCGAAATACTTCGGGAGCAGGGGAGCCGGTAATGACGTCCGGCACCTAGTCTGGTTCTAAAGACGTTGCGGGCGCCCGAGTTCGCGGCTCTTAAATTTGCAAGGGAGAAAAGAATGAACGTAACCATTGAAGTCGATGGCCTGGCGGCGCAGGCGATTGCGGCAGCCTGGGCCGATGCGAGGTCTTCAGGCCTGCAGCTCGAAAACTACAAACTCGTCCTGGCCGAAGAATCCGGCGACTACAGCGCGTCGTGGGTGGCAAAGGGCAAGCCACAAGGCTACCGCGGCGCCTTGCCGGGCCTGCCCGAACCCAACCTCCTGATCGAGAAGCGCGCTGGCCGGGTCCTCCGGAAGCAGCTCTCGCGTTGAGTCGACGGCGTCATCCAAGGATTCTTCGACGTGTCTTCCCAAATCATCATCCTCGCCCACGACATGTGGCGCAAAGGCGCAGGCGGCGCTCCCGCCGGGCTCGTCGGCCAGGCCGACAGCTTTGCCTACGCCGGGCTCGACCTGGGCCTCGCCCAGTTCGCCGCGACGACCTTCGCGGGCACGAGCTTCACGGCCACCAGCTTCAAGCAGGCAGGCTGGAGCGGCTGCCAGTTCACGGGCTGCAGCTTCATCCAGTGCGACTTCAGCAGTATCTCGATCACCGGCTGCACGTTCATCAACTGCAGCTTCACGCGCGCCAACTTCGACGGCGCGAGCATCGCAAGCAGCACCTTCAGGCAGTGCCAGTGGGACGACATCAGCTTCGCGGGCGGCAGCTGGAGCGACGTCGGCGTGCTGGACTGCAGCGGCACCGTGGTGCATGCGCAGGGGCTGCAGGGACGCAGCGTGGACTTCACGGGCAGCACCTTCGAGCAGCTCGAGTTCCAGGGCGCCAACATCAACTGACGGAACGCATATGGCAGGGACGGAAGAAAAAAAAGCGCCGACAGAGCGCGAGCCGCAGACGGCGGTGGCACCGCTGAACACGATCGTGAAGGAGGACGTCGCCGCTGCGAGCAAGGCGGTGGACGACTGGCTGCGCTCGTTCAGCGGCGGCTACGTGACGCTGGA
>CAJYQC010000138.1 GCA_913776885.1 uncultured Variovorax sp.
AGGTTCTTCTCGAAAGCCGCGGTGTCGTCGCCGCCGTACGCGACAAGGCTGCCCAGCACATCCGACCAGATCGCCGCGACCGCGTCGCCGGTGAGCGTGTCGGGTCCCACGAGGTCGATGCGCTGCAGCGGGTGCGGCCCATCCGCGCGGTCGCGGCGCAGCAGCTCGATCGCGGCGATCTCGCCGAAGTCGGCCGTGTCGATCATCGCGAGGCCCTTGGCGCCGATGGGCATCGGATAGACGCCGTAGCCGCTCACTACGTCCTTGACCGTGAGGTCGTTGTCCATGAAGTAGGCCGGGCGCAGGATCGTCGCCTCGAAGCTCATGGCTTCGAGCATCCGCTCCACGCCGAACTTGCCCGCGAAGTGCGGCACGTTCACGTACCTGTCGCTGTGGATGACCGACAGGTACACGACACGCCGCACGCCGGCATCTCGCGCCCCATTGAGCGTCACGAGGGCCTGCGTGAACTCATCGGGAACCACCGCGTTGAGCAGGAACAGCGTGGACACGCCGTCGAAGGCGCCGCGCAACGCCTCCACGTCGAGCAGGTCGCCCTGGACGATGTCGACGGAAGACGGCAGGTTCGCCTTGGCTGGATCACGAACGATGGCACGCACGCCGGCGCCGCGCCGGACGAGGTTCTGAACGACTTGGCGGCCGACTTTTCCGGTGGCGCCGGTTACGAGGATGGTCATGGAGATACTCCTGTGGGTTGAAGAAGGCTCGATCGTGCTCGTTCCATTCTTTGTCCGATAGCCGCTATATTTGAACTGGCTGTCTCTCTGATGGAACACATGGACCTGCTTGCCCTTGCCGACTTCAACCTCGTGGCCCGACATGGCGGCTTCAGCCGCGCCTCGCGCGAATCCGGACGCCCCAAGGCCACGCTCTCGCGCCGCGTCGCCGACCTGGAGAGCGGGCTGGCGCTGCGCCTGTTCGAACGCGGGCCGCGCGTGCTCAAGCTCACCGAGGAGGGACGCGCACTCTTCGAACGCACCGCCGTCCTGCTGACGGAGCTGGACGAGGCCGCCGCGGCGATCGCTTCGGGCGGCGCCGCACCCCGCGGCAGGCTGCGGGTGAACGCGCCGCTGCTTTTCTCGCAGGCCGCCATGGGCACGCTGGCGGCGCGCTTCGCGCTGAAGCATCGCGATGTCCGCCTCGAAGTCACCACGGAGGACCGCGCGGTCGACATGGTGGAGGAGGGCTACGACCTCGTGATCCGCGTCAATCCGGCGCCGGACGAGCGCCTCGTGGGCCGCATCTTCCTCAGGGACCGGTTGGTGGCCGTGGCGAGCCCGGCCCTGAAGAAGCCCGCGGCAGGCAAGACCGCGCCGGCCGTCGTTCGGCTGAGCGATGCACAAGCGCCGGCCGCCGCATGGGAGCTGTCTGCGCGCGGGCGCAGGCGCACTCTGGCAGTCGAGCCGGTGCTGCAGCTCTCGTCGCTGTTCATGATCCGCGATGCCGCACGCGCGGGCATCGGTGTCGCGTGCCTGCCGGCCTCGCTGGTCACCCGCGACCTGGCGGCGGGACGGCTCGCGCACTGGGGCGACGTCGAGGGCCCCGAGATCGCGCTGTGGGCCCTCTATCCCTCGCGCAGGCTGCTCAGCAGCCGTGCCTCGGCTTTCCTGGAGTTCCTGCGCGAGGCTTTTCCGCAGGGAACGCCCGAAGAACTCGCGGCCTTCATGGAGTGACATGCGCGGGCGGGCCTGTTGCTGAGATGCCCGGCCATGCCAAGGCGATCAAGACCTCCCATGAATCGCCCCTGCGGCTCCATCGTCCCGCAGGTTCTGCGCCGCGCCGTTGAAGACCATCCGTTGTTGTCCAGGGGCATGACGGAATGACGGCGATCATCCCTACATGCCGACATCATCTCGCTGCTGGAGGCTGCGCGCAGCCTCAACGCGCTGATGACGGCCACCTACTGGGAAATCGGCCGCTTGATCGTCGAGTTCGAGCAGGGCGGGCAGGAGCGCGCCGCCCATGCGAAGAGCTGATCGAGCGCCTGTCTGCGGACCTTTCCACACGATTCGGCCGGGGGTTCAGCCGGCAGAACCTGTGGCAAATGCGGCTTTTCTACACCGCCTGGTCCACGGCCCAGGTCCGGTCCCTGGCCTCCACCACGGCACGCACCCGCCGGATTCCCCAGACGGCGTCTGGAGAATCGCCCGACCTGCAGGCGATCGCCCAGGCCTTTCCTCTGCTGGTCATCGACCTGAAAGTCGGGAAGTTCAGCTACGCGGATGCCGGGCAGATGCACCTGTACCTGAACTACGCCCGGGAGCACTGGATGAAGCCCGGGGAGAACCCGCTGGTCGGGCTGATCATGCGCGCGGAGAAAGGTGCCGCCGAAGCCCGCTACGCGATGGAGGGCCTGCCCAATAAGGTGCTGGCGGCCGAATACCAGACCGCGCTGCCCGATGAGGCGCTGCTCGCCCGGGAACTGGACAAGACGCGGCGCGAACTTGAGGCACGGCAGCACAGGCGCATCGCTCCCGACTGATCAGGCTGCGCCCCCGTGCCCGTTCGTCGGGGCGGTCAGCGCGGGCGGCGCCGCAGGCGGGGACGGTCGTGCGAGCCGCCAGCGGACAATCGAAGCCATCCTCGATCCTCGACGTGGAAGACCATTGATCAGCGAACTCAAGACCTTCATCGCCGTCTGCAAGCACGGCACGTTCGCGGCAGCGGGCGAAAGAATCGGCCTCACGCAGTCGGCCGTCAGCAGCCAGATCAGGCGGCTCGAGGAGTCGCTGGGTTTCGAGCTCTTCGACAGGACGGGCCGTTCTGCCACGCTCAACGAACGGGGCCAGGGCACGCTGGAGCGCGCGAAGGAGTTCTGCGCGCTGTACGAGAAGCTCGGCGACGCACCGGACGACGCCTCGCTGAACGGACTGCTGCGCATCGGCGCCATCGCCTCGGCGCAGCCGACGCTTCTGGCGCGAGCGCTCGAGCGGCTGCGCCGAATCCATCCCAGGGTCCGCGTGCATGTGGCGCCCGGCGTGTCGATGCACCTGATGGACGACCTCGACACGGGCAAGATCGATGCGGCACTGATCATCCGCCCGCCGTTCGGCATGCTGCCCGAGCTGACGTGGCAACCGCTCGTTCAGGAGCCCTTCGTGCTCGTCGTTCCGGATTCGGTCCGCGGCAAGGACTGGCGCACGCTGATCCGGACGCAACCCTTCCTGCGCTACGACCGCGCGTCATTCGGCGGGCGGATGGTGGAGGGCTTTCTTCGGCGCGAAGGCCTGTCGGTCAACGACGCAGTCGAGATCGACGAGATCTCGGGGCTGATCCACATGGCGGCCAGAGGGCTGGGCGTGGCGCTCGTTCCGCTGGTGGAGGCGCATGTGCCGCTGCCGCCGGGCGTGCGCGCCGTTTCGCTGGGGGAGTTCACCTTCCACCGCGAGATCGGCCTGCTGCGGCGCAAGCCACGGCTGACGCCGCCCATCGTCGCGCAGTTCGCGGAGTGCCTGCTCGAGGCATCGCAGGGCGCACCCAAGAGCCGCGCACGCATCAAGAAGGCGCCGCCGGCGCGCTGAGCGCGGAGCAGTCACGTGCCTTGCCAGCCGATGGGCCGCAGGCGCGCGGCGGAGGCGGTCGTTCGACCCGCCCCCTGATCTCGCGCGCTTTCAGCGAAGCGCCAGCCTCACTTGGCGAACAGCGAATCGAGATTCGCGAAGGACTTCATCTCGATCGCGTTGCCCGACGGGTCGAGGAAGAACATCGTTGCCTGCTCGCCCACTTCTCCCTTGAAGCGGACGTAGGGCTCGATGACGAACTTGGTGCCGCGCGCGATCAGCCTGTCGGCCAGCGCCTGCCACTGGTCCATCGGCACGATCGCGCCGAAGTGGCGCACCGGCACCTCGCGACCGTCCACCGCGCTGCTGCTGCGGTGCCCGCACTCGTCGGGCGCGAGATGCGCGACGATCTGGTGGCCATGGAAATCGAAGTCGACCCACTCGGGGGCGCTGCGGCCTTCGGGGCAGCCGAGCAGGTCGCCGTAGAACGCGCGCGCCTGCGCGATGTCGCGGACCGGAAAGGCCAGGTGGAAGGGAATGCGGGTGGTGCTGGACGTCATCGTGGAACGTGGTCGGGTTGGAAACCAGGCCACTGTAGGAAACCGCATCGACGATGAAAAGCAATATGTTTCGCTTCTGAGCACGATGGATTTCGATGAATCCACGGACCTCCGAGCCTGCCAAGCCTCGGGAGGCTCCCTCGCGAGGGCGTCGACAAGCTACGGCCGGGTTGCGGACTCGACGGCCGTCCAGACGATGCAGTTCCTGCCGCTTCTCTTGGCGCGGTAGAGCGCATCGTCGGCCGCCTTCGTGAGCGCTTCGAGCGAAGTGCTGTTCGACCGGCGGGCCGTGGTGCACCCGATGCTCACGGTCACGGGCGGAAGATCCTTGTCGCCATCGCGAAGACGCGAGTTCTCGGCCTCGGCGCGTATGTCCTCGGCAACCTTCATGGCGCCCGATTCGTCCGTGTCGGGCAGGACCACCACGAACTCTTCTCCGCCATACCGTGCCGCGAGATCGCCGCGCCGGCGGACGTGCATCGCGATGCAGTCCGCGAGATGCTGCAGCGCGACGTCGCCCTGGGCATGACCGTGCTCGTCGTTGTATCGCTTGAAATCGTCCGCATCCACGAAGAGCACCGAGAGGCAGCTGCCGCTGCGCTGCAGCCGGTCCCACTCGTTCTCCAGCGCGGCGTCGAGTGCTCGGCGGTTCTTCAGGCCGGTGAGCGGATCGGTCTGGGTCAGCTCCCTGAGATGCTGCTCCGCGATCACGCGGCCTCGCAGGGCGAATGCGAGGAGCCACACGCCCCCGCAGAACGCGCTGCCCACCAGCAGCGACGAAAGGCCCACCATCCACGAGAGCTTCTTCCACGCGGCGAGCGCGTCGTCCATGGCGGGGGCGATCACCGCGATGAACGGCGTCCCGGGTACCCGCTGGAAGGTGTACAGGCGAAGCGTCCCGTCGATGGCCGACGGCGCCGCGTAGAAGCCGGAGTCCTGGTCCAGCATGCGCGGAAAGGTCGGCGATGCCTTGAAGCTGTAGTCGAGCATGGCCGGCGTCCGCGCGACCAGCGTTCCGTCCGTTCGCACGATCGACGCCACGCCGTGCGCGCCGATGTCGAGCTTGCCGAGCAATTGGCTGAAGTACTCCAGGTCGATGGCCACGAGCGCGGTGCCGGCGAAGGCGCCGTCGGGCCGGTTGATCCTCCGGCTCATCGCGATGGCCTCGACGCCCCCGCGCGAGCGTGCGCGATAGGTCTTCGAGACATAGAGGCCCGCCCCGGGAGAGTCACGATGCACGGTGAAATAGTCCCGGTCGCTGAAGTCCCACTGGTGCGTGCTGGAACAGCAGCCGTCGATGAGCCGGCCCTTGTCGTCGGTGACGCCCATGCCGGTGACGTAGCGCGCGGACTGTGTCGTGCCGAACAGCAGCTCATGCCGGAGTTCAGGATCCAGGCTGCGGATGGCAGGCTTGTCCAGTGCGGCGATCAGCATGAGCAGCGACTGGTCCGCCGATTCGATGGTGCGCGAGATGTTGCCGGCGAGCACGGCGGCCACGTTCCTCGACATGCCGTGCGCATGCTCGATGGCCGTCTGGCGGTCCCGCCACAGCGTGAAGGCGCTGATGGACAGCACGATCAGGGTCAGCAGTGTCCCCAGCGCACCGACTGCGAGCGGATGGTGGCCCGCCAGTGTGGCGAGTCTCGAAGAACCGGCGCGAGGGGGCATGAGGGTTTCCAGGCGATGGACGACACCGGCGCTGCCCGAGGCATCGCCTACCGGGCATCGATGCGTGAATCGCCCCGCATCTTTTTGCGGGCGGCCGGGAGAAGCGGATTTCCGCGACATCGCCTTCTCGGAGTCCGCCTCGCGGGGTCGGTCGTTTATATGTGGGAGTCGATTAGTTGAACTAATCAACTTCTTCGCTCGTCGTTGTGTAGGGCGGCGAAACAATGGAAACTGCCACGCCTGCCTTGGTCATGAGCAAGACGTCCCCGTCGTCTCCATCCACTAAGATTGCCTCGATGAAGCAAGAGGGCGGGCGCGAGGCGCGCCGAAAACAGCACCAGGAGCCCGAGGCGCCAGCGGATGCACGCGCACCGGAGGTCCCCGGCGAGATCGATGGACAGCTCGATGCCGCATCGCGCGGTGCGGCCGAGTCGAGCCTGTCGCGCCTGCTCGGCACGCTGGGGCTTTTCTCCACGGCAAGCCCTTCGCTCACGGTCGAAGAGATCGCCACCCGCCTGAAGGTGCCCAAGAGCACCGCCTACCGCTACATCCAGGAACTGTCGAAGGTGGGCCTGCTGGTGCGGCTGGACCGCAGCATCACGCTGGGTCCGCGCATCATCGAGCTGGACCGCTGCATCCGCGAATCCGACCCGGTGATCCGCGCCGCCGCGCCGCCCATGCGCGAACTCGCCGAGCAGACGGGACTGGACGTGTTCCTGTCCAAGCTCTACGGCCACTCCATCATCACGGTGCACACCGAGTTCAACGACCCGCTGCCGCACCTGCGCTACGGCCGCGGCCGGCCGGTGCCCGTATCGCGCGGCGCGAGCGCCAAGGCGCTGGTGGCCTTCCTTCCGGCTGCCCGGCTGCGCCGGCTGCACCAGGAAATGGCTGGCGAGGACGCCGACACACCGCCGTGGGAAGTCTTCTACGAAGAAGCGCAGCGCATCCGCCGCGAAGGCTACTGCCGGACCTCGGGTGAGCTGAACGAGGGCAAGACGGGCGTGTCCGCGCCGATCTTCGGCCGCGGACGGCTCGTGGTTGCCAGCGTCACGGCGCTGGGCAGCGATGCACGGCTGGCGTTGTTCGATGCGGAAGCCATCGCCGAGCTGGTCAAGCGCAGCGCGCACATGATCAGCGTGCGCCTGTCGGCCGACGGGCATCTGTAGCGACGCCGGCCAGCCCGTTCAGAAGACGATGTTGGCCTTCTTGACGATCGGCGCGGCCGCCGCCAGCGAGCGGCGCCATGTTTCCGATGCCTGTGCGGGCGTGCTCACCACGGGCTCCAGGCCCAGCGCCACCATGCGCGACTGCACCTCGGCGTCGCCGGCGATGGACTGCAGCGCAGTCGCGAGCTTCGCCACGACCGGCGCAGGCGTGCCCGCGGGAGCGAACACCGCGAACCAGCCGGCATTGCCCATGTCTCGCACGCCCAGTTCCTCGAAGGTGGGCACCGCCGGCAGCGAGCTCACACGGCGCAGGCCGGTCACCGCCAGCGGGCGCACCGAGCCGGCCGTCACCATGGCCTCCACGGCAGCGACGGTGAGGAACACCGCATCCACCTGGCCGCCCATGAGGTCGGTGATGGCGGGCGACGAGCCCTTGTAGGGCACGTGCAGCAGTTCGACGCCGGCCGACCCGGCCAGCACCTCGCCCATCACATGGGCCGAGGAGCCCGCGCCGAAGCTGCCGTAGCTGAGCTTGCCGGCCTTCGCCTGCTGCAAGAAGGCGCGCAGGTCCTTGGCGGGGCTGTCGGCGCGCACCGCCAGCACCAGTGGCGCGTTGGCCATCACGCTGACGATGGTGAACGCCTCCTGCATGCTCTTGCCGGGCGCCACCTGCTGCTTGGAGGCGAGCGCCGCGATCACGTGCGTGGAGTTGCTGCCGAACATCAGCATGTGGCCGTCGGCCGGCTGCTGCAGCACGGTGCGCGCGGCGATCAGGCCGTTGGCGCCGGGCTTGTTGTCGATCACCACCGTGCCGCCGAGTGCGGCCTGCAGTTTCTGGCCGATGAGGCGGGCCACGGTGTCGGTGCCGCCGCCGGCTGCGAAAGGCACCACGAGGTTGATCGGCCGTTCCGGCCAGGTGGCCGCGCGCGCCAGGCCGCTGCCGCAGGCGGCCAGGGCCGCGAGAGCGCCAAGGGCCTTTCGGCGGTCGACAAGATGTTCGGAAGGGAATGGGTCGGAGGTCATCGTGCGAGTGTGAGATCGAAGGAAGAATGCAAAGAGAGACGGGGGAGCGGCCGGTTGCCGTCAGTCGACGCGGATCTGCCGCGCCTTGACGATGCGGTCATAGGTTGCGCGGCCCTCTGCGATACGGGCCGCCATCTGCGCGGGCGTGCTGTAGACGGTGGTGAAGCCCAGGTTGCCGAAGGTCCTGGCGACGGTCTCGGAAGCCAGTGCGGTGCGCATGGCCCCGTTGAGCCGCGCCACGATCTCTGGCGGCGTGCCCGCAGGCGCCAGCAGGCCGAAGAAGCCCTGGATCGTCATCTCGGGCAGGCCGGCCTCGGCAGCGGTGGGAATGTCGGGGAAGGCGGGGTCGCGCCGCTCGCCGGTCATGAACAGCGGCACCAGTTGACCGGCGCGCAGCGCGCCGATCAGGGGCGAGCTGACTTCGTCCATCAGCTGGGCCTCGCCGCGGATCACCGCGTCCTTGGCCATGACGGCGCCCTTGTACGGCACATGCACCACGGGCGCGCCGGTGGCGGCAAGGAAGATCTCGCCCAGCAGGTGGTTGCTGGAGCCCGCGCCTGCCGAGGCAAAGTTGAGCTTGCCCGGCTCGCGCTTGGCCAACGCGACAAATTCCTGCACCGTGCGCACGCCCAGGCCCGGATTCGTGACGAAGACGAAGGCTTGCGTGGCACCCAGGCTCACCGGCACCAGCGTGGCGACGTGCTCCTGGTTGGGATAGATGGCCGGTGCCGCCGTCAGGCTGCTGCCGCTGCCCCACAGCAGGGTGTATCCGTCAGGCTTGGCCATGGCCGCCGCCTTGGTGCCGATGCGCCCGCCCGCGCCCGCGCGGTTCTCGACCACCACGGGCTGCTTGAGCTCGACCGCCAGCGCCTGCGCGACGGCGCGCGCCGAGATGTCGGTGGAGCCGCCCGGCTCGAAGGAGACGATGAGTGTGATCGGGCGCGAAGGCCAGGCCTCAGCGCGCGCGGGAGCGTGCCCGAACAGCCAAGCCAGTCCCAGGAGGAAAACGGCGGCGAGGCGGCGGGCGGAAGAAAGGATCGGCATGAAGGGCTCCTGCAGAAAAGGCACAGCGGCGTCAGTCCAGCGACACATTTGCCTCGCGGGCCACGCGACGCCACTTGTCCAGCTCGGCCTGCAGCTTGGCGCGGAACTGCGGGCCGGCGGCCGCCGTCACCGCCACGCCGCGCGCAGCGAGGCGCGATTCCATCTCGGGCGTACGGATCACCTTGTCCAGCGCGGTGCCCAGGGTCGCCACCACGGCCGGCGGCGTGCCCGCCGGCGCGAACACGCCCATCCAGCCTTCCGCCACGAGCCCGCCGTAGCCCAGTTCCTGCAGGGTGGGCACGTCTGGCAGGCCGGGCAATCGGCTGGGGGAGGGTGTGGCGAGGGCTCGCAGCTTGCCGGCCTTGATCTGCGGCAGCACCACGGCGGTAGTGTCGAAGGTGAAGTCCACGTCGCCGGCCAGCAACGAGGTCATGGCCTGCTGGCTGCCCTGGAAGGGCACGTGCGCAGCCCGGGTGCCGGTGGCCTTCAGGAAGAGCTCGCCGATCAGGTGGTTGGTCGACCCGATTCCGAAGGACGAGTAGTTGAGCTTGCCAGGCTGCGCCTTCGCGCTGGCGATGAGTTCGCGCACGTCGCGCACCGGCGAGCCCGCGGGCACGGCCAGCACGAAGCTCACGGTGCCCACCTCGGTGATGGGAACGAAGTCTTTCAGGAGGTCGTAGGGGGCGGTTTTGCGCGTGACGGGGTTGATCAACAGTTCGGCGCCCGTGCCGAAGAAGAGCGTCTGGCCGTCGGGCCTGGCGCGCGCGACTGACTGCGCGCCGATGGTGCCCCCGGCGCCCGCGCGGTTGTCCACCACGATCGATTGCCCGAGTTCCGGCGCCAGCTTCTCGGCGATCAGCCGGGCCGCGCCGTCGGTGCCGCCGCCTGGCGGAAACGCAACCACCAGGTGGACGGGTGCCGTCGGGTAGGCCTGGGCGCAGGCCAGTACAGGCAGCAGGCCGGCGAGAGCGGCCAGGCAGGGCAACAGGAGGCGTCGGAGCATGGGCATGGTCGGTCCTTGCGAGGATGGCGAAGACGAGCTCAGTGCGCGGCAGCGGCTGCTGCGCGCTCGCGTTCGCCCTGCGCGGCCGCGGCAGCCTCGGCCGCGCGCACGCTGGGCCGGGCGCCGCAGCGCGCCAGATAGGCCTCCAGGTTGGGCCAGCGCCGCGTGTCGATGGCATGCGCGCGCGTCCACATGGCGATCGTGTAGCAGTGCGCGTCGGCGATGGTGAAGGTGTCGCCGGTCAGGTAGTCGCGGCCCGC
>CAJYQC010000139.1 GCA_913776885.1 uncultured Variovorax sp.
GCGGAAACGACGGCGTGTTCCCACAGCACGGGCACCTTGTGGGCGCGCAGCTTGCGCAGGTAACGCCAGCCGTCGAGCAGCAGGTCGGGGGCGGTGCGCGCCGCGCTCAGCAAGTGGCGCCATTGCTGCGGCGAAGGGCGCGGCGCCGATTCCAGCACGGCGACGACTTCGGCGCCGCCGGCGACAAGCTCGGCGGCGAACTGCAGGTTCAGCGGCCCGTTGCCGGCGATCACCACGCGGCGCCCGGGTGCGACGCGGTAGGCGCGCGCGAGCGTCTGGCCGGCGCCGGTGGTCATCACGCCGGGGAGGGTCCAGCCGGGGAAGGGCACCGGCCGCTCGTATGCGCCGGGTGCGATGACGAGCTGCCGGCAGCCGATCACGCAGGCTCGCCCGTCGATGAGCGCGGCGACTTCATGTGCGGAGAAGGCCGCCCAGACCTGTGCGCCCTGGGCGATGGCGACGCCGGCGGCGCGGACTTCGCTTTCCAGCGCGAGGCCCTGCGCGAACTGGCGGTCCGCTGGGGAGGTCGCCGCGTGCGAGGGCGCAAGCGGCTTGTAGAACTGCCCGCCGGACTGCGGGCGCTCGTCGAGCACCAGCACGTCGGCACCAGCGAGACGCGCGGCGAGCGCGGCCGAAAGTCCGGCCGGGCCCGCACCGACGACGAGCACGTCGACCTGCCTGCGCTCGGGTCCGGCGCCGGCCTGGGGGGTGAGCGGCTGCAGCGGGTCGTCGGGCGTGCCGGCGGGCTGGGTCGATCGCACCTGCTGGCCGTCGGCCACTTTCGTGAGGCAGGCGCGCTGGCTGGCCTGGCCATCTACCGTGACGAGGCAGTCGAAGCACGCGCCCATGCCGCAATAGAGGCCGCGCCGCTCGCCGCTGCGGGTGTGGCGCATCGCCTTGATGCCGCCGGCCGCCAGGGCGGCGGCGATGGTCTCGCCCTCCAGGCCCTCGACGGGCCGGCCGTCGTACCAGAAGCGCACGGGGCGCCCGGCCGGGGTGATGGAAGGGTGGGTCAGTCTGGCGCTCATGGGCAAGTGCGAAGGAAGAACGTCAACTTACGATTGACGCGCCTAATTGTATACGTATACTCAACGTATACATATACCGAACTGCCCGAATTTTCCCGAGGACTGCCCCATGACAGCGTTCCGCGGCACCTATACGGTGCTCATCACCCCCATGACCGCCGACGGCAAGCACGTGGACGTGCCTGCGCTGAAAAAGCTGGTCGATTGGCAAATCAAGGAAGGCATCCACGGGCTGATCCCCCTGGGAAGCACCGGTGAGTTCCTCTCGCTGACGCCCGACGAGCGCCAGCTGGTGATCGAAACCTGCGTGAGCACCGCTGCAAAACGCGTGCCGGTGCTGATCGGCACCGGCGCGGAGTGGACCGACGAGTGCGTGCGGCTGAGCCGCGAGGCCGAGGACATGGGCGCCGACGGCGTCATGATCATTCCGCCCTTCTACAGCACGCCCACCGACGACGAGCTGTTCGAGCACTACCGCAAGGTGGGCGAGGCGATCGGCATTCCGATCATGGTCTACAACAACCCGGCCACCGCCAATGTCGACCTCAAGCCCGAGCTGGTGGCGCGCCTCTCGCGCATCGACAACTGCAAGTACATCAAGGAGTCGACGCTCGAGGTCACCCGCGTGCGCGACATCATCGAGCTGTGCGGCGACCGCATGACCGTGTTCGCGGGCATCCTGGGCTACGAGTCGTTCTGGCTCGGCGCGCAGGGCTGGGTGGCCGTGTGCTCCAACCTCATCCCGAAGATGTCGGCGCGCCTGTTCGAGCTGGTGGCCGACGAGCGCGACATGCCCGCCGCGCTCGAGCTCTACAAGAAGATGCTGCCGATCGTGCGCTGGGTCGGCGGCCACCGCTACGTGGCCGCCTCGAAGGACGGCCTGTCGATGATGGGCCTGCCCGTCGGCAAGCCCCGCGCCCCGCGCCTGCCGCTGCCCGACGCCGATGCGGCCGACCTGCGCCGCGAGCTCGCGCGCCTCGAACTGCTGGACTCGATCCGCGCCTGAGGCAGCCGGCAACCCGTTTCCATCTCTCCCTGACTTCCCACCTCGTCGCTTCGATCCCTTCCTCAAGGACCACACCATGAAACTGCTTCCCGCTCTCGCGTCGGCAACGGCACTCCTCATCTCCTTCGCTGGCGCCGCGAACGCGCAGCAGGCCTGCAAGTCGCCGGTGCCCGATTCGGCGCTCGTCAAGAAGGGCACGCTGACCATGTCGGTCAATCCGACGCTGCCGCCGATGCAGTTCGTCGACCAGACCGGCGCGCTCAAGGGCATGCGCGTGGAGCTGGGCGAGCAGATCGCCAAGCGCCTGTGCCTCACGCCCGAATACGTGCGCATCGAGTTCTCGGCCATGATCCCCGGCCTGCAGGCCGGCCGCTGGGACGTGATCAACACCGGCATCTTCTTCACCGACGAGCGCGCCAAGCTCATGCAGATGCTGGTCTATGAAGACCAGGCCATCAGCATCAGCGCTGCCAAGGGCAACCCGCTGAAGATCGCCAAGCCCGAAGACCTGTCGGGCAAGAGCATCGGCGTGGAGCTCGGCGGCTTCGAGGAGCGCAAGGCGCGCGAGCTGGACAAGCAGCTCACCGACAAGGGCATGAAGGGCATGACCATCCGCACCTTCGAGAACTTCGCGATGGCCTTCCAGGCGCTGCGCGCGGGGCAGGTGGAGGTGGCGCTGTCCATCGACTCGACCGGCGCCGAATACCAGAAGCGCGGCGACTTCGAGCGCGTGCTCAACGGCCTGTTCCCCACGCCGGTCGCGCTGGCCGCGCGCAACAAGGAGCTGGCGGCCGCGATGGCCAAGGTCATGAACGACATGAAGGCCGACGGCAGCTTCCAGAAGCTGTTCGACCAGTACGGCGTCAAGGCCGCCGACGGCGCCGTGACGGTCAAGGGCCCGGCGAGCTGAGCGCGCGCCGCCGCCATCCGCATCGCCATCGAGCAAGCAAGCCAAGGAAACTTCCATGGGACAAGGCTGGAGCTGGTCGGGCTTCTTCGACTACCTGTTCAATCCGTACATCCTCAGCGGCGCGGTGACCACGCTGTGGCTCACGCTCGCGGCGATCGCGGGCGGGCTGGTGGTGGGCTGCGCGCTGGCCCTGGCACGGCTGTCCAGCCACCGGTGGCTGTCGGCGCCGGCGCACTTCTACATCTGGGTGTTCCGCGGCACGCCGCTCCTGGTGCAGCTCATCATCATCTTCACCGGGCTGCCGCAGCTGGGGCTGAAGCTCTCGGTGATCGAGTCGGCGCTGCTGGGCCTCATCCTCAACGAGGCGGCCTACCTCGCCGAGATCGTGCGCGGCGGCATCCAGTCGATTCCCGCGGGGCAGACCAACGCCGCGCGCGCCGTGGGCTTCAGCAGCGCGCAGACGATGCGCTACATCGTGCTGCCGCAGGCCATGCGCCTGATCGTGCCGACGCTGGGCAACAGCATCAACGGCCTGCTCAAGACCACCTCGATCACCTCGGTGATCTCCATGGAGGAGCTGCTGCGCCGCACGCAGGTGCTGATCCAGGAGAAGTTCATGGTGCTGGAGCTGTTCATCGTCGCGGCCATCTACTACCTGCTCATGACCACCGCCTGGGACTTCATCCAGCGCCGCATCGAGCGCCACTACGGCCGCGCCTACGGCAATGCCTCCGCGGCGCCCGTGGTGCCTGCAGAACCCGCGCTCGAGCAACGCTAGGAAGAACCTGAAAGAAAGCGGAAGGAACGAAAGCCCATGAGCACCTACGACCTGATCCTGCGCAACGCGGACATCGCCACCGCCGGCGACCGCTACACCGCCGACATCGGCGTGCGCGACGGGCGCATCTGCGCCATCGCGCAGGGGCTCGAAGCGAGCGCCGCGCGCGAAATCGACGCACGCGGCCGGCTGGTCACGCCGGGCGGCGTCGACGGCCACTGCCACTTCGACCAGCCCACCAGCGACGGCTCGCGCTTCGCCGACGACTTCCTCTCCGGCACGCGCTCGGCCGCATGCGGCGGCACCACCACAGTGCTGCCCTTCGCCGCGCAGCAGAAGGGCCGCAGCGTGCAGGAGGCGGTGGACGACTACCACCGCCGCGCCGAGGGCAAGGCGGTGATCGACTACGCCTTCCACCTCATCGTGGCCGACGCCACGCGCGACGTGACGCAGCGCGAGCTGCCCGCCTTGATCGAGAAGGGCTACACCTCCTTCAAGATCTACATGACCTACGACGACCTGAAGCTGGACGACCGCCAGATCATCGAGGTGCTCGCCACCGCGCGCCGCCACGGCGCAATGACGATGATCCACGCCGAGAACAGCGACTGCATCGCCTGGCTCACCGAGCAGCTGCTCGACGCAGGCCTCACCGCGCCGCGCTACCACTCCAGCTCGCGGCCGATGGCGGTGGAGCGCGAGGCCACGCACCGCGCCATCGCGCTGGCGGAACTGGTCGACACGCCGATCCTGATCGTCCACGTCTCGGGCCGCGAGGCCGTCGAGCAGATCCACTGGGCGCGCGGGCGCGGGCTGCCGATCCACGCCGAGACCTGCCCGCAGTACCTGTTCCTGAGCGCCGAGGACCTGGGCATCGACCCCGACGACCCGATGCACGGCGCGCGCTGCATCTGCAGCCCGCCGCCGCGCGACAAGGCGAACCAGCAGTTCATCTGGAACGGACTGTCGAGCGGGCTCTTCACCATCTTCTCGTCCGATCACGCGCCCTTCAACATGAGCGGCAGCGACGGCAAGCGCGTGGCCGGCGACGACGCCTCCTTCGACCGCATCCCCAACGGCATTCCCGGCGTCGAAACCCGCCTGCCGCTGCTCATGAGCGAAGGCGTGCTCAAGGGCCGCATCGACATCCACCGCTTCGTCGAGCTCACCGCCACCAACCCGGCGCGGCTGTACGGCCTGTACCCGCGCAAGGGCACCATCGCCGTGGGCAGCGACGCCGACTTCGTGGTGTGGGACATGTTCCCCGAGGGCCACGAGAAGCTGCTGGCCAACGACATGCTGCACCACGACGCCGACTACACGCCCTACGAGGGCATGCGGCTGCGCGCCTGGCCCGGCATGACCGTCTCGCGCGGGCGCATCGTGTGGCAGGACGGCGTGTTCCAGGCCGAGCCCGGCTCCGGCCAGTTCCTGCCGTGCCTGCGGCCGCGCGCGCCCAACGACGGCAATCCGCTGGACAAATGGCTCTGAAAGAATGGCGCTGAGGCCGTCTGGCCGCCCCTGCTAAGCTCACCCGCCCTCGAGGCTTTCGCCCGTTCCCGCATGCCCAGCCTTCCCAGCCCCACGCAGCCCGCCACCATCACGATCGCTCCCCTGGAGGTGCGCTCCGCCAGCCTGGCCGAGCAGGCCTACGACCGGCTGCGCACGCTGATCCTCGATCGCCAGATCTCGGCCGGCAGCCCGCTGCAGGAGGCGCGCCTGGCGGAAGACCTGCGCATCTCGCGCACGCCCATGCGCGAAGCGCTGGTGCGGCTGGCGGGCGAGGGCCTGCTGGTGCGGCGCGACGCGCGCTCCTATGCCGTGCGCGCGCTCGGCACCAAGGAGTACTTCGACTGCATGCGCGCGCGCGAAGTCATCGAGTGCGAGGCGATCGCACTGGCAGTGGGCAAGATCACCGATGCGGAGATCGACGCTCTGGAGGCCGACATCGCCACGCTGGGCGGCGGCGAGCACAGCGAGACCGAGCACTGGCACTTCGACGACCGCTTCCACCTGCTGATCGCAACGGCCAGCGGCAATGTCGTGTTCCCGCGGCTGGTGGAGGAGCTTCGCGTCAACGCGCGGCTCTTCCGTCTGCACAGCCCGCTGCACAGGCATTCGGAGAACCACGACGAGCACGGAGAGATCGTCCGCGCCCTGCGCGCGCGCGACGCCGAACGCGCGCGCGTGGCCATGCGCGACCACCTGCGCAGCCTGCAGGAAGACGTGAAGCGCGCGCTGATCGAATAGCCGGATAGCGGCACGCGCGCGCAGCTTCTTCGATCAATCGCCCTCGAGCTGTGTCTCCAGCTTCTTCGCGACACCGCCGTAGTGCCGCGCCGAGGCCGCATTCTTCTGCCCGGCATAGTGCGCGCTGACCGCGCGCGCCGCGCGCATCGCCGTCTCGAAGCCGTCGTGCCGGTCCTGCCAATCGGTGTCGCGTGTGCCGATGTCGCCTTGCACGAACCTGCCCACCTGGAAGCCCCCGTCCAGGTCGACGGTACCGATCACCGGAACGCCTTCGCGCAGCTCGCCGTAGAAAGCCGCGCCGGCCGTCGAGCCCGCGCGTGCGCGCAGCATGCCGAGCCCCGTGGCCTTGCCGGCGGAGCAGGTGCCTGTCCAGTGGACCGGCGCCGTGCCCAGCGAGGAAGGTGCAACGAAGCGGCAGCCCGTTGCGGGGTCCTGCGACCACTTCATGCCGCCGTCCTGGCCGATCGCCAGCATCGGCGCCGACGACATGGCCAGGGCCACGAGCACCGCGGCGCGAAGCCTGATACGTGAAGATGCCTTCCTGCTGGAGGTGGCGCATTCCATTTGCATGTGATCGTTCCCGAAGAGGCCGTCGGCCGGACAGCCGGGATTCTCATATGGCTTCGTCGCGGCAATAGCGCCGGCTCACGCCCACCAGCGCACGACGGCGATCAACCCAACGCCCGGCACGCCCAGTACGCCAAGTACGCCCGGTTCGCCCGGGCGTTCGTCATTGCTGCAAGCGCAGCGTGGTGGCACGCGCGCCTTCGGAGCAGGGACCGTCCGAGTATTCGGCCTCTCCGGAAGGCGTCACGCACTTGGTCACCTCCAGGCGCACCGGCTTTGCCACGACGGGTGAAAGTTCAGCGGGCTGCGAACGTTCGATGCGGCGAGCCGCAGGCACGACGGCGGCCATCCGCACCGGGGCCTCGGCCGCGGCAGGTTCCGGGGCCTGCGTGGACATCCGCAGCGGCGCCTGGACGACAGCCGGCATCACGGCCACCTGGGCTGCGGCTCGGGCGGCACTTTCCTTCACCAGATCCGTCAGCGTCACGTAGAAGAGGAACATCGCCACCAGCGCGATGCCGATGCACGGTGCCCAATAGCGCCGGGAATCCCCGACCCCGGACGCACGGCCGCTGGGCCTGCCGGTCAACGCCGCGGCCATGCCAGGCCTCCGTTCTGAAGAGCGCCCGCCAGCCGGGCGATGCCGCCGGTGCCGCTCGCCGCCCGCCCCACCAGCGCGCCGCCGGCAGCGCCGATGGCGACCCGCGCCAGGAACGAGCGGCTGCGCCCGGCCGCCAGCAGCAGCACAACACCCGCCGCAAGCACCGCGAGATGCTCGCCCGGGTAGTCCGCGCGCTGGGCGTCCACTCTTTTGAACTCGTTGATCGTCGATTCGATGCTCATGGCTGAAGCTCCTTGTTGATCCTTGCTCCAGCCATTGATATCGCGCGGGCCGATGCACCGCTGTAGGCGCGCACCAATGCACCTCTGCAGGCTTGCGCACCGGACTTCGGTCAGGCGGCACGCACACGCGGCTCCAACGTGCGCCAGACGTCCGATCAGGGTTTTCGTGGAGGCGCCTGGCAAATCCATGCTGGATGCGCGTCACATGGTCGTCATCAGCTATGAAAACAATAGCATTCAGTTCCGATCCGCGGATCGTTCCTCGTAAACGCTATATCTAGCCCGACTCTTGCTAAGCAAAATCCCCGACGGATTTCACGTCACGCAAGATCGAGGACCACACAGCAATGAACCCTAAGCGTCTCCGCCGGCCCCTGGCCGCGCTGGTATTGGGCGGCACAGCAGCATTCCTCGGGGCCGTGAGCACGGCCCACGCGTTCACCAACCCGCCCATCCAGATGGCGCAGGGCATCGAATACATGTGCGGGGGCGCCGCCAGGGACGAGGCCGCGTTCATGGAAATGGTCTCGCCGCGCTGGGCCGCCACCATCGAGCTGGGCATCAGCGACGGCAAGGGCGCGCTCAAGCCGGGCTTCCCGGCCAAGGCCGCGGTGGAGATCCGCCAGAAATACACCGGCCAGACGGTGATGAACGTGGAGTCGCAGAGCCCGTACATGCTCGCGCGCCTGAATCCGGGCGCCTACGACGTGAACGTGACGCTCGGCGGCCTCACGCTGACGCAGACGCTGGTCGTGATCGCAGGCGTGCCCGCGCGCACTTCCTTCGTGTGGCCGTCGAACTTCGACATGGCCTCGGTGATGCCGCCGCAGCCGCAGACCCTCGCGCAGACCTCCGCCAGCATCCGCTGAGCAGGGCCCGCCGCGGCGGGCCTCCAGGTCAGACTTTCCTAAGCCGTGCGCCGCACAGTGGCTTCGTGGCCTCTTGCCACGACGACCAAGGAAAGAAAGGACCTGACCATGAACTCCCGTTTCCCATCTTCGCTGCGCGTGATGCGGCCGCTGGCGGCTGCGATGTTCTGCGGTGCCGTCCTGTTCGGCGCGCTCACGCCGGCGCAGGCCGCGATGAATCCTCCGATCTACATGTCGCACGGCGTCGAATACATGAGCGGCGGCATCGGCAGCGACGAAGCCAAGCTGATGGAGACCGTGTCCCCGCGCTGGCCCGCCACCTTCGAATTCGCGGTCAAGGACAGCAAGGGCGCCGACTTCGCCGCCAACGTCCACGTGACAGTGCGCGACAGCAGCGGCGCGGCGCTGCTCGACAACGTGGTCTCGGGCGGCCCCTTCATGGTGGCGCGGCTCGAGCCGGGCAGCTACGAAGTCGAGGCCCGGCTCGGCAGCCAGGTGCTGAAGCAACAGCTGCACGTGCCGCAGGGCGCAGGCGCCAAGGCGACGTTCGTCTGGCCGGCCGGCACCGACATGGCTTCGGCCGGCACGCGCACGGTGCAGTAGCGCCAGGCGCGCAGGGGCCGGGCGCGGCCCCGGTTCTGGCGCACAATCGTGGATTGGCCTAGCCGCAAGGCTTGCTATCCGGGCATCGTCAGCTATAGAAAAAATAGCGACCCAGGCGCTTCGCAGTGTCTTGAATGCGCGGCATGCGCCTTGCAGATGGCCTGTCCCGGGCAGTGCCCGATCCCATTGCCCCGATGCCGATCCGTCCCCTGAGCGCGCTCACCGCGCTGTTGCACGTCTACATCGCGCTGCGCCTGCTGCCCGCGCTGGCCATGCTCACACCCGCCTGGCCGCTGGCGCTCGCCGCGCTCGCGGTGTCGGCGGTGACGATTCCCCTGCCTTTCGTCTCGCGCCGCGGCCGGCGGGAGGGCGCAGGAAACAGCGACGTGCTCAAGTGGACCGGCCTGATCAGCATGGGCTGGTTCTCCTCGATGTTCGTGCTCACGCTGCTGCGCGACGCCGGCCTGGCGCTGGCCTGGATCGCGGGCAGGCTGGGCGGCATGCAGGTGCAGTGGAACGCGTTGCTGCCCTGGAGTGCGCTGGCCGTGCTGCTCTTGGCCACCGCCACCTCGGTCATCGGCTTCCTGAATGCGCGCCGCACGGCCGGCGTGAAGCGGGTGGAGGTGCCGATCCGCGGCCTGCCGCAGGCGCTCGAAGGTTTCAGCATCGCGCAGCTCAGCGACATCCACGTGGGTCCGACGATCCGCAACACCTACATCCAGCGCATCGTCGACGCGGTGAACCGCCTGGGCGCGGACGCCATCGCGATCACTGGCGACCTGGTCGACGGCAGCGTGCCCGAGCTGCGCGAGCACATCGCGCCGCTGGCCGGGCTGCGCGCCCGCCACGGCACCTTCGTGGTCACCGGCAACCACGAGTACTACGCCGGGGCGCATGCCTGGATCGACGAGCTGCGCCGCCTGGGCCTGAAGGTGCTGCTCAACGAGCACGTGGTGCTGCAGACGCGCAACGTGCGCGGCGCACAGACCGATGAAGAGCTCTTCGAAAGCGCGCTGGTGCTCGCCGGCGTCACCGACTTCACCGCCGGCCACTTCGACGCGTCGCATGCCAGCGACCCGCACCTGGCGCTGCACGATGCGCCGCCGCTGGTGCACACGCGCGTGCTGCTCGCGCACCAGCCGCGCAGCGCGCCGGTGGCGGCCGCGGCCGGCTACCAGCTCCAGCTGTCGGGCCATACGCACGGCGGCCAGTTCTTTCCGTGGAATCTCTTCGTGCCGATGCAGCAGCCCTTCACGGCCGGCCTGCACCGGCTGCACGACATGTGGGTCTACGTGAGCCGCGGCACCGGCTACTGGGGGCCGCCCAAGCGCTTCGGCGCGCCTTCGGAGATCACGCTGCTGACGCTGGTGCCCGCAAAGGCCTGAAGGAAAAAGCTCAGGCCTCGTCGAGCCCCGAGAGCCGCCGCGCATTGGACGTGGCGGCGGCGTGGATCGGCGCGAGGCCCTGCCTGGCGATGCGCGCCGCGATCTCGGGCAGCTCGCTCGCCGCATCGACCGTGTCCGCCGCCGACTGCACGAAGGCATCGCCGTGCGCGGCCGCCTGTGCCGGCGTGACGCTGCCCGCGAGCGAGAAGAAGGCCGTCGTGCTCTGCACCCACTGCTGCAGCACCCGGTTGGCCAGCGAGAAGTGGCTGCTGTGCCACTGCCGCGCCATCGCGATGCCCGACTCGCTCGCGGCCTCGAGCTTTTCCTGTCCCATGAGCTGGAACTCGGCCAGATCGTCCGCGTTGGGCGCCAGCCCCGCGCGTGCCATGCGTCCTGTGCGCATGCCGATCACCAGGCCGGAGGACAGCAGCATCTCCTGGGTCTTGAGCGCCAGGTCGAGCCACTGCTGCATGAGCGGCCCCTGGAGGCGCGCGACCGGACTTGAGGAAAAAGAAGAAGGCGACGACATGTTGGACTGGCGATGGAAGGGGTCGAGGCCACTATGGGCGCGGGCCTGCGCAAGCGGTTGGTGCACAAGAACAACGGTTCTACATTTTTGTTGATCGAGTCCTACCTTCCGATGTGGAAATTACGTGCCGGGCCTGTGCGCACCGCCACGGAGATTGAAGATGACTCCTCAATCCCATCGGGTGCATCCGCCCGCCACATCATGAGATTCAGCACCTGCCCACCTCTTGCCGCAACCGCTCTGGTCGCGGCTTTCCTCGGTCTGGCAGGCAACTGCGCCCACGCCTTCGAAGACAAGGAGCGCGGCTTCTATTTCGAAGGCGGCCATGCGGCGCATGGCGAAAGGGGCAGCACCGATCCGGCCACGGTGGGCATGACCATTCCGTGGTCGCCGCGGCAGCCGGTGCAGGAGGGAGCGCTCACCACTTACTGGGATCTTTTCCTCAGCAACTGGCATGCACCGGCGCTGGGCAGCGGTCCGCACGACTACGCGCAGATCGGCGCGATCTACACCTGGCGCTACCGCTTCGCGCAGGGCAGCTCGCCGTGGTTCGCCGAAGGCGGCATCGGCGCCACCGTGATGGACCACGTCTACCGCACGCCCGATCGCAGCTTCAGCACCGCGTTCCAGTTCACCGAGGCGATCGGCATCGGACGCAGCTTCGGTGAGCACGGCGCGCACGAACTCGCGCTGCGGCTGCAGCACTTCTCCAACGCCGGCATCAAGAAGCCCAACCCGGGCGAGAACTTCTTGCGGCTGCGCTACACGTATCACTTCTAGGCCTCGGCTAGCGCTTGCCGCGCAGCCGCCTGGCCCGGGCCTCGGTGAAGAGGTAGGCCAGCGCGGCCACCGCCAGGGGCAGCAGGTAGTAGAGGCCCCGGTACGCCAGCAGGGCACCGAGCAGCTGTGCCTGCGGCACCTCGTGCGACAGCAGCGCGACGAACACCGCCTCCAGCACGCCGAGCCCCGCCGGCACGTGCGTGACCACGCCCGCCACCGCCGCCACCAGCAGCACCGCGAGCACCTGCACATAGGCCACCTGGCCCTGCAGCAGGAACCAGATCACACCGCCGATCAGCGACCAGTTGGCGCACGACATCGCAAGCTGCAGCAGCGCCATCGCGAGCCCCGGCACCTTGAGGCCGTGGCCGCGCACCTGCAGCACGCGCCCGCTCGCAAAGGCGCAGACCGCCACGTAGGCCAGCGCGACCGCCAGCAGCGCCGCGCCGAGGATGCGAAGCCCCTCGCTGCCGATCTTCCACTCGGGCGGCAGCGCCATCGGCCAGAAGCAGAAGGCCGCACCGGCCACCACGAGGTAGCCCAGCCAGTTGGTCAGCATGCTGAAGCCCAGCACGCGCGTGATCGTGTCGTTGGAAAGCCCCAGCCGCGAATACAGCCGGTAGCGGAAGGCCACGCCGCCCACCAGCGAGCCCAGGTTGAGGTTGAAGGCGTAGCTGATGAAGGTCACGCCCATCACCGTGGGCGTGCCCAGCCTGTGCCGCGTGAGGTGCCGGCCCAGCAGGTCGTAGGTGCTGTAGAGCGCGAAGCTGGCGGCCGCCAGCGCCGCGGCCGCGAGCAGCGACGCGGCGGGCCGCGCGCGGATCGCGTCGAACACGTCCTCCCATTCGACGGCGAGCGCCTGCCGCACGATCAGCCACGCGATCAGCGCGAAGAAGCCCCATACGGCCGCACGGCGCACCCAGGGCCACCAGCTTTGGCGCGACAGGGCCATGGCGCTCATGGGGGCAGGCTCCTGCTGCGGCTCAGGCCGCTTCCGTCTGAGTGGCGCCGCCGGTCGGATTGCTGAGCCCGGTGTCGCGCCGGCTCGCAAGGTCGGTGGCTTCCGCCGGCGTCAGGCGCGGCACGTGGCGCGGCAGGCGGCCCAGCAGGGCCGGATACCAGCGCATGACGTGGAAGACGAAGAAGCTGCGCACCAGCCGCCAGCCGCTCCACTCGCTGGCGAGGTCGGAAGCCTCCACCTGCTTGCAGCTGTGCTGCATCAGCTTCTCGAGGCGCTCGTACAGCACGCGGTTGAAGGCTTCGTCACGCACGA
Source organism: uncultured Variovorax sp. (assembly GCA_913776885.1). Lineage (GTDB taxonomy): Bacteria > Pseudomonadota > Gammaproteobacteria > Burkholderiales > Burkholderiaceae_C > Variovorax. The sequence continues at coordinate 12,822 of CAJYQC010000139.1, forward strand.
TCACGTTGGCCTCGAGGTTGAGCGAGAGGCTCAGCGGATCGAGGTTGCTGGAGCCCACGGTGCTCCACTTGCCGTCCATCAGCGCGACCTTGCCGTGCAGCGGGCGATCGCAGTACTCGTAGATGCGCACGCCCGCATGCAGCAGGTGGTGATAGAGCATGCTGGCGGCGGTCTTCACGATCGGCATGTCGGGCTCGCCCTGCAGGATGAGCCGCACGTCCACGCCGCGCCGCGCTGCGCGCCGCAGCTCCTTGATGAGCCGGTAGCCCGGAAAGAAATACGCGTTCGCTATCACGATGCGCTCGCGCGCAGCGCGAATCGCAGTTCGGTACTGCCGCTCGATGTCGTTGGTGTGATGGCGGTTGTCGCGCGTCACGAACATCGCGTCTGCCGTGCCGGCGTGCGGCATTTGAAGGACGCCCGGCGCCTGGCGCAGCCTGCGGCGGAACCAGCCCGCGCCCTTGCCTCCCAGCGCGATGGCGCGCAGCACGAACTGGTGGATCTCGGCCACGATCGGGCCCTGCAGTTCCACCGCGTAGTCCTGCTTGGCCATGGGGCCGTAGTCGAGCAGGTGGTCGGCCGAGTAGTTGATGCCGCCCACGAACGCACGCTCGCCGTCGACCACCACGATCTTGCGGTGCATGCGGCGGAACACGTTCAGCCGCTGGCCCATGAAGCGGCGGCCCGGGTCGAACACCCGCACCTTCACGCCGGCCGAGGTCAGGCCCTCGATGAACTCGCGCGAGAGATCGGGCGAGCCGAAGCCGTCGATCATCAGGTCGACCTTCACGCCGCGCAGCGCCGCCTCGCGCATTGCTGCGTGCAGCTGCAGGCCGACCTTGTCCTCGAACAGGATGAAGGTCTCGACGATCACCTCGCGCTGCGCCTGGCGGATGACCTCGAACACGCGCGGGAAGAACTCCTCGCCGTTCTCGAGAAGTTCGATGCCGTTGCCGGCGATCCAGTGGTTGTTTGCGTTGTTCGCGTCGCTCATGGCGTGCTCGTTCAAAGATCGATCTCGGCCACCAGCGGCGCGTGATCCGACAGGTGCGACCACGGCCTGCGCGGCAGCACCACGGGCGCATGCGCACCGGCATTGCGCACGTAGATGCGGTCCAGCGACAGCATCGGGAAGCGCGCCGGAAAGGTCCGGGCCGCGCGGCCGGTGGCGTGCACGAAGACCTCGCGCAGCGAAGCGCCTTTCTCGAGGATCTCGTGCGCGCGGCCGCGCCAGTCGTTGAAGTCGCCCGCCACGATCAGCGGGGCGTCGGATGGCACCTCGTCGCGCACGATGTGGCACAGCAGCTCCAGCTGCTGCTGCCGGTGCGCCTCTGCAAGGCCAAGGTGGGCGCAGATCACGTGCACGTCGACCGAGCGGCCCGGCAGGCGCAGCACGCAATGCAGCAGGCCGCGCTTCTCGGGGCCGCTCACCGACACGTCGTGGTTGCGGAAATGCACGATCGGGAATTTGGAGAGCACCGCATTGCCGTGGTGCCCCTTCGGATACACCGCGTTGCGGCCGTAGGCGAACTGCGGCCAGATGGTGTCGGCCAGGAATTCGTAGTGCGGCGCCTCGGGCCAGTTGTCCACCTTGCGCGAATGGCGCGAATGCGTGCCCAGCACTTCCTGCAGGAACACCACGTCGGCACCCACCGTGCGCACCGCGTCGCGCAGTTCCGGAAGAATGAACTTGCGGTTGAGCGCGGTGAATCCCTTGTGGGTGTTCACCGTCATCACTTTCAGCGAAGTCGGCAAAACCTGCGTGGCAGCCTCGGCAGGCAGGGCCGTGTCGGCGCTGGTCTGCGCGTCGGGTGCGCTGGCGTCGGGAATGATGGGTGAGGAAGACATCGTCCTGACTGTTGTACGTGGCCGTACTCGTGCCGACTGTAGGAACGCGCCAACTTCTTCCCGCCGCCAATCTGCCGCCTTCGTCTGCGGACGGCGGGCTCCTACAGGCACGCCTGCCGCACCCCCACACGGCCGGGGTTGCGGGGCTCCTACGGTGATTCCACGGTTCGCAGGGAAAAGAAGAGCGGGACCCGGACTCTTTCCCTGCGGAATGAACAAATGGACCAAGCCACAAGGAGATCATCCATGAGACATCAAGCTTCCATCCGCGCCATCCTCTTCGCTGCGCTGCTCGGCGGCGCCAGCCTCGCCATGGCGCAGGCCACCTCCATCCCGGCGCAGCCCAATCCGTCGGTCGGCGGCCAGGCCAGCACGATGACGCCCGCCGGCGTGGCGAACCCGCCGCAGCGCCCCGACTACACGATGCCCGCATCGCGGGACGCCGTGAAGGCCGAGGCCCGCGCTCATAACCGCAACAACGCCAACAACCCCGTTCCGAAAGGCGAGGTGACCACCACGGTCAACAGCCAGCCCAACGCGATGCCCCAGCCGACCGGCGAAATGTCGCGTGCCGAAGTCAGCCAGACCGGCCGCAAGGTGGCGCCGCGCTTCGGCGAGAAGGGTGAACGCCCGGACGTGGTGACCAACCCGACCGACAAGACCGGAACGCCCAAGTAAGAAGCAGGTAAGTGCCGGATTCCAGATCCGGCGCCAATGAAAAAAGCCCGCAGCGCTTTCGCGTTGCGGGCTTTTTCTTCGGTTGCCGCCGGGCGGCTGGCTGTCGATCAGCTCTTGGCGGGGGCCGCGGGCGCACCGTGGCTGGCGCCGTCATGGCCGCGGTGGCCGCGATGGCCAAAGTGCGCGGTCTCGGTGTCGAAGGTCTTCTGCTGGTCCGGCGTCAGCGCGGCGTAGAAGGTCTTCGTGGCTTCGGCGCGCTTGGCGAACATCGCGCTGCGTTCGGCCTGGCGGGCCTGCATGCGTTCCAGGCGCTGTGGCGTGGTCAGCTTGGCGAACTCGGCGCGGTCCATGTGCGGACGCGGACCGGCCGGCGGCTGCGTCGCGCTCGTGTAGGTGCTCCATGCACCTTCCTGCGCGGAGGTGAGCTTGAGCTTTTCCTTCAGGGCCGCGAGACGCTTCGCGCGGTGTTCCTTCATGCGCTCCATGCGCTGGGCCGGGTCCATGCGCTTGTGCTGCGCCTTGGGCGCGGCGGCGTTGTCGGCCTGGGCCACCGCCGCGGTAGGTGCGGCTGCTGACGGAGCGACTGCCGGCGCTTGAGCGAAGGCGCCCGAAGAGGCGATGGCGGCCGAACCCAGCAGGCTGGCCCAGACGATGCGTTGGCGGAGAGAGATCATGAGAGTGCTTCCTTTCGAAGAAGCCTGCCACCGATGGGCAGCAGGTGAGACGAAGTGTGGAAGCGCTCTGTATCGCATCCGTTAGCCCGGCGTGAGCTTGGGTAAAGAACGGTGAACGCGCGCCGGTTCACTTCGGCCGCGGCCGCTTCAGCCCGCGGTCGGGCGGCTGCAGCCGGCCGGCGCGCAACTCGCCGACCGCCTTGGCGACGGCGCGTGCCACCTGGCGCACTTCCTCCTGCATGTCGGCATCGGCATCCAGCGTGTCGTGGCTGGTGGCGTAGGGCTCGTAGTAGCCGATGTAGCGGTCCAGCCGCGCCTGCGTGCCGGCATCGATCAGGCCCATCCAGTCGAGCCAGTCGCAGAGGTTGCGCCGCAGGCTCTCCACGCCGGCCACGTCGCCGTGCACCACCACGCCGTAGGCACGCCCGTCGAGGTGCTTGGGATAGCCCCAGCCTTCCAGCTCCAGCGCCTTGGCCTCTTCGGGCTTCTTGCCATGCGTGCTGGTGGGGTCGGGGTTGCCGCCGTCGGCGCAGACCATCCGGTCGATCATCAGCTTCAGCGGGCTCGAGGCCTGGTACCAGTGCGTGGGCGTCAGCAGGATCACCCCGTGGGCGGATACCCAGCGCTCGTAGATCTCGTTCATCCAGTCGCCGGTCTGGCGCAGCGAATGGTTGGGGTAGCAGCTGCAGGGCCAGTGGCACAGCGGCATCGCGGTGGAGACGCAGCCCTTGCAGGGATGGATCTGCCGCCCGTATTCGGAGGTGAGCAGACTGAGGTCGAGCAAATCGGTCTCGATGCCGCTGCCTTCCAGCACTTCACGTGCGAGCTGCGCGAGGCGCCAGGTCTTGGAAACTTCGCCCGGGCAGGTGCCGTCGTTGCGCGGCGAGCCGTTCACCAGCAGCACGCGCGAAGGGGTCTGAGGCTGGCTCCACGCTGCCTGCGCGGCGTCGATGCGCGCCTTGGCCTCCAGCCAGTCGACGGAGAGTTCGTACTCCGGATCCGCGTAACCCGGCCCGGCCTTGCGGGTGACCGGCGCCTTGCGGCCCTCCTCGTAGGCCTGCCAGGCGATGAGCTCGATGCGCCGCAGCGAATCGGCCTCGGCGCGGAAGGCAGGGTCCTGGAAGGGCTGCATGAAGCGTTCGTGGAACTCGGCGCGCTGCAGCGTATCGGGCGCCTGTCCTTTGCGGATGTTGGGGGGCATGCACGCAATCTAGGCTGTGCCGCCATCGCCGGTGCATCTGCATGGCGCCGATCTTCGGTAGGCGGGCAACTACATAGCTCGCCCGGCGCTCTCCGGCCCGCCCGCTCAGCCCAGCTTCCCGTTCTGGAAGTCGTGCACCGCCTGCCTGACCTGCTCGGACGTGTTCATCACGAAGGGCCCGTACTGCGCGATGGGTTCGTTCAGCGGCTTGCCGGCGATGAGCAGGGCCCGCGCCGGGCTGTGGTTGGTCGCACCGGCGCGCAGCACCACGCCGTCGCTGCCGGGGTCGTTGGCGAGGATGGCCATGCGCCGCGTGGGAATCTCGCTGCCGGCGATCCACAGCGATTCGCGGAACACGTAGACCAGCGCGTTGTGGTCGTGCGGCAGCGGCTGCGCGAATTCGGCACCCGGCGGCAGTTCGATGTCCAGGTAGAGCGGCTCCGTGTGGGCGCGCCGCACGGCGCCCTCGATGCCGTGGCTCGCGCCGGCGATCACGCGAACGCGCACGCCTGCGGTGGTGGTGAATTCAGGAATCTCCGCACTCTGGATGTCGCGATACCAGGGCTCGCGCATCTTGTCCTTCGCGGGCAGGTTGAGCCAGAGCTGGAAGCCCTCCATCAGCCCTTCTTCCTGTTCCGGAAGTTCGCTGTGCACGAGGCCGCGGCCGGCAGTCATCCACTGCACGCCGCCGTTCTCGAGCAGCCCTTCGTGGCCCGCGCTGTCGCGGTGCCGCATGCGCCCCGCGATCATGTACGTGACGGTCTCGAAGCCGCGGTGCGGATGGTTGGGAAAGCCGCCGATGTAGTCGCCCGGGTTGTCGCTGCCGAAGGCATCGAGCATGAGGTACGGGTCGAGCCGCTTCTGCAGCGGCTGCTGCAGCACGCGGGTGAGCTTCACGCCGTCGCCGTCACTGGTGGAGACACCGGCCACGATGTGGTCGATGCCGCGCGGCGCGGCGACGGGATCGGTGGGGTGGTTGGCGTGGTGGTTGGCGTTCGTCATGCGCCCATGGTGGCACTAACTCCCGCGACGCGCCACCCGTGCGCTGTCAGCCGGCGGCGCGTACGGAATGCCGCGTCAGGCCCGCTGCCGGCGCTGCCAGTAGCTGTAGGTCCAGTGCGTCTCGAAACCCGCGCGCCGGTACAGCGAGCGCGCCGCCTGGTTGCCCGCGTCAACCTGCAGGAACACCCGATCGAAGCCGCGTTCCGACGCCGCCTGCGCCAGCCCGGCCAGCACGCGGCCCGCCAGGCCGCGGCCGCGCTGCGCCTGGTCGGTGCGCATGCCGTGCACGCTGGCCCAGCCGTGGCCGAAAGCCATCGCGCCGGCGGCCAGCGTACGGCCGTGCTCGCGCACGCTGGCATAGAGCGTGCCTTTGGCGCGAGACAGCATGCGCACGCGGTGGGCGCCGTCCACCGGGTCGAAGCCTTCGCCGAGGAAGAGCGCCGACCACGCGTCGTCGGGTGCGCTGTCGACGTCGGCCAAGGCCGCGCCGGGCGCCGCCACCTGCCGCATGCGCTGGACCGAAGCGACCTGCACGCAGGTGGGACTGTCGGCGACGTAGTGCCTGCGCTCGAGATCTGCGCGCAGGCTGTCGAAGCAGGGGGCATCGGCCAGCCGAAGCGCGGGCGCCGCCTGGCGGCTGTCGTAGCGGTCCTCGATGCGGTCGAGCGTGGCGGCTTCGACCTCGTCGCGGTGCAGCGGCACGGCCGACTTCGCGCGCTTGACGGTGCCACTCGCGAAGGGCAGGAGCCAGCCGTCGATTTCTTCCGTCAGGTCGGGCGAGACCGCCGCGATGGTGGCCCGCTCGATCGCTTCGATGTCGGCCGCGGACAGTTGGAGCGTGCTCATTGCGTGACGGCCTCCGGCGCCGTGAACTTTGCCGCGGCCACGCTCTTGAGCAGGGCTTCCCGCTGGTTGCGGCTGATGCCGCGGATGCCCTCGGCGATCCACTTGATGCGCTCGGGGTCGACCTGGCCGTCGCGGCGCCATTGCTCGAGCACGGCCTGCGGCTTGTGCAGCATGGCTGCGAGCCACACGGCCTGCGCCGGCTCGAGCGTGCGCGCGCTGCGCTTGAAATAGCGCTTCGCCGCAGGCTCTGCACCGCAGAGGTTGCCGCCCCAGGGCGCGTTGTCGAGGTACAGCTGCAGGATGCGGGCCTTGCCCAGCGTCTGCTCCATCTCGACCGCATAGAGCAGCTCGCGCAGCTTGCGCTCGGCGGTGCGGTCGCTGCCCGTCACCAGCAGCTTGGCGAGCTGCTGCGTCAGCGTGCTGCCGCCGCGCCGCGTCTGGCCGGGCTTCTGGTTGTTGTCGATGGAAGCGAGGATCTCGGTCAGGTCGTAGCCGCCGTGGGTGAAGAAGCGCTGGTCTTCGGCCGCGATGACTGCGCGCGCCAGCCAGCTGTCGTTGGTGAGCTTGGCCGACGGGCCGCAGCTGGTGCGCGCGCCCAGCATGGCCTCGGTGCCCAGCCCTTCCACGGTGAACTGGCTGATGGCGGGCTGCACCGCGAAAGTGGCCTCGGGCAGCACCAGCTGGCCGCGCAGCGCGAGCGTGCCGCCGATGCGCGCGCGCTGGAGTTCGGGCAGGGCGGGCACCAGCACCGCATACCAGCGGGCGATCGGCGCGTCCTGCACGCTGGCGTTGAGATGGATGTTCTTCGGCATGAGCCTGCCGTCCCACTGGCCCTGCAGCTGGCTGGCGTCGTTGCTCTGCGGCGTGGCCTCGAAGGTGCCGGCGAGCGTGTTGCCGTCGCGCTTGACCGTGGCCACCAGGCGTTCGACGCGGATCGGCTGGGTGCCCAGCGCCGGCACGTCGGCGCTGCACGGCGCGCACTGCATTTCCAGCATCTCGCCGGCCGGCTTCCAGGCGAAGCGCACGGTGCCGAAGCGGGTGTCGAACGAACGGCCATCGAGGTAAGGCGCGAACCATGTCGAGGTGGCCACGCGCACCGCCGTCGGCACGCCGATCTCGAAATTCAGCGGCCCCGCCTTCACCGTGGTGCTCCATTCGCCGGCAGCCGGCGCGAGCGCCAGCTTGACTATCAAAAAGATAGCTACAAAGGCCGTAATGACCAGGGCCAGCAGGCCATAGAGCACAAATCGCAGGGTCTTCTTCACAGGCAGGTTTCTCAGATCGGTCTCGCTACGGTGACAGCTTGCCACGGCCCATGCGATTGGCCGCTGGCGGCTGCCCAGTACCAGCTTGAAGTGTCTGTGAAAGCCGTGCCTTGGGCGTCGACGATGCGCTCGCAGACGCGGATTTTTTGCGCTCCGTGCCGTTGCGCAACAAAACAGCGCCACATGCGCTCCTGGGCGTCGCGCTCCAGCCGCGCCTGCTCGATGCGGTAGCCCAGCGCGCGGTAGCAGTCCGCGGCCGGGTGCAGCATGCGCGTGGGCTGGCTGACCTCGCGCATCACCAGCGTCCGGGTGCCGTCGGTCATGCGGCCGATGGCGCCGGGGAAGCGGTCGGCAAAACGCTGCTCCACGTCGCTCAGCGCCAGCGGGCGCAGCGCAGCACCGTCCCATTCGCTCGGCCACTCATGCGAGGCGACGGCAGGCGCCATCGATTCGGCCGGGGTGCGCAGGGCGGCCGCGGCCGACCACAGCATGCACATCAGCATCGCCAGCGCGAAAGCCGTCTTGTGGCCGATGCGGTTGATGAAATGGTTCGCGAACCAGCGTTCAAAGAACGGTGTCGACATGGCGGGCTCCCTGGGTGGTGATCAGGCCCGGAATGGGCAGTTCGGCGGCTTCGGGCGCGGGGCGGGCCGGCACCATCAGCCGGGCGATGGCGCCGCACACCGCGGCCAGCAGCACCAGGCCCAGCGCGTTGTGCGCCCATGGCACGAGCGGATGGCCGGCGCCCTCGAAGGCGATCAGCACGCTGTTGCGCACGATGTTCCCGGCAAGCTCCAGCAGGCCGACCATCGGCAGCCGCGCCATGAAGTCGCGGCCGCTGCGCGAAGCCCACAGCGCGACCGCGCAGCCCGTGAAATAGCCCAACCACACCATCTGCACGCCGGAGCAGGGCGCATCGACGATGACCAGCCGGCCGTCGACCGCGAGGGTGGCGCCTTCGCGCGCCACCTCGAAGCCGGGCGACAGCAGCCAGCGGCTGACCTCGGCCGTCACCACGCGCAGCGGATAGCCGGCATAGAACTGCAGCGACGAGAGCAGCGGCAGCGCGAGCACCGCGAGGCCGGCCACCGGCAGCGCCGCCACCTTGCGCGGCAGGAAGGCCAGCAGCCCGCAGGCCAGCGCCAGCACCGCGACCAACCCGGCCGCGAGCGGCGGCAGCGCGGGCACGAAGCCGAGCCCCGTGCGCATCAGCGTTGCGAGCACCGTGCCCGCACCGGCCAGCGCCAGCCAGCCCAGGCGCGGCGATGCGCGCAGCTCGCGCCGGCGGCTCCAGGCCAGCGCCGCGAGCGCGACCAGGGCCAGCAGGCCCAGCGGATCGTCGGAGCCGTCGCGCATGCGCTGGGCCATCCACACCCAGGTGGGCATCAGCGCGACGAACTGCAGGCCGATCCAGCCGGCGGCCGGCGTGCGGTCGATGTGGATGCCCCAGTCCACGATGCGCGGATGGCGGTGGGCAAGCATTGCCAGTGACATTCTTTTCTTTCTTACGGACGGGTCAGGCGGTGAAGCGGCGCGCGTCGTTGCGGCGCGCGCGGCGGCGCAGCATGGCGAGCATCGACAGCACGACGGCGATGGCGCCCAGCGACTCGGGCTCGGGCGTGCTCGGCACCTCGGCGCCGAGCGCCAGCTCGCTCACGCCTTGCGGCAGGGGCAGCGGCTGGTCCACACCCACGCTGTCCTGCGGCGCGAGGTTGCGCACCACCTTGTCGACGGCGATGAAGCTCGTGTATTGCGTGAGCAGGCTGTACTTCAGGCCGAGTTCGGTGATGCGGTCCTTCAGGGCCGTGCCGCCTTCCAGCGTCTCCTGGTCGCTCAGGCTCTGGATGCGGTGGCGCGCCCACAGCGTGCGCAGCGCGGCCGTGTCCTGGCGGGTGCTGCCGTCGATGCGCACTTCCTGGCGATAGGGGCCGCTCGCGCCCTGGCCTTCGATGATCACGCGGCCCCTGGCCTCGCCGCGCCACTTGCCGAACACGATCACCGGGCGCTCGCCGAGCACGTCGGGCAGCGCCTGCGGTTCCACGTCGTACACGTCGAGGCCGCCGAAGGTGGCCTTCACGTTCGTGAGCACCGGCGACTCCACCATGCGGCGGAAGCGCGCGGCCTGCTCGGGGGCCTGGATCGGGTCGGTGATGATGAAGGGCTCTCCCATGCCGGCGCGTGCGATGCCTTCCATCAGGCTGCGGTTGACAGAGGAGCCGATGCCGAAGGCGAACACGTTGGCCTTCGACAGGTTGTTGCGCACCAGCTCGAAGGCCTCGCGCTCCACCGTCACGTAGCCGTCGGTCACCACCACCACGGTGCGCGACACGTTCTCTTCCTTCGGCTCTGCATATACGCGCTTGAGCGCCGGGATGAGCTCGGTACTGCCGCTGCCGCTGTAGTTCTTGATGGTGGCCAGCGCCTGCTCGATGTTGGCGCGCGTGGCCGGCACCGACTTGGGCGAGAGCATCCTGTTGCTGCCCGAGAACAGCAGCACGTTGAAGGTGTCGCTCGGCCGCAGCCCGCCGATCAGGCGCTCCAGCACCGTCTTCGCGGTGTCGAGCGGAAAGCCGTGCATCGAGCCCGAGATGTCGACCACGAAGATGTAGTCGCGCGGCGAGATCGCGCTGGCGGCCACGGCCTTGGGCGGCTCGATCATCGCGAGGAAGAAGTTCTCCGCGTTGTTGCCCTGGCCCTTGTAGAGCATCAGGCCCGATTCGATCTTCTCGCCCGCGAGGCGGTAGTCGAGCACGAAGTCGCGGTTGTCGGCGGGGCGGCCGTCTGCTGCGAGCACCACATCGGCGTGCTGGTCCTCGTCGCTCTTCTTCACGTCGATGGCATGCGTGGCCGAGCGGATCTCCTTGATGCCCATCGGCGTGTCGATGGTGGCCTTGAGTTTGAAGCTGGTGCCGGCTGCCGTGCCTGCAGGCAGCGTGGGCTGGGCAACCCACTTGGCCTGTACGTTCTCCGACTGCGGCGAGTTGTAGCGCGGCCCAACCACAGTCGGGAACACGAACTGGTAGTTGCCCGACTGCGGCACCAGAAGTTCGGTGTAGCGAAGCTCCACCTTCACATCGTCGCCCGGCAGGATGTTGGCGACGTTCATCTGGAACACGTTGGGCAGCTGCTGCTCCAGCAGCGCGGCGGTCTTGCCTTCCTTTTTGGCCTTGTCGTATTCGATCTGCGCCTGCTGCTTCTCGCGGATCTGCGCGGTGATGAGCCGGTCGGCCAGCCGCACGTTGAGGCCGCTCACTGCGGCCTTGGTCGAGCCGGGGAAAACATACTTCGCCTCGATGGCCCGCTGGCCTTCGTTGCGGTAGGTCTGCGTGACCGTCACGTCGGCGATCACGCCCGAGATCTTCACCGAGACCTCGGAGCCCTTCAGCGGCAGGCGGTCGACCGAGGGGTCGTCGCTCTTCACGAAGAAATAGGGGCTCTCGGTCTTCTGGCGCGGGCCGGCGGGCGCTTCCTGCGCGTGCACCGGGCGCACGCCCATGGCGATGAAGCCCGCTGTCGCCAGGCTCACGGTGGCGAGCCAGAGCCAGCGGCCGGGACGTGGGGTGGTTTGGGCATCCATGGCGGGGGTCCTTGTCCGTGCGAACTTGCACGGCCGCAACTTTCTCCACCGCGCGAGAAGCCAGTTGGAAGGCGCCTTGAAGTCGACGGCCACCCGCATCCGCTGTGTGAAGTCTGTGTGAAGCGGTGCGGCCCGGGCCCTTCACACGGCCTTCGGCTCGCGCGGCGAGCATCGCGGCCATCGCTACAGACGAGGAGAGAAAAACATGCTTCAGCTGCTCAGGGCCGTAATGAGCTCCATGCTGGCCAAGGTCGCCGGCCTGCTCTTCCTGCTGCTGCTCCTTTGCATTCCGCTGGGAGAGATCGATTCGATCAACCGCGCCCGCGGCGAGAGCCAGCGAGAGGCGGCCAGCGAGCTCGCCGCCACCTACGCGGGGCGCCAGACCATGGTGGGCCCGCTGCTTCTGGTGCCCTACGTGGAACGCTGGATGGAGCCGCTGCGCAACGCGCAGGGCAAGGTGATCGGCCAGGAGCCGCGCAGCAAGGAAATGGCACACGTGGTGTTCCCCGACAAGCTGCACATCGAGGGCACGATGGCGCCGCAGGAACGCTATCGCGGCATCTTCAAGATTCCCTTCTACACGCTCGACGCCACGCTCACCGGCGGCTTCGCGGCATTCGACCCCAAGGCAGTGACGCACAGCGAGGCCGACTCGAAGATCGAATTCAAGGCACCGCTGATCGCCTTCAACGTGAGCGACCTGCGCGGCCTCGACGGCTCGCCGGGCATGACCATGGGCGGCGAGGCCCTGCGCTTCAAGCAGCGTGTGCCGGGCCTGGACGACGACGCCTGGTTCGCCAACGGCATCCATGCACCGGTCACCGGCGCGGCGCTCACGGCCTGGCAGGCCGGCACGCCGATCCCCTTCGAGATGAAGCTGGGCCTGGTCGGGCAGGACACGCTCGCCATCGCGCCCATCGCCGAGGAGACCGCCGCGCACCTGAGCTCGCCCTGGGCGCATCCCAGCTTCGGCGGCCGCTTCCTTGCGGCAGAACGCAGCGTGACGGCACAGGGCTTCGACGCCCGCTGGCGCGTGTCCTCGCTCGTGACCTCGGCACGCGAACAGGTGCGCGCAGGCCTTTCGAGCCGCGGCGGCGCAGTGGAAGTGGCCAGCAGCGCCGACGTGGCGGCGTCGGCTGCCCCAGCCGTCGCGCCGCGCCGCAACCTGGGCCCTTTGCAGACCTTCGACGTGTCGCTCGCCCAACCCATCAACGTCTATTCGATGAGCACGCGCGCCGGCAAGTACGGCGTGCTCTTCATCGGCCTGGTGCTGATGGCGGCCTTCATGTTCGAGCTGTTCCGCAAGCTGCGCCTGCATCCGATCCAGTACGGGCTTGTGGGCCTGTCGATCGCGCTCTTCTTCCTCCTGCTGCTGGCGCTTTCTGAGAAGTTCGCCTTCCGGTGGGCCTATGCCGGCGCGGCTTCGGCAAGCGTCGCGCTGCTGGCGGTGTACTTCAGCGCCGTGCTCGGCGGCTGGCGGCGCGGCATGTCGTTCGGCGCGTTCGTGGCGCTGCTGTACGGCGCACTCTATGGCCTGCTGGCTTCGGAAAGCAACGCGCTGCTGCTGGGTGCGCTGCTGATCTTCGGCATGCTGGCCACGCTGATGCTCGTGACGCGCAAGGTCGACTGGTACGCGCTCTCGCGCCGCAACGAAGCCGCGCCCGTGGCTCTGCCCGAAGCGCAGACGGCTGCATGAAGCTGCTGCGGGTCATCGCCGGTGCATCGGGCTGGCTGGCGCTGGCCGTGCTGTGGTTCTGGGCCTGGCACCTGAAGGATCCGCACCTGCGCTTCATGCGCGCGTGGGAACTGCCGCTTTTGTCGGCGTTGCTGCTCGCGGGCATCTTGGTCGCGTGGCGTTTTGCACGAGGCAGGCTGCGGCCCGTGGCGCTGGGACTGGCATTCGCAGCGCTGCTCACGGCGATCTGCCAGGAAGCGATGTCGCGCAAGCACCGCGCCGAGGTGAACGCCATGGAGGGCCCGCTCGCGCAGGCCGTGGGCGCGCATTTCATCGTCGGCTACGACGACGCCAGGGAACTGCGCGACCTGACCCGCAAGGGATTGATCGGCGGCATCTTCGTCACGGGCCGCAACGTCCAGGGCCGAACAGCCGAGTCGCTGCGCGACGAGATCGCGGGCCTGCAGGCCTTGCGCAGTTCGGCCGGTCTTGCGCCGCTGATCGTCGCCACCGACCAGGAAGGCGGCGCCGTCTCCCGCCTATCGCCGCTGGTCGAGCGCCAGCCCTCGCTCGCCTCGCTGCTCGAAGCCGACCTGCCAGACGATGAACTCGTCCGGCGCGCCCACGCCTACGGCGCACAGCAGGGCAGGGCGCTCGCCGCGCTGGGCATCACGCTCAACTTCAGCCCCGTGGTCGACCTGCGCACCGGCCGCGCGCCAGGCCGGTGGGACTTCCATACCCGCATCGACGAACGCGCCATCTCGGCCGACCCGGCGGTCACTGCGCAGGTGGCGCTCGCTTACGAGCTGGGCCTCGAATCGGCTAAGGTGCGAGGCACGCTCAAGCACTTTCCCGGCCTGGCGGACGTGGCCGAGGACACCCACCATTTCGCCGCCGAACTGCGCACGCCGGTCGCCCGGCTCTCGGCCCGCGACTGGAGGCCGTTTCAAGACGTATCGAAACATTCGGATGCGGCCATCATGCTCGGCCATGTCATCCTCGCGGAACTTGACGCCGCTTATCCGGTCTCTTTCTCGCGCAAAATCGTGCAGCGGATGATCCGCGGCGAGTGGGGCTACCAGGGCCTGCTCGTCACGGACGATCTCACGATGGGCGCGGCCTACAACCGCGGTCTCTGCGACGCCACCGTCCGCGCGCTCGACGCCGGGGTGGATCTTCTGCTTATCGCCTTCGACCACGACAAGTACTTCGACGCCATGCATTGCGCGCAGCGTGCTGCGCGGCAGGGCACGCTCGAGCTACGGACGCCGGAACGCGGCGGCGCGCGGCGGCTCCAATCCTTTCGCTAGCCAAACAGGCATTTCCCATGTTCAAACGCTCAAATTCCAAGGCCCCCGGCGACGACGGCGCGGCGCCGCCCGGCTCCCGCTTCGACTGGAAGCGCATCGCCGGCTGGGGCGCCATCGGTGTCGGCTCCGGCGCGCTGGTGGTACTGGTCGCAGCCATCGTCGCCGTGGTGGCCATCTATCCGAAGCTGCCCGACGTCTCGGAGCTTTCCGACTACCGCCCCAAGCTGCCGCTGCGCGTGTACTCGACCGAGGGCCAGCTGATCGGCGAGTTCGGTGAAGAGCGCCGCAACCTCACGCCCTTCGCCAACATCCCGAAGGTGATGAAGGACGCGGTGCTGGCCGTGGAGGACGCCCGCTTCTACGACCACGGCGGCGTCGACTACAAGGGCTTCGTGCGCGCGGCCGTGGCCAGCCTGAAGGGCGGCCGCCAGCAGGGCGCCTCGACCATCACGATGCAGGTGGCGCGCAACGTGTACCTGAGCTCCGAGCGGACGCTGAGCCGCAAGACCTACGAGATCCTGCTGGCGATGCGCCTGGAGCAGCAGCTCACCAAGGACCAGATCCTCGAGATCTACCTGAACCAGATCTACCTCGGCAACCGCGCCTACGGTTTCGCCGCCGCGGCCGAGACCTATTTCGGCAAGCCGCTGCAGAACATCACCATCGCCGAGGCCGCGATGCTTGCCGGCCTGCCGAAGGCGCCCGGCGCGAACAACCCGGTGGCCAACCCGCGCCGCGCGCGTGCGCGCCAGCTGTACGTGATCGACCGCATGCAGGAGACCGGCTTCATCACCGCCGAGCAGGCGGCCGCCGCGAAGAAGGAAGAACTGCACCTGCGCGATGCGGCCGACCCCAACCGACTGCATGCCGAATACGTGGCCGAGACGGTGCGCCAGATGATGTACGCGCAGTACGGCGACAGCATCTACACCAGCGGCATGAAGGTCTACACCTCGATCGTGGCGGCCGACCAGGCTGCGGCGTACAAGTCGCTGCGCAAGGGCATCATGGACTACGAGCGCCGCCAGCCCTACCGCGGACCCGAGAAGTTCGTCGACCTGCCGAGCGAGCCGAAGGAGGTCGACGAAGCGGTGGACGACGCGCTCGCCGAGCATCCCGACAACGGCGACGTCATCGCGGCCGTGGTGCTCGATGCGAGCGCGAAGGAAATCAGCGCGGTGCGCGCCAATGGCGAAACCATCCAGATCACCGGCGAGGGGCTGAGACCCGCGCAGTCGGGCCTTGCTGCGAAGGCGCCGCCCAACATCAAGATCCGCCGCGGCGCGGTCATCCGCGTGGCGAAGACGCCGAAGAACACCTGGGAGATCACGCAGCTGCCGGAGGTGGAGGGCGCCTTCATCGGCATGGACCCGCGTAGCGGCGCCATCAAGGCACTGGTGGGCGGCTTCGACTACGGCAAGAACAAGTTCAACCACGTGACACAGGCCTGGCGCCAGCCGGGTTCGAGCTTCAAGCCGTTCATCTACTCGGCCGCGCTCGAGAAGGGCTTCACGCCCGCCACGGTGGTGAACGACGCACCGCTGTACTTCGACGCCAGCGCCAATGGCGGCCAGCCCTGGGAGCCGAAGAACTTCGAGGGCACCTACGAGGGCCCGATGCCGCTGCGCACCGCGCTGATGAAGTCGAAGAACCTGGTCACCCTGCGCGTGCTGCAGTCGATCGGCACGCCCTATGCGCAGGACTGGGTCACGAAGTTCGGCTTCGACAAGGACAAGCAGCCCGCCAACCTGCCGATGGGCCTGGGCGCGGGCTCGGTCACGCCGATGCAGATGGCGGTGGGCTATTCGGTCTTCGCCAACGGCGGCTACCGCGTCAATCCCTACCTGGTCACGCGCGTCACCGACCTGCGCGACAAGGTCATCATGGAAACCGAGCCGCCGGTGCTCGACGAGACGCGCCGCGCGATCCCGCAGCGCAACGCCTTCATCATGGATTCGCTGCTGCAGAGCGTGGTGCGCAACGGCACCGGTTTCAAGGCCTACCAGGCGCTCAAGCGCGACGACCTCTTCGGCAAGACCGGCACCACCAACGATTCCTTCGACACCTGGTTCGCAGGCTTCCAGCCGACCATGGTGGGCATCGCGTGGGTCGGCTACGACACGCCGCGCCAGCTTGGCGTGCGCGGCGAGACCGGCGGCAGCCTGAGCCTGCCGATCTGGACCGGCTACATGCAGACCGCGCTGCAAGGCGTGCCGGTGACGCTGCCGGCCCAGCCCGCGGGCGTGGTGAGCATCGACGGGGAGTGGTACTTCGACGACTTCACACCGGGCCACAACGTGGCGAGCCTGGGCCTGGAGAGCAGCGACACCGCGCCGCTGCCGGTCGAGCAGCTCACCGGCGCGCCGGTCGGTGCGCCGCCCCCGCCGGAGGAGCGCAACCGGATCCTCGATTTCTTCCGGTAGCCGGGCTTCTTCGGGGAGCCGGAAGCCAAGGCGGTTTCGCGGTGCCTACACTCGGTACCGCCTCCCGCCTTTTCCTTTTTCTCCTTCACCCGCATCCATGGAAATCCTCACCCTGGTGGCACTTGTCGCCGCCGGCTTCTACATCCTCAAGTCCAGGGAACAACGCCTGCGCATCGCCCTTCTGGCCAGCCACCTCGGCCGCTATCAGATCGAGAAGCTGATGGAGAGCCTCACCTCCGGCTACATGCGCTGCCTCGGCGAGGACGACGCCGAGCGCCGCCGCCAGATCTGGCAGATCCTGGACGGCACCGAGGAAAAGCTCTCCGGCCAGATCGACGGCTTCGCAGCCGAGTTCTCGCGCATGCCCGAGCCCGTCACCCGCGTGAGCAAGCTGCCGGTGGCCATTCCGCTCTTCACCCAGTTCTTTCCATCTGCGACCTTCGACATGCGACAGGCGTTGCTCATCCATGCACGCGGCATCGCCGGCGTGATGCGCAACGAAGAGGGCCGCACGCCCAAGTCGAAGGCCTACATGATGTCGGCCGAGCTGTTCCTGCTGCAGCACACCTGCCACTGGTACTGCCGCTCGAAGACGGTGGCTTCGGCCCGCATGATCGGGCAGCACCAGACTCAGTATCTGCAGGCGCTGGGCGCCGTGAGCCCGCAGACGCGCGAAGCCTATTGCGCGCTGATCGGGCGGACCGCCGTGCCTCAGTGATGTGACGACAGCGGCAGCGTCAGCGTGGCCACCGCGCCGCCGCGCGACGCGTTGCCCAGATCGATGCGGCCATGGTGCAAGGCCGCGATCTCCTTGACGAAGGCCAGGCCCAGGCCCGTGCTCTTCTTCTGGCTGTGCGGCCTCGCGAGCGAATAGAACTTCTGGAAGACCTTTTCCTGCGCGTAGTCCGGAATGCCGGGGCCATGGTCGCGCACGCTCACGCGGGCGAGCTTCGATGTGGTTTCGAGCGTGAGCAGCACCTCGCTGTTGGGCGGCGAGAAGTCGATGGCGTTGTCGAGCAGGTTGCTGATGGCGCGACGCAGCAGGAACGGGTCTCCTTCGGTGCGGGCTTCGTTGCGGATGTTCACGAGCAGCCTGATGTTGCGCTTCGCAGCCGCGGGCTGTGCGCTGGCAGCGATGTCTTCGATCAGCGCGGCCAGCGACACGGCTTCGGTGCGGTCGAGCGCGCGCCGGGTTTCCAGCGCTGTGAGCTCCATCATGCGGTCGACGATCTCCTGGATGCGCTGTGTCTCCCGCTCGATGTTCTTCAGGAAGCGCTCTCGCTCGGGGTGCGGCATCGACGGCTCCTGCAGCAGCTCGGCCGCGCCGCGGATGGCCGAGAGCGGGCTCTTCACCTCGTGTGTGAAGGTCTGCACGTAGTCGGCGACGTAGTTGCGCCCGGTGAGCGCGTCGCGCATCTCGCTGAAGCCGGTGCGCACGCCGTCGACCGCGCGGCGCGCCATGCGTGAGAGGCTCAGGCTGCGCTGGGCGCGCACCCAGGTCCAGTAGTCGCGGATCAGCCCGAAGGGCCGCACCAGCCAGACCGAGACGATCAAGGTGAGCAGCAGCAGCGCCAGCGCCGAACCCACGCCGACCCAGATGGTCCGCCCGCGCGCGTCCTCGACGAACTGGCCGAAGCTCTGCACCGGCTTGCCGACGCTGACCATGCCGACGATCTCGTTGTTCCAGCGGATCGGCGCGCCCACGTACATGACCGAGGTGCGCGGATCGCCGTCGACGTCGCGCGTGGTGCGCGCACCGTACACACCGGCCAGCGTGCGGCTCACGTCGCTCCATTTCGAATAGTCGGCGCCGAGGTGCCTGCCGAGCGAATCGAACATCACGCGGCCGTTGCGATCGGTGACGTACACGCGCAGCTCGACGCGGCTCTTGTGCAGGTTGTAGATCTGCGCCGAGAACTCGCGCGCGTAGAGCGTGCGGAAGAGTGGCTCTAGCCGTGCGGTGTTGATGGCGCCGGCGATCACGTCCTGCTCGACCAGGCTGGCCACCAGCTGCGAAGTTTCGACCAGCGATTCCTCGGCCGATTCGCGGTAGCGCGGGTCGATGTCGGAGACGACGCGGTACAGCAGGAAGGCGATGCCTGCCGTGTAGATCAGCAGGATGCCGATGAATATCCGGGTGCGCCGTGTCAAGGCCTGGCTCTCCCCCAGGCCTGGGCCGCCCACGCCCTTGCGGGGGGCGGCACCTGCGGCCCGGCAAAGCCGGTTCCGCGGGATTCCGCGAAAAGGCGGGCCA
Source organism: uncultured Variovorax sp. (assembly GCA_913776885.1). Classification (GTDB taxonomy): domain Bacteria; phylum Pseudomonadota; class Gammaproteobacteria; order Burkholderiales; family Burkholderiaceae_C; genus Variovorax. The sequence continues at coordinate 31,575 of CAJYQC010000139.1, forward strand.
GGGCCGGCGTCATGCCCTTGATGGCAGTTCTTCGTTCAGCGCATAGCCGGTGCCGCGCAGCGTGCGGATCGGCTCCACGTCCGGCGCGATCGCCTTGAGCTTGGCGCGCAGGGTCTTGATGTGCGCGTCGACGGTGCGGTCGAAGCTGTCGCTGGCGTCGTCCCAGACCAGTTCGAGCAGTTCGTCGCGCGTGAAGACGCGGCCCGGGCGCTGCACGAGCAGCCGCAGCAGGCCGTATTCGTAGCGCGAGAGTTCGAGCAGCTTGCCGTAGTAGCGGATCTGCATGCGCTCGGTGTCCAGCGCGAAGGGCGATGCGGGGGTCTGGGAGGCCGCAGGAGCGCCGTTTGCCTGATTTTGCTGCCCCCCCACGTGGTTCGGGGCTGCGGTGCCCTGGGAGGCTCCTGAGCCGTTTCTGGCGCTGCGGCGCAGGATGGTCCGCACACGGGCGACCAGTTCTCTGGGGGAAAAGGGCTTGGCGATGTAGTCGTCGGCGCCCAGTTCGAGGCCGACCACGCGGTCTATCTCGTCGCTGCGGGCCGTCAGGAACACCATGGGTACCTGGGGGCCCCCCATGGACTGATTCAGCGCCTGCAGGCGCTTAAAGAGTTCGAAACCGTTGAGATCGGGCAGTCCGATGTCAAGGATGGCCAAGGCGGGTGGTTCCTGCGCGAACTGGGCGATGGCTTCCTCGGCGGTGGCGCACCACACGGGGACGAATCCGTCGCTCTTCAGGACGTATTGCAGCGTGTCGGCGATGCCCGACTCGTCTTCGGCGATCAGGATCCGGGGTTTGAAGCTCATCCGCGAATGTTAGCGAGGGGGAGAAGGACCGGGACGGCTGGTTCCGAGCGCCCCGGACGCGACCGGCGCGGCCTTTCGCGGCTTTTTTTTCGGGCGCGGCGTTTCCTGTCTTCTATCTCTTGTTCTTCTTATTCAAATTAGTAGTAGTAGATAAGGATCGACCCTCGCTGTGGACATGCCGGTTTTTCCGTTATGCGACAAGCACTTGTCATACCGCTGTCACTGTGCGCAGCCGCGCTTCCGATCTGTACCCGCCACATGGACAACATTGGGTAACCCTTCGGGCCTGTGGATAAACCATGCCTTGTTCCAGAAATGTCCCCAGACTTGTCCTTTGACGGCCCTTCCGAAATCTGCGAAAGGCGGTTTTCGTCCGGAGAAATTCATTGCTGAAAAATTGAGCAGATCAAGGATTTGTCAATGAAATCAAGGAGTTGCAAGACCCCTACATGGAAGTGCCGACGTTATCCACAGAGTTGCCCAAGCTTTGTGGGGAGAACGGCCGAAGGAACCTTCGGACTGCGGCCGCGACCCAATGAATCGTTGAAATCGCGGAAATATCGAACATGTCACCTTCTGAAACAAAGTCCATCGTTACCCTGAGCCTGCTGGCCGCCTTCGTCGACGGCGAGAAGCACGAGCGCGAGCGCGCCGAGATCAAGCGCATCGCGGAAGGCCTGTCGCAGGCAGACGGTCTGAACCTGCCGACGCTCTACCAGGACGTGCTGATGAAGCGGGTGTCCCTGGCATCGGTGGCGGGCGAGCTCAAAAGCCCGGAAGCCAGGCAGCTCGCCTATGAAATGGCTGTGTGCGTCTGCGATGCGGACGGCACGCAGTCTGAGGCGGAGCGGATGTTCCTGGCCGACGTGCGCACTTCGCTGGGCCTGGACGCCTCGGCGGCCGCTTTCTCGCAGAAAGCCGAGGAAATCGCCGCGGTGCCGGTGGCTGCCACCGCAGCGGCGGCCTCGGTGCCAGCAGCGATGCCCGCTGCCCCGAAGAACCCCGACACGGCGGAGCTGGACAAGTCGATCCTCAACGCCGCCATCCTCAACGGCGCGCTCGAGCTGCTGCCCGAAACGCTCTCGACGATGGCGATCATTCCGCTGCAGATGAAGCTGGTCTACCGCATCGGCAAGTCGTATGGCTACGAGCTCGACAGCGGCCACATCAAGGATTTCCTGGCGACGGTGGGCGTGGGCCTGACCTCGCAGTACCTGGAGCAGGCCGGGCGCAAGCTGTTGGGAGGCCTGCTCGGCAAGGTCGGCGGCGGCCTGCTGCGCGGACTGGGCAACCAGGCCGTGAGCTCGGGCATAAGCTTCGCTTCGACCTACGCCCTCGGCCACGTCGCCAAGCGCTACTACGCAGGCGGCCGCACGCTCTCCACGCAGATGCTGAAGGACGCCTTCTCGGGCGTGGTGAAGGAAGGCCAGAGCCTGCAGACGCAGTACCTGCCCGCCATCCAGGAAAAGGCCCGCACGCTCGATGCAGGCAAAGTGCTCTCGCTAGTCCGCGGCGCTTGAGCGAGCAATTCCAGAACACCGCGGAACCGGCTTCGCCGGGCCACAGGTGTTGCCCCCGGCGAGGTGGCAGGCGAAGCGACACGAAGTGCGCGAAGCCTGGGGGAGTACTGAGGGCCTGCTCACACTGTTTCCGGGGTCGCGTTGGTGCCCC
>CAJYQC010000140.1 GCA_913776885.1 uncultured Variovorax sp.
CTGGTAGCGCAAATAGAGCTGGTAGTGCTCGGGCATGAAACACAGCTTGAGCACGCGCGCCTGCAGGCTGGCATGCTGCTTCAGCGCCCGGCGCTGGCTGCGGTTGGGGTGGAAGGAATTGGCCAGCACCCGCAGCGGAATGCAGGCGCGGCAGCCGTCGCAATAAGGCCGGTAGGTGAACATGCCGCTGCGCCGGAAGCCGCTGAGCACCAGGTCGGAGTAGGCGTCGTTGTGGATCAGGTGGCTGGGCGTGGCCACTTGCGAGCGGGCTTGCCGGTCCGGCAGGTAGCTGCAGGGGTAGGGCGCAGTCGCGTAGAACTGCAGCGTGTGGAGCGGGAGGTCCTTGAGGTGCGTCACGTCAGGGAGGGAAGTCGCGCTGAAAGGAGTTCGGACCAGTATACGGGCTCGAATCGCCACTGTGGCCCCTCTTCCTGCCGCGCCGCCGCCACGTGCGCGACGAAGCGCTCGCGCGGCATTTCGCGGGCTCCGAGGCTCGCCAGATGAGCCGTGTTCTGCTGGCAGTCGATCATTCGTACGCCGAAGTGGCGGCATAGCGACACCAGCGCCGCCAGGGCGATCTTCGATGCGTCGGGCCTGCGGGTGAACATCGATTCTCCGAAGACTGCGCGGCCCAGCGAAACGCAATACAGCCCGCCTGCCAGTTCGCCGTCGATCCAGGTCTCCACGCTGTGGGCGTGGCCCGCGCGGTGCAAATCCGTATAGGCCGCCACCATGTCCGGGACGATCCAGGTGCCCGACTGGCCCACCCGCGGGGCGGTAGAGCAGGCCTTGATGACGGCCTCGAAGCCATGATCGATGCGCACCTCGCAGCCAGGCGTTTCCGCGAAGCGCGCCAGCGTCTTGCGCAGCGAACGATGCAGCCTGAACTCGTCCACCCGCAGCACCATGCGCGGATCGGGACTCCACCACAGGATCGGCTGGTCATCGCTGAACCAGGGGAAGACGCAGCTGCCGTAGGCCCGCATCAGCGTATCGACGTCGAGCGCGCCGCCGGCGGCCAGCAGGCCGGGCACCGGGTCGGCAGTGCCCCAGGCAGAGGCGGGGTCGGGCAGGGCGTCTCCAGGTTCGAGCCAGGGCAGTTGTCGCATGTCCATAGGTATACACGGCTTCGCAAACAGGGGGCCAGTCGGCGAAAATCTCGGCCGGCCGACGTCGCCACCAGCGCTCGGACCATAGACCCGGCACCACAAGAACCGCCGGAAACCCTATAGTGCAGAGCCTGCATTATTTGCAGCATCAACGACCAGATCAGGCAGGCCCGAGCGCAAGCCGGGGATAAAAGTACAAGAGGACAACGTTGACCACTGAACCCAATCCCACCCGTTTCGGCAGCGGCCAGGCGGTACGCCGCCTGGAAGACGAGAGCCTTCTCTCCGGCGCCGGACGCTACACCGACGACGTCACACTGCCCGAACAGGCGCACCTCGTCTTCCTCCGCTCCTCCTACCCGCACGCGCGGATCCTTTCCATCGACACCAGCGCTGCCGCCGCCATGCCCGGCGTGCTGCGCGTGATCACCGGCGCCGAGTTGGCCGAGGCCGGCGTCAAGCCCCTGCCGGGCGCTGCAGGGTTCAAGCGTGCGGACGGCAGCGACAGCGCCAGCCCGCCGCGCCGTGCCATCGCCCATGAGCGCACCCGGTTCGTCGGCGAGGTGGTGGCCGCCGTGGTGGCCGACACGGTGCAGCAGGCGCGCGACGCGGCCGAAGCCATCATGGTCGACTATGAAGAGCTGCCCATGGTGGTCGACCTCGCCAGCGCCACCGCCGAGGGTGCGCCGCTGCTGTGCGAGGAGGCCTCCGGCAACATCTGCGCGGAGATGCGCCACGGCAGCAGCGAGGCAGCCACGGCCGCCTTCGCCCGGGCCAGCCACGTGATCGCGCTCGACGTGATCAACCAGCGGGTGGTCGCCCTCACGATCGAGCCGCGTTCGGTGCTCGCAGCGCGCGACCCCGAGACCGGCCGACTGACCGTGCGCATGAGCACGCAGATGCCTTCCGGTGTGCGCGATGCCATCTGCGCCGCCATCGGCCTGCCGAAGGAGAAGGTGCGCGTGGTGGTGGGCGACGTCGGCGGCGGCTTCGGTATGAAGACCGGCGCCTATCCGGAGGACATCGCCGTCGCCTATGCGGCGCTGAAGGTGGACCGCCCGGTGAAATGGGTGGCCGACCGCAGCGAAGAATTCCTTTCCAGCGCGCACGGCCGCGACATCGAGGCGCGCGCCGAAATGGCGCTGGACGCCGACGGCAGGATCCTCGCGCTGCGCATCAAGACGCTCGCCAACGTCGGCGCCTACGCCACCGGCACCGGCGTCGCGATCCAGTTGCTCATCGGCCCCTGGGTGCAGACCAGCGTCTACGACATCCAGACCATCGACTTCCATTTCAAGGCGGTGCTCACCAACACCGCGCCCACCGGCGCCTACCGTGGTGCGGGCCGGCCCGAAGCCATCTTCACCATCGAGCGGCTAATGGACGAGGCTGCTCGCCAGACGGGCATCGACCGCGTCGCGCTGCGCCGGCGCAACTTCATCCGCCCCGAGCAGATGCCGTACCAGAACCCGATGGCGCAGACCTACGACACCGGCAACTTCGAATCGGTGATGGACCAGGCGCTCGCGCTGGCCGACTGGAAGGGTTTCGACGCCCGCGCGGCGGAGTCGGCCGGCCGGGGCAAGCATCGCGGCCTCGGTATCGCGACCTTCCTGGAGTGGACCGGCGGCAACGTCTTCGAGGAGCGCGTCACGGTCTCGGTGCAGGCCGATGGCGTTATCGAGGTTTTCTCGGCCGTCAACGCCATGGGGCAGGGCATCGCCACCTCGCTGGCCCAGCTCGCCGTGGATGCCTTCGGCGTGCCCATCGAGAAGGTGCGCGTGGTGCTCGGCGACACCGACCGCGGCGACGGCTTCGGCAGCGCCGGCTCGCGCTCGCTCTTCACCGGCGGCTCGGCCGTGCGCATCTGCGCCGAGCGCACCATCGACAAGGCGCGCGAACTGGCTGCGCAGGAGTTCGAAGCCGCGCTCGACGACATCGTCTACAGCCGCGGCGTGTTCAACGTGGCCGGCACCGACCTCGAACTCGACCTGTTCACCCTGGCTGCGAAGCAGCCCGGGCGCGAGATCTTCGTCGACTCCACCAGCACCGTGGCCGGCCCCACCTGGCCCAACGGCTGCCACATCTGCGAGATCGAGATCGATCCGCCCACCGGCGAGATCAGCGTGGTGGCCTACAGCTCGGTCAACGACGTGGGCCGCGTGATCAATCCGATGATCGTGCGCGGCCAGCTCGAGGGAGGCGCTGTGCAGGGCATCGGCCAGGCGCTTTACGAGCAGGTGGTGTACGACCACGAGACCGGCCAGCCCGTCACCGGCAGCCTGATGGACTACGCGGCGCCGCGCGCGGACATCGTCGACACCATGTTCAACATGGAGATGGACGAGTCCACGCCCTGCAAGAACAACCCGCTGGGCGTGAAGGGCGTGGGCGAGCTGGGCACCATCGGCGCCACGCCGGCCATCGTGAACGCGGTGGCCGACGCCTTCGCGCGCAACGGCCTCGCCACGCGCGCGCCGCGCCTGCACATGCCACTGAGCCCCGCACGCGTCTGGCAGGCGATGCAAACGGTCGATTGAGCAATCGTTTTCGTGGGACAGGAAGGCGCTCGCCGTGCTCGTCACCACCGAAGCCCAGACCGAGGCCATACGCATCGCCAGCTACCGCTGCGATGCAGGCCCGGACGCCCGGCCCTTCACCGAAATGCACGAGGGCTACTCGGTCTCCTACGTGCGCAAGGGCAGCTTCGGCTACCGAACGCGCGGCAATGCCTATGAACTGGTTGCCGGCTCGGTGCTGGTCGGCCGGCCGGGAGACGAGTACGTCTGCACGCACGACCACCACGTCTGCGGCGACCAGTGCCTGGCCTTCCATCTCTCTGCGGGCTTCGTCGACCTGATCGGCGGCGACGACAAGACCTGGCGCGCGGGCGGCGTGCCGCCGCTGGCCGAGCTCGTCGTCATCGGCGAGCTCGCCCAGGCCGCAGCCGACGGGCGAAGCGACGTCGGACTCGACGAGCTGGGCATGTGGTTCGCGAGCCGCTTCGTCGAAGTCGTGTCCGGCGCGGCGAAGCCGAGTCTGGCGTCGTCGGCTCTCTCGCGCGACCGCCGACGCGCGGTCGATGCTGCGATGTGGATCGACGCCAACCTGCAGCACGACATCGGCCTCGACGGCGCAGCTTCCGAAGCTGGCCTGAGTTCGTTCCACTTCCTGCGGCTGTTCTCGCAGGTGCTGGGCGTCACGCCGCACCAGTACCTCGTGCGCTCGCGCCTGCGGCGGGCCGCCCGGTTGCTGGCCGAAGACGAGCACCGGCCGGTGACCGAGGTCGCGCTGGACGTGGGCTTTGCCGACCTGAGCAACTTCGTGCGCACCTTCCGTCGGGCTGCCGGCGTGTCGCCAAGCGGCTTCCGCAAGGCGGCGAAGGGCGATCGCAAGATTCTCCAAGAGCGCATCGCGGCGCTCTTCGATGATGGACGCCTGATCAACGCATCGAGCAGGCAGCCATCATGTACGACCACATCGGACTGAAAGTCTCCGACCTCGCCGCGAGCCGCCGCTTCTACGAGGCCGCGCTCGCGCCGCTAGGCCACGTGCCGGGCCCGCACGACGACAGCTACGCCGGCATCGGCCCTGCCGGCGAGCCTGCGCTGTGGCTCTACGCCGCCCAGGACGCGGTGAAGGGGCCGGGCACCCACATCGCCTTCCGCGCGCCGAACCACGAGGCCGTGGCCGCGTTCCACAAGGCCGGCTTGCTGGCCGGCGGCGCCGACAACGGCGGCGCGGGCCCGAGGCCGGATTACGGCCCGACCTACTACGCAGCCTTCCTGATCGACCCCGACGGCCACAACGTCGAGGCGGTCTGCCCCTGAACGCGAGGCCCGACGCCATGGCCACCGTCTACAAGGAATTCGTCGTCGAGGCAGGCGCTGCGCAAGTCTGGGATGCGCTGCGCGATTTCGACGCCGTCCACACGCGGCTTGCACCGGGCTTTCTCACGGCCTGCACGGTCGACGAGGAGGGCGCGCGCATCCTGACCTTCGCCAACGGACTCGTCGCGCGCGAGATGCTGGTGGGCATCGACGACGCCCATCGCCGTCTGGCCTACACCGTCACAGGCGGCAAGGCGGCGCATCATCATGCGACGGCGCAGGTGTTCGAGGAAGGCGAGGGCCGCTCGCGCTTCGTCTGGATCACCGACGTGCTGCCCGATGAAATGGCGGCCTACATCGGGCCGATGATGGAGCAGGGCGGGGCGGCCATGAAAGCGGCGCTGGAAGGCCGCCCGATCACGGCCGCGGGTTAGAAATCCTCGAGCGGCAGACCGACGTAGTTCTCCGCCAGCGCGGTGGAGGCTGCGTTCGAGTGCACGAGGTAGTCGAGCTCCGCTTCCTGGATCTTCTGGCCGAAAGCGCCCGTCTCCGGAAAGCGGTGCATCAGCGAGGTGAACCACCAGGAGAAGCGCTCGGCCTTCCAGACGCGGCGCAGGCACAGGTCGGAGTAGCGGTCGAGCGCCGAGGCCGACTTCTCGCCGTAGTAGATCTCGAAGGCGCGCGACAGATACCCCACGTCGGCGGTGGCGAGGTTCAGGCCCTTGGCGCCGGTCGGCGGCACGATGTGCGCCGCGTCGCCCGCCAGGAACAGCGAGCCGAAGCGCATCGGCTCGGCGACGAAGCTGCGCAGCGGCGCGATGCTCTTCTCCAGCGAAGGCCCCGTCACCAGGCGCTCGCGCGCTTCGGGGTCGAGGCGCTCGCGCAGCTCGTTCCAGAAGGCCTCGTCGCTCCAGTTCTCCACGCGCTCCTCGGTCGGAACCTGCACGTAGTAGCGGCTGCGGGTGGCGCTGCGCATGCTGCACAGCGCGAAGCCGCGCCCGGTGTTGGCGTAGATGAGTTCATGCGACACCGGCGGCACGTCGGCCAGCACGCCGAGCCAGCCGAAGGGGTAGATCTTCTCGTAGGTCTGGATCGCATCGGCCGGCACGCTCGCGCGGCTCACGCCGTGGTAGCCGTCGCAGCCAGCGATGAAGTCGCATTCGATCTCGTGCGTCTGGCCGTCCTTCTCGTAGCGCACGCGCGGCTTGCCCGACTGGAAGTCGTGCAGGCTCACGTTGGCCGCGCTGTAGATGGTGGTCAGGCCCTCGGCCGCGCGTGCTTCCATCAGGTCGCGCGTCACTTCGGTCTGGCCGTACACCGTCACCTGCTTGCCGCCGGTGAGGCCGTGCATGTCGATGCGGTGGCGCGCGCCCTTGAAGAGCAGCTCGATGCCCTCGTGCGGCAGGCCTTCGGCCCTGGCCCGGGCGTCGACGCCCGCACGCGCCAGCAGGTCCATGGTGACCTGTTCCAGCACGCCGGCGCGGATGCGGCCGAGCACGTAGTCGCCGCTCTGGCGTTCGACGATGACGTTGTCGATGCCTGCCTTGTACAGAAGCTGTCCGAGCAGCAGGCCGGCGGGACCGGCTCCGATGATGGCGACCTGGGTGCGCATGTTTCGTGTCTCCGAGAGGGTTTGGTGGAGCGTAGGACGCGCCGGGCGTGCCGTGGAGGCCGTTTGCGCGGCTGTGTGCGATCATGCGAATGCGTGCGCGATCATCGCGCAACACTTCCACCGACGACGAACCGCACTGAAGAATGAGCATCGCCAAGGCCGACTTCATCGATGGCATCGCCAAGGGCATGGCAGTGCTCGAAAGCTTCGACACCGAGCGCCAGCGCCTGAACGCCACGCTGGCCGCCGAGCGCGCCGGCCTCACGCGCGCAGCCGCCCGCCGCCACCTGCTGACGCTGGCCCATCTGGGCTACCTGGAGACCGACGGCAGCTACTTCTGGATGGCGCCGAAGGTGCTGCGCTTCTCCGGCAGCTATCTCGCCTCGTCGCGCCTGCCCCGGGCGCTGCAGCCCACGCTCAACAGGCTCGCGGCGCAGACCGGCGAGTCGTTCTCGGCCGTGGTGCTCGACGGCGAAGAAGTGGTCATCGTCGCGCGCAGCGGCAGCTACGGCACGCCGAGCCGGGTACTGG
>CAJYQC010000141.1 GCA_913776885.1 uncultured Variovorax sp.
AGCACATAGGTCGCGTGCAGGCCGGGCAGGCCGTGCTCGCTGTTGGCCGGGAAGATGTTGATCGTCTTGATGCCCAGGAAGCCGGCGTCGCTCCACGCCGGCATGATGAGCACGGTGCCCTTGCGCGTGCCGCCGTCGCCGTTGCCCGCCTCGGTCTCGATGGTGTGCACGTGGCGCGGCGGCACCTGCGCCCCGGCGGCGAAGGCCGCGCGCAGCGCAGGAACCAGCCGGTCGAAGGACAGTGGCGCGCGGGTGGCGGCTTCGTCGAAATGCCTCATGGCCGTCGTCTCATTGCTGCAGCGGATGGAGTGCCGACTCGAAGAACTCGGTCAGCGCCTTGCGGTAGGCCGAGCCGTAGCGCAGGGCCGTCATCGGCTCGAGATGTGCCGCGCCGGGCACTTCGATCAGCCGCTTGGGTTCGCGCGCGTCGGCCAGCAGCCGCCTGGAGTGCGAGATCGGGATCACCTGGTCGGCCGTGCCGTGGATCAGCAGCAGCGGAATCGGCGCTATGGCCGCCACGTATTTCGATGCCGCGTAGTCGTCGTTCACCAGCAGGCCCGCGCCGCTGAGCTTCTCGTTGGCGATGGCCGAATAGGAATAGAAGGTCGACTCGATGGCCGCGGCCTTCACGCCCGCGCGGTTGCCCGAGCCCACCACCGCGATCGCGTTGGTGCCGCCCAGGCTCTGGCCGAAGACGAAGAGCCGCTCGGCGTCGACGTCCCCGCGCGAGCGCACGTAGTCCAGCGCCGCATTGGAATCCTCGAACACGCCCTTGGGCTCGGGCTTGCCTTCCGATTGGCCGTAGCCGCGGTAGTCGAACACGAACACGTTGTAGTCCCGCCTGGGCAGCCAGGCCACGAAGCGCCAGTGCGTGCTCATGTTCTGCGCGTTGCCGTGGAAATGCACCACCGTGCCCTTGGCTTCCCTCGGGTCCTGGCGGTTCTCCGCGGGCAGGAACCAGCCGCTCAGACGCGTGCCGTCGGCGCTGGTGAACTGCACGTTCTCGTAGCGCATGCCCAGCGCCTCGGGCGTCTCGTAGCGAACGCTGTCGGGGTAATAGAACATCGACTGCACGCAGCCGCCCAGCATGAGCGGCAGCGTGCCCAGCACCAGCCTTCCGAACCACCGACGCAGCGCGCCGTCCTTCATGAGGGCCGACTTCCGCCGTGTGCCGCGCGGTTCTCCGCGAGCATGTTGCAAAAGAGCGCGCCCTGCTCGATGGCGTCGTCCAGCGCCACGTGCGTGTGCGGCAGGCCGGCGTCGAACCAGCGGCGAGGCATCGCGCGCTTGGTGCTGTCGCGGTAGTCGAGCCTGAGCATCGCCATCGCGAACGACTTCATGTCGAGCGCCGAATGGCTGAACGGACTTTCGCCCGCGAAGCGCATCAGGTACCAGTAGACGAAGAGGAAGTCGAAGCCTGCCGGATACGCGACGAACACCGGCCTCCCATGCAGGCCCTTGAGCCAGGCGACGTAGTTCTTCATGGCGTGCGCCGGGTCCTGCAGGTCGGTGCGACAGGCGGCCCAGGCCTCGGGCTGGGTCTTCCACCATGCGGCGGTCTTGGGGTCGGCCTGCGCGCCGGACAGCGTGTGCAGGTTGGCGCTGAAGGTGGAGACGAGCTGCTTGTCCGCGGTGTAGGCGGCCGAACCGAAGCTGAGCATCGAGTTCGGGCCCGGGATGGGGCCGTCGGATTCGACGTCGGTGCTTATGTAGATTTCTGGCATGTGTTGTTCTTATTGGATGGAGGGCAGGAGCGAGGCTGCACGCCGCAGCTGAAAGACGTGCATGTCGCGCCACTTGCCTGTCGAGTTCTCGATCAGCGCGACTTCCGTGCAGCTCGCATGCACGGCGCCCGTCGCGGCAAGCAGGGCCTGCAGTTCGAGCGCGGCCGCATCCGAATCGAGCGCACTGCCGTGCGCCACTGAGAGATGGGGAACGACGCTGTCGTGCTCGCCACCGTACGGCGGAAATTCGGGAAACGCTTCCACGAGCGCCAGCGTCATTTCGACGAACGGCGCGGCTGGCTCCGGTGCGAGATACGCGGTTTCCGGAAAACGCCCGACCTTGTTCAGCGCGAAGGCGAAAGATGGCGTTCCGCTCAAGGCCTGCCTGGCGCGCTCCAGGATTTCCCGCGTGATGCGCGCCGGGTCCATGAACGGAACGAGCACCGTGATGTGCGCCGGCACTCCCTGAGCCGAAGTTGCGTCGTAGCGCCGGCGCAGGTCGCCCACCATGGGCTCGGCGGCAGGAACCTTCACGGCGAATGCGGAGATGGCCATGGCGGCGGAGGATAGCTCAGGCGTTCGCGATCCGGCCCCATTCCAGGCCGTGCTTGGCGAGGTACTTGCGAAGCCGGTCGGCGTCGTTCACCACGCTGCGTTGTGCGCGCGAGGCCTGGAAGAGCTGGCGGCCCGCGTCCGACAGGCTTCGCGACTGGCGGCAGACGCGCACCACCGCTTCGAGCTGCAATCGGTCGAACAGGTCGAGCGCGGCACTGCGTTCTTCACCGAGCAGGGCATCGAGATCGACGCTTTCGCTCATGGGCGATGCGCTGCCCGCGTGCTTCCACAGCCAACGCAGCCGCGCGATCTCGGCTTCCACCAGCGCGACCGGGATGCGCCCGCCGTCGGCCAGCGTGGCCAGCCGCGTCACGCTGGCCGAGAGGTCGCGGAAGTTGCCGCTCCAGATCGCCCCGCCGCTTTGCGCGAAGCGCAGGTAGGCGGCGCGCGCCTCGGCGTTGAAGCGCACCACGCGGTTGTTCTCGGCGGCATGGAGGGCCAGCAGGTGGTCGACGTTGGGTTCGATGTCCTCCGGCCGTTTCGCGAGGCCGGGCAGGTCGTAGGTCCAGAGGTTGATGCGCGCGAACAGGTCTTCGCGAAAGCGCCCCTCGGCGACGTCGCTGCGCAGGTCGCGGTTGGTGCCGGCGATCAGCTGGAAGTCGCTTTCCACCTCCTTGTCGGCGCCCACGGGGAAGAAGCGCTTCTCCTCGATCGCCTTCAGCAGCATCGCCTGCTCGTCGAGGCCGAGCTCGCCGATCTCGTCGAGGAAGAGCACGCCCTGGTGCGCGGTGCGCAGCAGGCCCGCGCGGTCGGCGGCGGCGCCGGTGAACGAGCCCTTCTTGTGGCCGAAGAGCGTGGAGGCCGCACCGTCGCCGCGCAGCGTCGCGCAGTTCACTTCGACGAACGGGCCGGTCATCTGGTGGCGCGACTGCTTCAGTTCGAACATGCGTCGCGCCAGGAAGGACTTGCCCGCGCCCGTCGGCCCCACCAGCAGGATGGGCGCGCGCGAGCGCACGGCGACACGCTCGATCTCGTCGATCAGCGCGTTGAAGCGCGCGTTGCGCGTGGCGATGCCGCTCTTGAGGAAGGCGACCGCATCGCGCTGCTCCGCGTCGAAGCGCCGCGCGATCACGTCGTAGCGCGAGAGGTCGAGGTCGATCAGCGTGCACTTGCCGGCCTCGCCTTCTCTCTGCTTCTTCGGCGGCGACGTCTGCGCGAGCACGCCCGGCACCACGCGCGATTCGGACAGCAGGAACATGCAGATCTGCGCGACGTGCGTGCCGGTGGTGATGTGCGTCCAGTACTGCTCGCGCTCGGTATCGAAGCTGTAGCCGCGCGCCCAGTCGTAAAGGCGCGTGTAGACCTCGCCGAAGTCCCACGGGTCGGCGAGGTCGAGCGGCACGAGGTTGACCGTGGTCTCGGGCGACACGGTGGCGATGTCGGCCTTCACCACCTCGGCCAGCGCCTTGTGCCGCTGCGTGTAGAGCAGCTCCATGCGCGAGACGACCATGTCCTCGTGCTGCGCGAGGGATACGGTGGGGCGCCACTTGTTCCAGCGGCCGGCGCCCTGGCCAGCGTCGAGCTGGGTGCCGAGGAAGCCGATGACGACAATTGGCTTCATGAATAAATAACTAGCTAAATTTATAGAAATTTTCGGCATCCTAGCAGATCGAATATGACGCTAAACGATGGGTGGAAAAGAATTTTTTCTATTCATATCAAGGGCTTGCGGGAGTCCTGGGCCCTTTTTTGCTCCTCTCGCCGTCGCTTGGCATGCTGGGTGCAATAGACAACTCGTCGGATGCAGTTCATCCGCTCGCAGGTGCCGCGTGAAAGCGGCCCGGTGCCGCAGGCCAGATCCTGTCTTGGGCTCGCGGTGTGCCGCAGTTGAACTGGCTGGCAACTGAACTTGTTTCAGTTCTGCTCATGGTTGAGCACCGTGCTAACCACACGGCGTTGTGGGTTCGATTCCCGCGAAAAACCCTGGCGGTGTTCGCACCGCCATCTGATGGGGCGAAAGCCCCCCGCCCCGGCACACCGGAGCGATGGCGCAGGGGTCGAACCCTGCGGCGCGCAACACCGTGCCAAGCGCAGGCGGCTTGCGCACCGCGTGCGTGGCAAGGAATTGCGTGTGGCCATCGACGGCAAGGGAAGTGACGGCGTTGCGCATGCAACGAGGGAGGCACTGATCGAACCGCGCGACCGCTGCATGTCAGGCCTTGGCTGCCGCAGTGCCCGCCGCCTGCCCTTCGAGGGCCTCGATTGATTGATTGATTGATGAAGTGATGACCGATTGACTGGCTGGGCGAACGAAAGAACGAACCGAACGAACAGCCGGGCCGAACAACAGAGGAGAAGAAAAAATGCTGGGTTTCAACCAATACACCATCAAGAAGAACGAACGCGCGCTGCTGCTGCGAAACGGCGATTTCGAGCGGCTGCTCGGCCCCGGAAAGCACCGTGTGTTCGCGGGCCTCGACACCGTTCAGCTGCAACGCTTCTCGCTCGCCGACCCCGTGTTCGAACACGAGCTGGCCGACTACTTCCTGGCGCGCGAGCCTGAACTGGTGGAGCGCGAGTTCGTGCAGGTGTCGCTGGGCGAGACCCAGGTCGGCCTGCGCCATGAAGACGGCGTACTGGTGCAGATCCTGCCGCCCGCGACGCGAAAGCTGTATTGGCGCGGTCTGCGCGAGCAGCGCATCGATGTGATCGACGTGGCGGCTGATGCGCGCCTGCCGGCCGAACTTCTGGCAAAGCTGCAGAGCGTGGCGCTGCGCCCGCGTGCGGTGCAGGGGCTCGAGGGCGTGCTGCTGGTGCAGGTACCGGAGTTCCATGCTGGCGTGCTGACGCTCGAAGGACAGATGCAGGCCTTGCTGCCGCCGGGGAACCACGGTTTCTGGCGCTTTAACCGTCAGGTGGCAGTGACCTGCGTGGATCTGCGCTCGCAGGTCGCCGAAGTGAGCGGGCAGGAAATACTGACCCGCGACAAGGTAGGCCTGCGTTTGAACATGTCGGCTGTGTGGCGCTTCACCGATGTGCGGCAGGCCATGGCGCAGATGCCAAAGCCCGCCGAGCATGTGTATCGCGAGTTGCAGTTCGGTCTGCGTGCCGCCGTCGGTGAACAGACGCTCGACGCCCTGTTGGAAAACAAGGCGGCGATCGACCAGACTGTGCTGGCGCAGGTGCGCGAGCGGCTGGAAGGCACGGGCATTGCACTCGAGAGCGTGGGCGTGAAGGACATCATCCTGCCGGGCGAGATGAAGACCATCCTCGCCCAGGTGGTGGAGGCCGAGAAGTCGGCCCAGGCCAACGTGATCCGTCGCCGCGAGGAAACCGCGGCCACGCGTTCGCTGCTGAACACCGCCAAGGTGATGGAGGGCAACCCCGTCGCATTGCGGATGAAGGAACTCGAAACGCTGGAACGCGTGGCCGAGCGGATCGACAAGATCTCGGTGGTCGGCGGCCTGGACCAGGTGCTCAACGGGCTGGTGACGCTTCGGCCGAACGGTTGCTGAGCGACGGGAAGAAAGGGATACGGGCACGCAGGCACAGAAGGGAGCGCCACTGCCAAAAATGTTGATGTTGCCGGCAGTCCGGGTAGCACCGGATGCAGCGGGCAAGTCGGTCGACGAGCAAGGTTGAGGATGCAGGTGCTGGCTCCGATGACGGGTCTGTCACTGGCGCGCGTTTCCAATCGTCGACTGGGCCGCTGGATTCAAACACCGCGGTCGCCGTATTGATGCGGGTTCGAATCCCGCCGTGTCCACCAGCCGTTCGTGAAGAATGGACAGGCAGGTACAGAGAGAGAAGGAAAGAGAAATATGGAACAGATCGAGAACTACAACCTGTACGAAGTCGCCAACGGCGTTCCCGTGAAGATGTGGACCCGCGGCGTGCCCGTGGAAGACGAGGCGCAGAAGCAGCTCGAGAACGCGGCGCGCCTGCCCATCGTGTTCAAGCACATCGCGGCCATGCCCGACGTGCACTACGGCATCGGCGCGACGGTGGGGTCGGTGATACCGACCTTCAAGGCCATCATCCCGGCCGCGGTGGGCGTGGACATCGGTTGCGGAATGATGGCGTGCAAGACCACGCTGCATGCCAACGACCTGCCCGACAACCTGGGGCCGCTGCGCTCTGCGATCGAGAAGGCCGTGCCGCACGGGTCCAACCCCAAGCGCATGGGCCGCGACAAGGGCTCGTGGGAGACGCCTCCCGATGAGACCGACGTGGCCTGGGCCGGACTGGTGGACGAGTTCGAGGCGATCTGCGAAGACTATCCGCGCCTGAAGAACACCAACAACCACAAGCACCTGGGAACACTGGGTACGGGCAACCACTTCATCGAGGTGTGCCTGGACGAGGCGGGGTCGGTGTGGTTCATGCTGCACTCGGGTTCGCGCGGCGTGGGCAACGCCATCGGCACGCACTTCATCGAACTCGCGAAGAAGGATGCCGAGCAGCATCAGCGCAACCTGCCCGACCAGGACCTGGCGTACTTCGAAGAGGGCGCCAAGTACTTCGGCGACTACGTGCGTGCGGTGGGCTGGGCCCAGAAGTTCGCGCGAGCGAACCGCGAAGTGATGATGCAGCGCGTGGTCGCGGCCGCGCGCAAGGTCATCACCAAGCCCTTCGAGGCGCACGTGGAAGCGGTGAACTGCCATCACAACTACGTGAGCCGCGAGACGCACTTCGGCGAAGACGTGCTCGTGACCCGCAAGGGTGCGGTGAGCGCCAAGGCCGGCGAGCTGGGGATCATTCCCGGAAGCATGGGCACCAAGAGCTACATCGTGCGAGGAAAGGGCAACCCCGAGAGCTTCATGAGCTGCAGCCACGGCGCCGGTCGAAAGATGAGCCGTACCAAGGCCAAGAAGCTCTACACGGTGGCCGACCAGATCGCCGCGACCGAGGGCGTGGAGTGCCGAAAGGACGCCGACGTCATCGACGAGATCCCGATGGCCTACAAGGACATCGACGCGGTGATGGATGCGCAGAAGGACCTGGTGGAGGTGGTCTACACGCTCAAGCAGGTCGTATGCGTGAAGGGATGACATCAAGGCCGGTTCACGGCTTCACGGCTGGGGTGTCGTAGATAGGAGGGCTCGGGCCCTCCTTCGCGGCACCCCGCGTATTGGAAAGGTCCGAGAGATGAAGAAGAGCAACAAGCAGCGCCGCGCCGAGATCAAGGCGCGCCGCCTCGAGCGCGCCGCAGCGTCGGTCGCGCATCTGCGCGAGAAAGATGTCCGTCTGCCGCCGCCCGATTTCGGATTCGCGCTCGGCTGCGAGCCGGCGGATCGGTCCGTCCTCGAGCAATACAACAACACCTTTGGCGTGCTGCCCGCGTTCTATGTAGCCCGCCCCTTCATCTGCCGCGATTGCGGCGCCGAGGAACTGTGGACTGCGAAGCAGCAGAAGTGGTGGTACGAGGTCGTGCACGGGCACATCGATAGCCGCGCCGTGCGATGCCTGGCATGCCGACGCGCACGGTGCGAACGCCTGCGCAACGCGCCGCCGGGCGCGAACCTGTTGCGCGAGCAAACGGATCGCCTTCGTGCGCTGGGCGATGCGAAACCGACCGCGAGCGCCATCGCCGACGTCGAGGCCGCGCTTGAAAGCAAGTGGTGGAGCCTGCGCGTCGTGGCGATCCAGACCATGGCGCGATGGGGCGGCGAAGCGAACCTCGCGAAGCTGCATGAGCTGATGGCGGCCCGCCCAGAAGGCGGTCGCCGATACTTTGCCTGGGAGCGCGTGGCCGCCGATGCGGCGAGGCGTGCGCTGATGAACACGGAGCGATGGCCTTGACGACGATGATGAAACTGACTTTCCTCGGAACTTCTTCCGGCACTCCGACACGGCACCGAAACGTCTCCGGCCTCGCCGGGCAGACGGTGCTCGGCGCCGACTGGTTCCTGGTCGACTGCGGCGAGGGTACGCAGCATCGCGTGCTGCAGACGCCGCTGTCGCTGAACGACCTGGCCGCCGTCTGCATCACCCACGTGCACGGCGACCATTGCTATGGGCTGCCGGGGCTGCTCGCGAGCGCGGGCATGGGCAAGCGCACCAAGCCGCTGAAGCTGATCGCGCCGCTGCCGGTATGGCAGTGGTTCGAGGCCACGCGCACGCTGACGGACCTGCATCTGCCCTACGAAGTCGAGCATGTCGACATCGACGCGCAGCAATTGGTGTTTGAGACGCCCGGCGTGCGCATCGACAGTCACGCGCTGCTGCATCGTGTGCCCAGCCATGCTTACCGCATGCAAGTCGAGACGCGGCGCGTGAGGCTGAAAGCGGACGCATTGCGCGCCATCGGCCTGCCACCCGGTCCAGCATGGCGTGCGCTGCAGCAAGGCGGGGATGTGCCTTTCAATGGCGGCGTGCTGCGCAGTGCCGACTACACCGAGACCCAAGTCGAAACGGTTGCCGCGGTGATTGGCGGCGACAACGCCAAACCCGCATTGCTGCACGACGCCTGCAAAGGCGCGCAACTGCTGGTGCATGAAGCCACCTTCACGCAGGACGCGCTCGACAAGGTCGGCCCCGGTCCCATGCACAGCTCGGCGCGCCTGCTGGCCGAGTTCGCTCAGGCGGCCGAAGTGCCCAACCTGATCCTCACGCACTTCAGCGCGCGCCACCAGAACGAGGAAGGCATGGCGGCGCTGATGGCCGAGACGCAGGCGCACTACCGCGGCCATGCGTTCCTGGCCAGCGACCTGGACGTCTACGAGCTCGACAGTGCCGGCGAGGTGACCGTCACGCGAGCCCGATGAGAAAAAAAGAAAGCAAAAATAAGAGAGATCCGAAGTTGAATAGCGAAGAAGAATTCCTGCGCTTCACCCATCCGATCGAGCCCGCCATGCGCGCGCAGACCGTGCTGGGCTTCGAGGCGCAGAAGCAAGGGAGCGAGAAGCAACAGGAGGCCCGCATGGTTGAACTCGACGGCTCCCACGGCGAGGGCGGCGGCCAGATCCTGCGCACCAGCCTTGCGCTGTCGATGGTCACGGGCCAGCCCATGGCCATCGAGAAGATCCGCGCCGGTCGTGCCAAGCCGGGCCTGATGCGACAGCACCTTGCGTGCGTGAACGCCGCCGCCGCCATCAGCGGCGCGCAAGTCGATGGCGCCGAGCTCGGTTCGCAGTCGCTGCGTTTCGTGCCCGGACCGGTGCGCGGCGGCGAGTACCGCTTCGCCATCTCGGGCGCGGGCAGTTGCACGCTGGTGCTGCAGACGGTGCTGCCGCCGCTGCTGCTGGCCAATGGCCAGAGCCGCGTGCACCTGAGCGGCGGCACGCACAACCCGATGGCGCCGCCGTTCCATTTCCTGGAGCGTGCGTTCGCGCCTCTGGTACGCCGAATGGGTGCCGACCTGCAGCTCACGCTGCGCCGCTGCGGCTTCTATCCGGCCGGTGGTGGAGAGGTCGAGGCAGTCATCGTGCCGGCAGCCGGGGCGCTGCAGCCCTTCGACCTGATGGCGCGCGGTGCGCACCGGTCGAACTACGCCGAATGCCTGGCGCCCGGCATTCCGCGCCATGTACCGACGCGCGAGCTCGAAACGCTTGGCGGCGCGATGGGCTGGTCTGGCGAGCAGCTGCGCTGCGGCTCGGTGCGCCAGAACGAAGGTCCGGGCAATGCGCTGCTGGCCACGCTGGTCTACGAACATGCGACCGAGGTGTTCACCGCCTTCGGCGAGAAGTCGCTGAGCGCCGAGCAGGTCGCGCACGGGCTGGTGAAGGAGCTGCGCTCGTTCCAGAAGAGCGAGGCGGCCGTGGGCCCGCACCTGGCGGACCAGCTGGCGCTGCTGCTGGCGCTCGCGGCGTGGCAGGGCAGGAAGGAATGCGCCTTCACCTGCAGCGAGGTGACCGAGCACACGCGCACCAACTGCGCGGTGATCGAGCGCTTCCTGCCGGTGGGCTTCGCTATCGCCGAAAGCCGACAGGCCTGCACGGTGCAGGTCGCGCCGGCCTGAGGCGGGCGCTGCAGAACGCCTGGGAAGGCGTGCGGCCCCGAGCCCGTGCGTCAGGGGCGTGCCGGGCTCGCCAGGCTGGCCTGCCGCGTGAACGACACGCTGGGCTTCTTGTAGGCCGCGGGCACTTCGTCGCGGTAGAAGGCGCGGCGGTCCAGGCTCTGCAGCGGGTTGTTGGCGGCTGCCACGGCCTGCTCGCGCACGGTGGCGCGGTCGAGCGTGGAGCTGAAGGCCACGGCGCCTTCGGCGGCGGCGTCCGAATAGCGGTTGCCTTCGCGCGTGATGGCCACGGCTTCGGCCTTCACGTCGGCGCGGCTGGCGGCGGAGGTGAGGGGCTGCACGCCTTCATAGGTTTCGGCGTGGACCGCGCCTGCTGCGCCGAGCATGGCGAATGCGATGGCGGAAAGAGCGGCGATGCGTTGCTTGGTGTTCATGATGCGAGTCCCTTTGCTGACGGTGTGGGCGGCGGACATTCGTCGTTGCCACGGGATGCAGTGTGGAACCGCAGGCCGGTTCGCGATGTGCGTTTGCGCACCGCTTTCGCCAATTGGCGGCTAGAGGGATGCTGGCGCCGTGGCCTGCGGCACGTGCAGCACCGCCAGGGGCTCCGAGCGGCCTCGCACCTTCAGCACCTCGGCCTCGCCCATGGCATGCGCCATGCCGGCCTGCTCGGCCGCGAAGAGCGACACCACGAGGCGCGAGGCCGCAGTCTTCGAATGGTCCTGCAGCCGGCTCGCGGTGTTGACCACCTCGCCGATGGCGGTGAAGGTGGTGGTCTCCAGGTAGCCCACTTCGCCCACCGCCGCGCGGCCCGCGTGCAGGCCCATGCCGAACTCCAGCCGCTGGCCGAACTGCGCCTCGAAGCCTTCGCTCCACGCGTCCATGCGCTGGCCGATCAGCTCGGTCGCGTGCATCGCCTGCCTGCAGGCGGTGGGCAGGTCGCAGTCGAGGCCGAAGATCGCCATCACGCTGTCGCCGATGAACTGGTTGGGCACGCCGCCGCTTTCGCGCACCGCCGCGCCCACCGTGGCGAAGTAGCGGTCGAGCACGTAGGCAAGGTCGAAGGGCCACTGCCGCTCGGACAGGCCCGACCAGCGCCTCAGGTCGACGAAAAGGATCGCCACGTCGCGCTCGCGCCCGAAGCTGCCGACCGGCGCCGGCCGGCCCTCGTTGGGCAGCGGCGCGAAAAGCGGCGTGACCTCGATGTCGCCTCGCGGGCGCAGCTGGCAGGCCAGCCGCACGTCGGCCGGTGCGCGCACCCGCTCGAGCGTGCGCCGCTCGTCGCGCCCCGGCTCGCCGATGTGTTCGGCAGGGCCGGCCACGCGCACGCGGCAGGTGGAACAGCGCGCCCGTCCGCCGCAGACAGAAAGGTGGTCGATGCCGTGGGAGCGGCTCGCCTCCAGCACGCTCCAGCCGCGCGGGACCTGCACCGTGCGGCCGGGGTAGCGCAGCGCCACCTGCGGCCGGCGCGACCAGCGCGAGAAGCCGTTGCGGCCCCAGCGAGCCGCCAGCAGCGCGATCAGCGCCAGCCCATAGCCCCACTTGATCGCGCTCTCGGCACTGCCCAGCGCCCTGGACTGGTCGGCCGTGGGCAGCGCGACCGGCGGCACCCCGGTCCACTGGAACTCGCGCCCCATCGAGAC
>CAJYQC010000142.1 GCA_913776885.1 uncultured Variovorax sp.
GCTATTTCCTTGGCGCCGTGAGCTGTGCGGCGATTGGCATCAAGGCGTCGAGCATGGTGCGGGGCGGCCTGCTGGCCACGGCCGCTCTGCTGGTGGGCATGGGGCTGCTGCACAGCTTCACGAGCTGGGGCGTGCTGCGGACCGCGGCGGGTGTGATGAGCGCATGGGTCTTCGTCTTCGCCTCAGGCTGGGGGCTGCGCCGTCTGGCCGAGACGAACGCGCCCACGTTGGCCGGCGTGATCTACACGGGCCCGGGTATCGGGATCGCCATGACGGGGCTGCTCGGCGGCGCACTGGGCCGGTGGGGCTCCGATGCGGGATGGATCGGGCTCGGCATCCTTGCGCTGGTGCTGATCGCGCTGATCTGGCGGGTGTTCGACGACGGCGAGAGAGTCCCTGCCGGCGGCGCTTCGGCCGCAGCGCCGGCTGCCACGGCCCGCGTGGCCGCACCGAACGATCGCAGCGACGCGATCTGGCTGGTGGCGTTGTACGGGCTGGCGGGCTTCGGCTACATCATCACCGCGACCTTCCTGCCTGTGATCGCGCGGCAGGCGCTGCCGGGCTCGCCGTGGCCGGATTTCTTCTGGCCGCTTTTCGGGCTGGCGATCATCCCGGGCGCGCTGATCGGAGCCCGCGCCCCGACGCATTGGGACAACCGCCTGCTGCTGGCGGTCGCGTATGGGTTGCAGGCGCTCGGAGTGGTGCTTTCGGTCGCGTGGCCGAGCATTCCAGGTTTTGCGCTCGGCAGCCTGCTGCTGGGTATGCCGTTCACGGCCATCACTCTTTTTGCGATGCGGGATGCGCGCCGGCTGCGCGGCAACGCAGCGGCGGGGCTGATCGGCTACGCGACGGCGTCGTACGGCGTGGGGCAGATCGTGGGGCCGCTCTTTGCGGCGCCACTGGCACAGCGCACCGGGTCTTTCCAATTGCCCTTGCTGGTTGCCGCAGCGGCTCTGGCACTCGGCATGGTGCTGTTCGCCTGGGTCTGGCTGAAGTCGCGCGGCGTGCCTGGAACGGCTGCGCAATAGCGCGTCGGGAGCTGCAGCCCCTTCATTAATTGCGCAAATAGCATATAATTCGAGGCTCACGACCAAACGGGCGGGTACCAACCGCCCGTTTTTTTTGGTCCATCCATTCCAGGCATTCATTTCATGGCTTTCTGGCATCCGTGGCGGGCGGATGGCAGGGCCGGGCATTTAAAAGGCGCTTTCGAACACGTGGCATTGCAGCAAGTTGTGGAACAAACCGTAGCCGGTCTTGGCTACGACCTGGTCGAGATCGAGCGTTCGGCCGGGGGATTGCTGCGCGTGACGATTGATTTGCCCTGGAAAGGCCCCAACTCCGAAGCTCCCGCCGGACAGCCGGAACCCTTCATCACCGTCGAAGACTGCGAGAAGGTGACCCGCCAGCTGCAGTTCGCGCTGGAGGTCGACGGCGTCGATTACAAGCGGCTCGAGGTCTCCTCGCCGGGTATTGACCGTCCGCTGCGCAATGAGCAGGATTTCGAGCGTTTCGTGGGCGAGGTGATCGACATCACGCTCAAGGCGCCGATGGGCGTCGCGGCGGCTGGCCAGGTGGCGGCCAATCGCAAGAAATTCCGCGGCACGCTGGAGCGGGCCGCACAGGTAGAGGGCGCCGGCGCCCCGGGCTGGCAGATCGTCTGGAGCGATGCGCCCGAGCCCAAGCCGGGTCAAAAAGTGAGCAAGAAGCGCGCGCCCGCAACGCTGCAGGCGCTCGGCTTCGTGCTGGACGAGCTGCGCGAGGCGCGACTCGCTCCGATCGTGGACTTCAAGGGCCGCAAGGCCAGAACCCAACCGGGTTTTTCGGATATTGACGACGGAACGCAGGTTCCGGACTGAACAGAGGAGTGGTGGCATGAATCGCGAAATGTTGATGTTGGTGGATGCGATCTCGCGCGAGAAGAACGTCGAGCGTGACGTCGTCTTCGGCGCGGTCGAGTCCGCGCTGGCGCAAGCCACCAAGAAGCTCCATCAGGGCGATGTGGACATCCGCGTCTCGGTCGATCGCGACAGCGGCGACTACGAAACCTTCCGCCGCTGGCATGTCGTGCCAGACGAGGCCGGCCTGCAGCTGCCGGATCAGGAAATCCTGCTGTTCGAAGCCAAGGAAGAGATGCCCGACATCGAGGTCGGCGAGTACATCGAAGAGGCCGTCGACTCGGTGCCCATCGGCCGGATCGGCGCCATGGCCGCCAAGCAGGTGATCCTGCAGAAGATCCGCGACGCCGAGCGCGAGATGCTGCTGAACGACTTCATGTCGCGCGGCGACAAGATCTTCGTCGGCACCGTCAAGCGCCTGGACAAGGGCGACATCATCGTCGAGGCCGGCCGCGTCGAAGGCCGCCTGCGCCGCAGCGAGATGATCGCCAAGGAAAACCTGCGCAACGGCGACCGCGTGCGCGCCATGATCATGGAAGTCGACCTGACGCTGCGCGGCGCGCCGATCATCCTGTCGCGCTCGGCTCCCGAGTTCATGATCGAGTTGTTCCGCCAGGAAGTGCCCGAGATCGAACAGGGCCTGCTCGAGATCAAGAGCTGCGCCCGCGACCCCGGTTCGCGCGCCAAGATCGCCGTGCTCTCTCACGACAAGCGCGTCGACCCGATCGGCACCTGCGTCGGCGTGCGCGGCACCCGCGTCAACGCCGTGACCAACGAGCTGGCCGGCGAGCGCGTGGACATCGTCCTGTGGAGCGAAGACCCCGCCCAGTTCGTGATCGGTGCGCTGGCCCCGGCCAACGTGTCGTCGATCGTGGTCGACGAGGAGAAGCACGCCATGGACGTGGTGGTCGACGAGGAAAACCTCGCCATCGCCATCGGCCGCGGCGGCCAGAACGTGCGCCTGGCTTCCGACCTGACCGGCTGGAAGATCAACATCATGGATGCCAACGAGTCGGCCCAGAAGCAGGCGAGCGAAACCGACGCCAGCCGCAAGCTGTTCATGGAGAAGCTCGACGTCGACGAGGAGATCGCCGACATCCTCATCTCGGAAGGCTTCAACAGCCTCGAGGAAGTGGCCTATGTGCCGATCTCCGAGATGCAGGAGATCGAAGCCTTCGACGAAGACACCATCAACGAGCTGCGCGCGCGCGCCAAGGATGCGCTTCTGACCATGGAGATCGCCAAGGAAGAGGGCGTCGAGGCGCAGTCCGCGGTGTCGCAGGACCTGCGCGACCTCGAGGGCCTGAACGCCGAGTTGATTCCCAAGCTGCACGAGGCGGGCGTGAATACCCGCGACGACCTTGCCGACCTCGCGGTCGATGAACTCACCGAGATCACCGGCCAGAGCGCCGATGACGCCAAAGCCCTCATCTTGAAGGCCCGCGAACACTGGTTCGCCGGCCAAGAGTGACGGTCATGGAGGCACGAAACCAATATGTCCAGTACCACTGTCGCCGAGTTCGCGAACGAGCTCAAGAAGACTCCCGAAACCTTGCTTGACCAGCTCAAGAGCGCGGGTGTGCCCAAGGCGTCCGCCGCCGACGCCCTCACCGAGGCCGACAAGCAGCGCCTGCTCGGCCACCTGAAGGCCAGCCACGGCACTGTCGAGCCCGAGCGCAAGAAGATCACGCTGACCAAGAAGTCGACCAGCGAGATCAAGCAGGCCGACTCCACCGGCCGCGCGCGCACGATCCAGGTCGAGGTGCGCAAGAAGCGCACTTTCATCCAGCGCGACGACGGCCATCTGGCCGCAGCCCCGGAGGCCGCGCCGGCCGCCGCGGAGGCGCCCGCCGCTGCGCCTGCCGCACCTCGCATCGACGAGGCCGAACTGGCCCGCCGCGAGGAAGAGGCGCGCCGCCAGGCCGAGCTGATCCGCCGCCAGGAGGAAGAACTGGCCGAGAAGCGCCGCCAGCGCGAGGAAGCCGAGGCACGCGAACGCGAACAGGCCGAGAAGGCTGAAAAGGCCGAGCAGGAAGCTGCGCGCGCCGCCGCTGAAGCGGCCGAGAAGAAGGCTGCCGCTGCCGCCGCCGCTGCTGCAGCCGCCGTCAAGCCGGTTGCCGCCGCCCCTGCGCCCGCGCCCGCTGCGGCCGCCGCCGTCGATGCTGCCGCTGCCGAACAGAAGGCCGCCGCCGAGAAGGCTGCACAGGCCAAGGAAGACGCGAAGGCCAAGGCCGCTGCCGAATCGAAGGCTCGCGCCGACGAAGAAGCCGCGCGCGCCCGCGATCTGGACGAGCGCCGCCGCAAGGCACTGGCCGAGGCGGAAGCCATCCGCGCCATGATGAACGCGCCGGCTCGCGTGCTGGTGCCTCACAAGGCGCCCGAGAAGCCGCAGGCCGAGAAGTCCGGCGTCAAGGGCACGCTGCACAAACCGACCGCTCCGGCGGCGCGCGCAGGTGCACCGGCGGCTCCCGGCGCTGCTGCGGCCCCCGCCGCGCCTGGCAGCGGCAAGGAAGTCAAGTCCGCGAAGCTCTCGTCGAGCTGGGCTGGCGATCCTGCCAAGAAGAAGGAAATCAAGACCCGCGGCGATGCCAGCGGCGGCGTCGGACGCGGCAACTGGCGCGGAGGCCCGCGCGGGCGCCGCGGCAACGACCGCGGCCATGAAGAGCAGCACGTGCCGGCCGCACCGGTCGAGGCACGCGTGCTCGAAGTGCACGTGCCCGAGACCATCACCGTGGCCGAACTGGCGCACAAGATGTCCGTGAAGGCGCAGGAGGTCATCAAGCAGCTGATGAAGCTGGGCCAGATGGCGACCATCAACCAGTCGCTCGACCAGGACACCGCGATGATCCTGGTGGAGGAAATGGGCCACAACGCGGTGGTTGCCGCGCTGGACGACCCCGAAGCCTTCACCGACGAGGACGTGTCGGCGCAGATCGCCGAGGCGCTGCCGCGCGCTCCGGTCGTGACCGTCATGGGTCACGTCGACCACGGCAAGACCTCGCTGCTGGACTACATCCGCCGCGCCAAGGTCGCTGCGGGCGAGGCCGGCGGCATCACGCAGCACATCGGTGCCTACCATGTGGAGACCGAGCGCGGCATGGTGTCGTTCCTCGACACCCCGGGTCACGAGGCCTTCACGGCCATGCGTGCCCGCGGTGCGCAGGCCACCGACATCGTGATCCTGGTGGTGGCGGCCGACGACGGCGTCATGCCCCAGACCAAGGAAGCCATCAAGCACGCGAAGGCTGCTGGTGTGCCGATCGTGGTCGCGATCAACAAGATCGACAAGCCCGATGCCAACCTGGACCGCGTGAAGCAGGAACTGGTGGCCGAGGAAGTCGTGCCCGAAGAGTACGGCGGCGACGTTCCGTTCGTCGGCGTGTCGGCCAAGACGGGCCAGGGCATCGACGACCTGCTCGAGCAGGTGCTGCTGCAGGCCGAAGTGCTTGAACTCAAGGCGCCGGTCGATGCCGCCGCCAAGGGCCTGGTCATCGAAGCGCAGCTCGACAAGGGCCGCGGCCCGGTCGCCACCGTGCTGGTGCAGTCCGGCACGCTCAAGACCGGCGATGTGGTGCTGGCAGGTTCGACCTACGGCCGCGTGCGCGCCATGCTGGACGAGGACGGCAAGCCGACCAAGTCCGCGGGTCCGTCGATCCCGGTCGAGATCCAGGGCCTGACCGAAGTGCCGCAGGCCGGCGACGAGTTCATGGTGATGGGCGACGAGCGCCGTGCGCGCGAAATCGCCACCTACCGTGCCGGCAAGTTCCGCAACACCAAGCTGGCGAAGGCCCAGGCCGCGAATCTGCAGAACATGTTCACCGACCTGTCGGCGGGCGAAGTGCAGACGCTGCGCATCATCATCAAGGCCGACGTGCAGGGCTCGCAGGAAGCGCTGTCGCAGTCGCTGCTCAAGCTGGCGACGGACGAAGTCAAGGTGCAGGTGGTCTACGCCGGCGTGGGTGGCATCAGCGAAAGCGACATCAACCTCGCCATCGCTTCGAAGGCGGTTGTGATCGGCTTCAACGTGCGCGCCGACGCCGGTGCACGCAAGCTGGCCGAGAGCAACGGCGTGCAGCTGAACTACTACAGCATCATTTACGACGCCGTCGACGAGATCAAGGTCGCGATGTCGGGCATGCTGGCGCCGGAGCGCCGCGAGGAAGTCATCGGTTCGGCCGAGATCCGCACGGTGTTCGTGGCCTCGAAGATCGGTACGGTCGCGGGTTCGTACATCACTTCGGGTTCGGTCAACCGCAGCGCGCATTTCCGCCTGCTGCGCGACAACGTGGTGATCTACACCGGCGAGATCGACTCGCTCAAGCGCATGAAGGACGATGTCCGCGAAGTCCGCGAAGGTTTCGAGTGCGGTATCAAGCTCAAGAACTTCAACGACATCAAGGAAGGCGATCAGCTCGAATTCTTCGAAATCAAGGAGATCGCGCGGACACTTTGATCACCCCCAGGCTTCGCGCACTTCGTGTCGCTTCGCCAACCCCCTTCCGGGGGCAGCACCGGCGGCCCGGCAAAGCCGGTTCCGCGGTGTTTTGCGAAGGGGTCCCGTTGATGAAGCCTGAGACCATGACGAGTTCCAGTTCCCTACATGCCTAAGAAAAAAGCAGCCGCTCCCAACCGCGCCTTCAAGGTCGCCGATCAGATCCAGCGTGATCTGACGGAGTTGATCGCGCGCGAGTTGAAGGACCCGCGCGTGGGCATGGTCACGCTCCAGGCCGTCGAGGTCACGCCCGACTATGCGCATGCGAAGGTCTTCTTCAGCCTGCTCACGGGCGATGTGGCCGAGACGACCGAAGCACTGAACCAGGCCGCGGGCTTCCTGCGCAACGGCCTGTTCAAGCGGCTTCACATCCACACCGTGCCGACGCTGCACTTCGTGTTCGACCGCACCACCGAGCGTGCCGCCGACATGAACGCGCTCATCGCACAAGCCGTCGCTTCGCGCTCGAAAGACGACTAGCCATGAATGCGCCACGCACAAGGGTGCAGCGGCGCCCTGTGCATGGGGTGTTGCTGCTCGACAAACCGCTGGGTTTCTCCAGCAACCAAGCCTTGCAGAAGGCCAAGTGGCTGCTGCGCGCCGAGAAGGCGGGCCACACCGGCACGCTCGACCCGCTGGCCACCGGCGTGCTGCCGCTGTGCTTTGGCGCCGCCACCAAGTTCAGCCAGCTGCACCTGGACGCTGACAAGACCTACGTGGCCACGGCCCGCCTGGGCGTGAAGACCTCCACCGGCGATGCCGAGGGTGAGGTGATTTCCGAGCGCCCGGTCCAGGTCATGCCCGAAGACCTGGCGCGCGTCGAGGCGCAGTTCACCGGCCCGATCCGGCAGGTGCCACCGATGCACAGCGCGCTCAAGAAGGACGGCAAGGCGCTCTACGAGTACGCCCGCGAGGGCTTGGAGGTAGAGCGGGCGCCGCGCGACGTGGTGATCCACAAGCTCGATATCCGGGCGATCGACGGCAACACCGTGCGCATTCTTGCGTCCGTCAGCAAGGGAACTTACATCCGCACCCTTGGCGAGGACATCGGCGAGGCGCTCGGTTGCGGCGCGCACCTGACCTCGCTGCGGCGCGTGGCCACCGGCGGCTTCGCCGAAGCCCAGTGCGTGACCATCGAGGCGCTGGAGGCCATGGACGAAGAGCAGCGCCTCGCGCAGCTCCTGCCGGCCGAGTCGCTCGTGAGCGGCCACAGCCGCGTCACGCTGGGCACGGAAGATGCGGCACGTTTTCTTTCCGGCCTGCGCCGCCGCGGGGCCTGGACCGATGCGGACGAGGTGGCCGTCTTCGGCACCCAGCCGCCGGCCTTTCTCGGCACGGCCCACGTCAAGGCCGGCGAACTGATTCCGGGGCGCTTGCTGAACCCCATCGAAATCCAGCAAATTCTTTTGAACGCACAACAGACCGAAGCGACACCATGAGTACCAAGCAAATCCGCAATATCGCCATCATTGCCCACGTTGACCATGGCAAGACCACGATGGTCGACCAGTTGCTGCGCCAGTCGGGCACCTTCGCCGAGCACGAGAAGGTGGTCGACACCGTGATGGACAACAACGCGATCGAAAAGGAACGCGGCATCACCATCCTGGCGAAGAACTGCGCCGTGAGCTGGAAGGGCACGCACATCAACATCGTCGACACCCCCGGCCACGCGGACTTCGGCGGCGAGGTTGAGCGCGCTCTGTCGATGGTCGACGGCGTGCTGCTGCTCATCGACGCCCAGGAAGGCCCGATGCCGCAGACCCGCTTCGTGACCAAGAAGGCGCTGGCGCTGGGCCTGAAGCCGATCGTGGTGGTGAACAAGGTCGACAAGCCGGGCGCCAACCCCGACAAGGTGGTCAACGCCGCCTTCGACCTGTTCGACAAGCTCGGCGCGACCGACGAGCAGCTCGACTTCCCGGTGGTGTACGCCTCGGGCATCAACGGCTGGTCGTCGCTGGAAGAGGGTGCGCAGGGCGAGCAGTGGGGCCCCGACATGTCGGCCCTGTTCGACACCATCCTGAAGCACGTGCCTTCGCAGAAGGGCGACCCCGCCGCGCCGCTGCAGCTGCAGATCTCGGCGCTCGACTTCTCCACCTTCGTCGGCCGCATCGGCGTGGGCCGCATCAGCCAGGGCACGCTCAAGCCCATGATGGACGTGCTGGTGATGGAAGGTCCGGACGGCAAGTCCTTCAAGGGCCGCGTGAACCAGGTGCTGACCTTCCAGGGCCTGGACCGCGTGCAGGCCACCGAGGCCGGCCCGGGTGAGATCGTGCTGATCAACGGCATCGCCGACATCGGCATCGGCGTGACCGTCACCGACCCCGCCAACCCGGCACCGCTGCCGATGCTGAAGGTCGACGAGCCCACGCTGACGATGAACTTCTGCGTCAACACCAGCCCACTGGCCGGCCGCGAAGGCAAGTTCGTGACCAGCCGCCAGATCTGGGACCGCCTGCAGAAGGAACTGCAGCACAACGTCGCGCTGCGCGTGAACGAGACCAGTGAAGAAGGCGTGTTCGAAGTGATGGGCCGCGGCGAACTGCACCTGACCATCCTGCTGGAGAACATGCGCCGCGAAGGCTACGAAATGGCTGTGTCCAAGCCGCGCGTGGTGTTCCGCGAAATCAATGGCGAGCGCCACGAGCCGATCGAGCTGGTTACGGCCGACATCGAAGAAGGCCACCAGGGCGGCGTGATGCAGGCGCTGGGCGAGCGCAAGGGTGAACTGGTCAACATGGAACCGGACGGCCGTGGCCGCGTGCGCCTCGAATACCGCATTCCGGCGCGCGGCCTGATCGGCTTCACCAACGAATTCCTGAACCTCACGCGCGGCTCGGGCCTCATCAGCAACATCTTCGACAGCTATGAGCCGCACAAGGGCGACATCGGCGGCCGCAAGAACGGCGTGCTGATCTCCATGGACGACGGTGAAATCTTCACCTATGCCCTGGGCAAGCTGGACGACCGCGGCCGCATGTTCGTGAAGGCGAACGACCCGGTGTACGAAGGCATGATCGTCGGCATCCACAGCCGCGACAACGACCTGGTGGTGAACGCCACGCGCACCAAGCAGCTGACGAACTTCCGCGTCTCGGGCAAGGAAGACGCGATCAAGATCACGCCCCCGATCGAACTCACGCTTGAATACGGCGTGGAATTCATCGAGGACGACGAGCTGGTCGAGATCACGCCCAAGAGCGTGCGCCTGCGCAAGCGCTTCCTGAAGGAGCACGAGCGCAAGCGCGCGAGCCGCGACCTGATGCAGGGCTGATCGAGCGGCCGCCTCCCGGGCACCGTTCTTTCCTGCTCCCTCCATGCGCCTGACGCACGGCGGCGCCGTCTGGCTGATGGTCGTCGTGACCCTGATGTGGGGCACGGCGGGCGTCGTCACGCGGCATCTGGCGCAGGCGCACAGCTTCGAGATCACCTTTTGTCGCAGCCTCTTCACGATGCTCGCGCTGCTGGTGATCCTGCCGCTGTGGCGCGGACGCGCCGTGTTCTCCCAGTTGCGCCGCGGCGGGCGCGAGATCTGGATCTCGGGCGTGTGCTGGGCCGTGATGTTCACGGCTTTCATGGTCGCGCTCACGCTGGCATCGACGGCCAGCGTGCTGGTCACGATGTCGCTCGGGCCGCTGTTCACTGCGCTGGCGGCGCGCTTCTTCATCGGGCATCGGCTGCCGGCTCGCACCTGGCTGGCCATCGTGGTGGCGGGAGCGGGCATCGGCTGGATGTACGGCACGCAGCTGCTGGGAGGCGGCGGGTCGCTCGTCGGCACGCTGGTTGCGCTGTGCGTGCCGCTGGCCGGTGCGGCGAACTGGACCGTCGTCCAGCACGCGCAGGCGAAGGGACACAAGATCGACCTGGTGCCTGCGGTGCTCATCGGCGCGGTGCTCACGGCGCTCTTCACGCTGCCGCTGGCATGGCCGTTCCAGGCCGGTGCGCATGATCTCGGCCTGCTGGCTTTCCTGGGCGTGTTCCAGCTGGCGATTCCCTGTGTTCTGTCGGTGCTGTGCGCCCAGGTGCTCAAGGCACCCGAGGTGGCGCTGCTGGCCTTGCTGGAGGTGATCTTCGGCATTGCACTGGCGTGGATCGGCGCCGGCGAGCAGCCCGCGCCGAGCGTGCTGGCCGGCGGGATGCTGGTGATCGGGGCGCTCGTCTTCAACGAGCTGCTGGCGCTGCGCGGGCGGCGCACCACGGTCGCAGACACCGCGGTGCCGGGCGCGCACTGATCCCTGCGCCGGCTATTGCTCCACGCTGACGGCCGGCACGCCGATGCTGCCCATGCGCGCTTCGAGAACCTTGCGCATGAATGTCTGGGCGAAGTCGTCGCCCACGCGCCATTCCCCGTCGTCGCCTTCCACGAAAGTGAATTCACCTCTCACCGGCAGCGAGCTGTCGCTGCCCGACAGAGCGCCCATCAGGCTGTCGTTGTATTCGACGACCAGCGGGCAGGCGTGGCCGGAGCCGTCCACTAGCTTTCGGCAGGGGCCGGTGGGTTCGATCTCGGCGATCGCGCGCGAGCGGTTCGGGTCCTTGCGCACCAGGCCGGTGTCGGTACGCGGGCGCATGCGTGCCGCCGAGGCGCTACGGGCGGCGCCCAGCGGCGCGGCGCCTTCGCGGAAGGCTTTCTCCATCGCCTCGCGGCCAATGGGCTCGGCGTTGTAGAGCGGCCTGCCGTCGGCATCGAGATGACCGAAGCGGGCCTCGACGATGGCGACGTCGGCGCCGCGCACCACCATGTCGTCGCCCTTCGGCTCGGTCGGGCCGATGGTGTAGGCCATCTTCTCCTTGCTGTCGCCCTGTGTCATGACCGCCGTGCAGCCGCGCGTGCGCTCCGGCTTGAGGTAGCCGACCTCGCGCATGCTGCCCACGGTGGGCGTCTCGATCACGCGGCCGCCGTTGGGGTCGAGTTGGCGCATTCGCATGTCCATGCTCACACGTCGCATGAGGCTGTCGAGCGTCTTGCGGGTGGAGGCGGCATCGCAGGCGGGCACGCTGGCCGGGGCGAAGGCATACCAGCCGACTCCGCCGCCGATCACGGCCACCGCCAGGGCGAACTTCAGCGCACCGATGCGGCTGCTGCGGTTCGCACGCGCCTGCCAGACCTTGACGGCCCGCTCGTCGGCTTCGATGAGGGCCTGCGCCCCGTCCACGATGCGCGCGCGCTCGACGGCCGTGGCGAAGGCCGGCTCTGCCGCGACCTGCGCGCGCAGAGCGTCGAAGCGTTCTCTCTCGAGCGGCCCTTCGGTGGCCAGCCAGGCCAGCGCGGCGCCGGCGGAAGCAGGTACGGTGCCCGCCAGCGGTGTCTCGATCAGCGCCATGTCGCGCGTCTGGGCGTCGATCAGGGCGTCGCGATGGAGCGATTCGATGGCCTCGTGCGTGATGCCTTGTCCGGCGAGTTCGACGAGGTCGTCCGCGTCGAAGGCGATGTCCTCGGCTTCGTCCAGGTCGCAGCCCCCGGCTTCGATCCGGTCGAGTGCGGCCTCTTGCTCTTCTTCGCTAACGAGGCCGCGCACGCGCATCCAGGCCAGTGCGTGGGCCGGGCTCGGCAATGCGGGGAGGGTGGCGGTCTCGGGATGGGTGAGCACGGCGTCGTGCTGCGCGTCGCTGATCAGGCCCTGGTTCAGCAGGGCGCGGAAAGCGTCCGGATTGGCGTCAGGAGTCATGCAGTGATTCTGCCGTGCCGGCACTGGCCCCCGTACGAGGGGAATCGGCATGAAAAAAAAAACGCCGGCACAGGCCGGCGTTTTCTTGTCGGGCGCGAAGGCGCTCAGGGACGAGCGAGCTTCCAGGCGCCGTTGGCGAAGCCGTCGCCGGTCTTGTCGCCCGGCTTGGCGTCCTTGGCCCAGTAGTAGAGCGGCCAGCCCTTGTAGGCCCATTGGCGCTTGCCGTCTTCGCGGATGATGATGGTGTAGCCGCCCATGGGCTTGGCGGTGTCCGCCACGGGCAGCGGGGGCCAGTTGGCGGCGCATTGGCCGTTGCAGGCCGAGGTGCCGGCGCCGGCGGTGTCCTTGGCGAAGGTGTACAGCGTCATGCCGTTCGGTCCGACCAGCACGCCGTCGGCGGTGCGGGTGGGCGTATCGGGGGCGTTTGCGGTCTTGTTGGACATGCTGCCGCAGCCGGCAAGCAGGGCCGCCGCGAGGATCGAGGCGCTGAGCAATTTCATGCAGTTTCTCCTTCGGTTGAAAAATCGCGAAAACCAGGCCGGCGGCGAAGCACCGGGCGAGGGGGATGCGCGAGCCGGCAGTTTATGCGGTCATCAAGACAGATCGCGGTAGGCCAGCGTCGCAAGTTTGAGCAAAAGGTCGCGCGGCAGCTTGCCGGCGACGGCGTAGCCGAAGCCCTGGTCCACCCAGTAGAAGCTCGGCACGGGGCCTTCGGAGGCGAAGCGGAAGGCGGTTTCGGCGGCCGCGGGGCTGCCGGCTGCGCGTGCGTCGAGGGTGCCGCCGGCGAGCGCGTCACGCTCTACGTCGGCAC
>CAJYQC010000143.1 GCA_913776885.1 uncultured Variovorax sp.
CCACCCGCACGGCGACCAGTCGGTCTACGACACCATCGTCCGCCTGGCGCAGGACTTCTCGATGCGCCACATGCTGGTCGATGGCCAGGGCAACTTCGGGTCCGTCGATGGAGACAACGCGGCCGCAATGCGGTATACGGAAATCCGGCTGGCCAAAATCGCCCACGAGATGCTGGCCGATATCGACAAGGAAACCGTCGACTTCCAGGACAATTACGACGGCTCCGAAAAAGAGCCCAAGGTGTTGCCGAGCCAGCTGCCGAATTTGCTGGTCAATGGCTCCGGCGGTATTGCGGTCGGCATGGCCACGAATATCCCACCGCATAACCTGAACGAGGTCGTGGATGCCTGCCTGCACCTGCTGCGCAACCCCGAAGCCAGCATCGACGAGCTGATGGAGATCGTCCCGGCGCCCGACTTCCCCACTGCCGGCATCATCTATGGCATCAATGGCGTGAAGGACGGCTACCGCACCGGCCGCGGCAAGGTCGTGATGCGCGCCAAGTGCCACTTCGAGGACATCGACCGCGGCCAGCGCCAGGCGATCATCGTCGACGAGCTGCCCTACCAGGTCAACAAGAAGACGCTGCA
The DNA here is from genome assembly GCA_913776885.1 of uncultured Variovorax sp. Lineage (GTDB taxonomy): Bacteria > Pseudomonadota > Gammaproteobacteria > Burkholderiales > Burkholderiaceae_C > Variovorax. The sequence continues at coordinate 592 of CAJYQC010000143.1, forward strand.
GGAGCGCATGGCCGAGCTGGTGCACGAGAAGAAGATCGAGGGCATCAGCCACATCCAGGACGAGTCCGACAAGTCGGGCATGCGCCTGGTGATCGAACTCAAGCGCGGCGAAGTGCCCGAGGTGGTGCTCAACAACCTCTACAAGCAGACCCAGCTGCAGGACACCTTCGGCATCAACATGGTGGCGCTCGTCGACGGCCAGCCGAAGCTGTGCAACCTGAAGGACCTGATCGAGGTCTTCCTGCAGCATCGCCGCGAAGTGGTGACCCGCCGCACGGTGTTCAACCTGCGCAAGGCGCGCGAGCGCGGCCACGTGCTCGAAGGCCTGGCGGTGGCGCTCGCGAACATCGACGAGTTCATCCGCATCATCCGCGAGTCGCCCACGCCGCCGGTCGCCAAGGCAGAACTCATGACGCGCAGCTGGGACAGCAAGCTGGTGCGCGAGATGCTCACGCGCACGCGCGCCGACGGCGGCGTTGTCAATGCGGACGACTACCGCCCCGAGGGCCTCGAGCGCGAGTTCGGCATGGGCAGCGACGGCCTCTATCGCCTGTCGGAGACGCAGGCCCAGGAAATCCTGCAGATGCGCCTGCAGCGCCTGACCGGCCTCGAGCAGGACAAGATCGTGGCCGAGTACAAGGACGTCATGGCCGAGATCGACGACCTGCTCGACATCCTGGCCAAGCCCGAGCGCGTCTCGACCATCATCGGCGATGAACTCGGCACCCTCAAGCAGGAGTTCGGCCAGTCGAAGATCGGCGCACGCCGCAGCCAGGTGGAGCACAGCGCCTACGACCTCTCGACCGAAGACCTGATCACGCCGACCGACATGGTGGTCACGCTCTCGCACAGCGGCTACATCAAGAGCCAGCCCCTCGGCGAATACCGGGCACAGAAGCGCGGAGGCCGCGGCAAGCAGGCCACCGCCACCAAGGACGACGACTGGATCGACCAGCTCTTCATCGCCAACACGCACGACTACATCCTCTGCTTCTCGAACCGCGGCCGACTCTATTGGCTCAAGGTCTGGGAGGTGCCGGTGGGATCGCGCGGGTCCCGTGGCCGGCCGATCGTCAACATGTTCCCGCTGCAGGAAGGCGAGAAGATCAACGTGGTCCTGCCGCTGACCGGCGAGAAGCGCAACTTCCCGGCCGATCAGTACGTGTTCATGGCGACGTCGATGGGCACGGTCAAGAAGACCGCGCTCGACGAGTTCAGCAACCCGCGCAAGGGCGGCATCATCGCGGTCAACCTCGACGAGGGCGACTACCTGATCGGCGCCGCACTCACCGACGGCAAGCACGACGTGATGCTCTTCAGCGACGGCGGCAAGGCCGTGCGCTTCGACGAGGAAGACGTCCGGCCGCTGGGCCGCAACGCGCGCGGCGTGCGCGGAATGTCGCTGGAGGCCGGCCAGGGAGTGATCGCGATGCTGGTGGCCGAGGACGAGCAGCAGAGCGTGCTCACGGCCACGGAAAATGGTTACGGAAAGCGAACAAGCATTACCGAATACACCCGTCATGGCCGGGGAACCAAGGGCATGATCGCGATTCAACAGAGTGAGCGCAACGGCAAGGTCGTTGCCGCCACTCTCGTACATGCGGATGATGAGATCATGCTCATCACCGACAAGGGCGTGCTGGTGCGCACCCGTGTGGCGGAGATTCGTGAACTAGGTCGCGCAACGCAGGGCGTTACGCTGATCGGGCTCGACGAAGGCGCCAAACTCAGCGGGCTACAACGTATCGTCGAAAACGACGCGAACGGCGAATCCGAGCCGGAAGCAGACGATACTTCCTCATCTTCAACGGAGAATCCTCAGTGAAAAAAATCAAACTCGCACTTCTGACGGTCGCCCTGGCAAGCAGCTCGATGGCCGCCCTGGCCCAGGACAAGGCCACGCTCATCAAGCAGTTCATCGACATCCAGCGCCCCGGCATCGAGTCGCTGGCTCGTGGCCTGGTCGAGCAGTCGAGTGCCCCGATCGCTCAGGCGGGTTCGCAGTACCTGCAGACGCAGGTGCCCGAAGCCAAGCGCGAAGCGGCCGCCAAGGCAGCCGACGCCGAGCTGAAGAAGTACTTCGACGAGACCTACCCCATCGTCCGCGACAAGGCCATTCAGCTGGCCCCGGGCGCACTGACCCCGCTGATGGAGCAGAACTTCAGCGAAGACGAGCTCAAGCAACTGCTGGCCTGGATCAACTCGCCCCTGAGCAAGAAGTACCAGGAACTGAACCCCAAGATGCAGACCGCCCTGACGGAAAAGCTCGTGTCCGACACGCGCGCCACGGTCGAGCCCAAGATGCAGGCGCTCGACACCGCCGTCGCCAAGGCCCTCGGCGCCCCCACGGACGGTGGCGCAGCCCCCGCCAAGGCACCTGCCAAGGCCCCAGCCAAGAAGTAAGAGAAACGTGACCCAGCAGCAGACGCCGGCCGGCAAGCGCCCCTACAACTTCTCGGCCGGTCCGGCTGCCATGCCGGAGGCGGTGCTGCAACGCGCCGCCGCCGAAATGCTCGACTGGCAGGGCAGCGGCATGAGCGT
>CAJYQC010000144.1 GCA_913776885.1 uncultured Variovorax sp.
GGTGGAGCACGCCAGCGCCAAGGAGCTGATCGCGCAGATCCAGGACGCCAGCGAGGTCGACGAGAAGTTCGACGCCAAGGTCAAGGTTCTCGGCGAGTACATCGACCACCACGTCAAGGAAGAGCGCAACGAGATCTTCGTGAAGGCACGCGCTGCCCGCGGGCTGGACCTGGTCGGCATGCGCGAGCAACTGGCGCAGCGCAAGGAAGAGCTGATGGCCGAGATGGAAGCGATGGCCTGAGCCGGATCCTGAATATTTCTCGGAGGGCCAGGCATCGGGCTTGGGAGTGCCTGGCTCGGCAGCTTCGGTCAATGAAGGCGGAACCGGCTCCCGGCCGGGGCCGCCTTTCCCTGTTGTCACCCCACACACGCTTCGGATTGCATTGCCTGCGCAGCTGCAACGCCCCGGAAGAGTCTTTTTGACGGCCCTGCGAGCCCATGTCCGACAAGCGGGGCGCAGCACGGTCCTAGCGTTTCCTCGATGAACGGATCTGCCCGATCCGTTCGCACCGAAGCAAAGGACTGACCCATGACAGACACAGCCAAAAGACAGCAAGCCAGGAACGACCGCCGCGACAACCAGCGGGTGTTCGCTTTCAGCGTGGTCGTGGCCATCGCGGTGATGCTCGGCGCCCTGCTCTATTTCTACGCCGCGGACAAGCGCGGCGAAGGCCCCTCGCACGAGGCCTCGCCGCCGGCTTCGCAGGTTCAGGGCGGCGCGCAGGCGCCTGCGACGGCGGCACCGGCCGTGCCGCCGAAGTAGAGGCAGCGAGCCGGACATCCGCATCCCATCCCATCCCATCCCATCCCATCACATCACATCACATCCAGAGGATCTACATATGCAACGCTTCAAGGACCGCGTCGTCATCGTGACCGGCGCAGGCAGCGGCATCGGCGAGGCGACCGCCCGCCGCTTTTCACAGGAAGGCGCGAGCGTGGTGCTCGCAGGCGACACGCTCGACAAGCTGAAGCGCGTCGCGCGCGACCTACCGAAGGAGCGCACGCTGGTGAAGGTGGCCGACGTTTCCAGCTTCGAACAGGTGCAGGCGCTGGTGGACGCAACCATCGAGCGCTTCGGTGCGCTGCACGTGCTCTTCAACAATGCCGGCATCGCGGTCGAGGGCACGGTCACGCAGCCGCCGCTGGAGGACTGGAACCGGATCATGGCGGTCAACGCCGGCGGCGTGTTCCACGGCTGCCGCGCGGCCATGCCGCACCTGGTGCGCAGCAAGGGCTGCATCGTCAACACCGCATCTGTATCCGGCCTGGGCGGCGACTGGGCGATGGGCTTCTACAACGCATCGAAAGGTGCCATCGTCAATTTCACCAAGGCCCTCGCGCTCGACCACGGCAAGGACGGCGTGCGCGTGAATGCGGTGTGCCCCAGCCTCACCTTCACGCCCATGACCGAGGACATGAAGAGCGACAGCGCGCTGATGGCGAAGTTCGCAGAGCGCATTCCGCTGGGCCGCGGCGCCGATCCTTCGGAGATCGCCGCCGTGGTGGCCTTCCTGGCGAGCGACGACGCGAGCTTCGTAACTGGCGTCGCGATGCCGGTGGACGGCGGGCTGATGGCCTCCAACGGACAACCCGACATGGGCTGACGAAAGGCAATCAGATGGCATCGAGCACGGTCGGCGATTTCGTCGTGGAGCGCATGCACCGGTGGGGCGTGCGCCGCAACTATGGCTATCCGGGCGACGGCATCAACGGCATCGTCGGCGCGCTCGACCGCGCGGGCGGTGCCATCGAGTTCGTGCAGGCCCGCCACGAGGAACTGGCCGCCTTCATGGCGTGTGCGCATGCCAAGTTCTCGGGCGAGGTGGGCGTGCCTCGCGACCTCGGGGCCTGGCGGGGAAGCAGGTCCCCAATTCCTGTCGATCGCCTCAGAGGTGAAGCGCAGCGAGTACCCCCACTGCCAGCCCCGCCGCCGCCACCCCGAACATCCCGCGCTCCAGCCACTTGTTCTTCGTCAACAGCGCAATGGCAGCAAGGGCAATGGAAACCTGCAACACAGTAGTCGCCTGCGCCCACCGGTGATGCTGGTGCATCTGCTCATCCGACTGCGCATCCCACCTGCTCGCCTCGGCTTCCAGCTTCTTCGCCTCGGTCTGGATGTCGGTCTTCTCCTGCTCGTAGCGCGCCACCTTGGCCTGCCAGCCCTGCTTGCGCGCGTCGTCGGTCGCGGTGTCGCGGGCGAACTCGGCAAGCGCCTGCTTGGTGCTCTTCGACTGGAAGTAATTCCACTGGTTGGAGGCTTCGGTCTTCTTGATGGCGGCGTTGTTCTTGTAGATGCCCGCGTTGGCCTGCGTGGCGCCGCCCATGTACGCGAAGATGGCGCCGAAGGTGGCGATGACTGCCGTGCACATGGCGATCTTGCTCGTCGTGCTCATGCCGCCGCCATGTTCCTTGGCCGAATCCGACTCGGCATGTTGACCATGGCTGCCGCCGTGGGCGCCGGAGGCGGCGTGTTCGAGTTCGTGGTCGTGCGGGCCGTGCACGTGAAAGCCGTGTCCTGACATGGGAGCCTTGTCGTAGAGAAATATGGTTTTCGGGCGCGCGGGAGTATGCCCGCTGGATGAGTCAGCTTCCGGTCCGCCAGCCATTGCCAGCATGGGACGACAAACGCACACTTGCCAGCCCATGGCCGCCGAACCTTCGCCAACTCCGACAGCCAACGCCCGCCGCCCCGGCTTCGCCGACATCGTGGCGGGTATTTCGATCGCGGGCCTGCTGCTTCCGGAGGCGGTGGCCTATTCGGGCATCGCTGGGCTGCCGCCGCAGGCGGGAGTGATCGCACTCTTCGCGGGGCTGCTGGTCTACGGCCTCTTCGGCAGCAGCCGCTTCGCGATCGTCTCGGCCACTTCCTCCTCGGCCGCGGTGCTGTTCGCCGCCACCACCTCGGTGACGGGCGTGGACGCCGCCACGCGGCTTGCGATGGGCATGGGCATCGTGCTGCTGGCCGGCGTGTTCTTCGTGATCGCGGGCATCGCCCGGCTGGGCGCGGTGTCGAGCCTGATCGCCAAGCCGGTGCTGCGCGGCTTCGCGCTGGGGCTGGCGCTCACCATCGTGGTCAAGCAGCTGCCCAAGGTGCTCGACGTGCATCCGGTGCACAGCGATTTCTTCAGGCTCCTCGCGGGCCTGGTGGCCGAATGGCGGCACTGGAACCTGGCGGGCGCGGCCATGGCGCTGGCGGCGCTGGTGCTGCTGCGCGGCCTCGCACGCTGGCGCGCGGTGCCGGCGGCGCTGCTGGTGATCGTCGCGGGCATCGTGCTCGACATGCAGGGCTTCTGCCACGCCTGGGGCGTGGCGGCGGTGGGGCCGATATCGCTCGACTTCTCGCATCCGACGGTGCCGCAGCTCGACCGCGCGCAGTGGCAGAACCTTGGCGGGCTGGCCTTCGCGATGGCGCTGATCCTCTATGCCGAGTCGTACGGCTCCATACGCACCTTCGCCATGCGCCACGGCGACAACGTGTCGGCCAACCGCGATCTGCTGGCGCTGGGCGGCGCGAACCTGCTGTCGGCGCTGTTCCAGGGCATGCCGGTGGGCGCGGGCTACTCGGCGACCTCGGCCAACGAATCTGCGGGTGCCAGGAGCCGCGCGGCCGGCATCGTGGCGGGCCTGGTGGTGCTGGTGGCGGTGCTCACGCTGCTGCCGTGGATCGCGCACACGCCCGAGCCGCTGCTGGCGGCCATCGTGATCCACGCGGTGAGCCACACGCTGAACCCGACTGCGCTGCGGCCCTATTTCCAGTGGCGGCGCGACCGTCTGGTGGCGCTGGTGGCAGTCGCCGCGGTGCTGGTGCTGGGCGTGCTCAACGGGCTGCTGGCGGCCATCGGCGTGAGCATCCTGCTGCTGTTGCGCGGCTTCACGCGCACCACGGTGAGCTGGCTCGGACGGCTGGGCCAGAGTCATGACTTCGTCGACGTCGCGCGCCACCCCGAGGCGGTCGTGCCCCCGGGCGTGCTGATAGCGCGGCCCGAAGTACCGCTTTTCTTCGGCAACGCGGAAGCGGTGTTCGCATCGATCCGAGCACGCATCGACGCCACGCCGGGCCCGCAGCGCATGGTGCTGAGCCTGGAGGAGTCACCCGACCTCGACGCGACGAGCATCGAGGCGCTGTGCGACTTCGCGGCCTACGTGCGCGTGCGGGGCATTCGCCTCTCGCTGGCGCGCGTGAAGGACGACGTGCGCGACCTGCTCGCGAAGGTGAATTCACCCGACCTGCATGCCAAGGTGTACGCGCCGTGGAGCGTGGACGATGCGGTGCCGCGCACGGCGCCCGGCATCACTGCGCGTTCAGGGCGATCTCCCGGGTGATCCGCAGGAACTTCTCGATGTCCGCCATCGAATGGCAGTGCAGCGGCGACACCCGCACGGTGCCCGTGAGCCCGAAGGATTCGAGCATGCGCTTCGAGTAGATGCTGCTCGCCACGCGCTCGTAGACCGTCACGCCGCGCTTCGCATACTCGACCACCGCCTGCGTGCAGTCGATGCGGTCGAAGCCGATGCCCAGGATCAGGTCGCGCTTGCTCAGGTCCGGGTAGTCGAGGAAGACGTTGACGCCTTCCATCCTGCGCATGCCGGCGGCGTTCGCAGTGCCGTCGAGCAGCGCCGACAGCAGCGCGCGCTCGTGCAGCTCGATGTGCGTGATGCCCGCGACGAAGAGCTCACGCCGGTCGGCTGCATCGCTTGCATCGATGAAGTGCCCGCCCAGCCAGCACACGTAGTCGACGATCTCGGTGAGCACCGCGAACTGCCACGGCGAGGCGCTGCCCAGGTCCCAGTAGGCGGGCTTCTTGCCCGCGAGCTTGTGGTGCGGCAGCACGGCCGCGCGGTCGGACACCCATGAGAGGCCCGAGCCCCTGCAGCCGAAGAACTTGTACGGCGCGAGGTTGATGCCGTCCACCGGCGTCTTCTGCAGGTTGATGAGGCCGTGCGGCGCGTGCTGCACGGCGTCGACCAGGATGTACAGGTCGGGCTTGATCTCGCGCGCGCGGCGCACGATGGCTTCCATGTCGAGCTTGGCGCCCGAGATGTTCGACGCGTGGATCACGTTGAGCAGGCAGGTGTCCTTGTCGACCAGCCGCACGATCTCGTCCACGTCGACGCCGCCGGTGACGGGGTTGCTCTTCGCCACGCGCAGCTCGCGGCCCAGGCGCTGGGCGTAGAGGCTCATCGCGTCGAACGCCGAGGGATGCTCCAGCACGGTGGTGACCATGTTCGTGCCCGGCACGTTCTCGGCCACCGCGCGCACCATGTCGAACATCGCGCCCGAGGCGGTGAGCGACGCGTACACGCTGCCGCCCGTGGCGTTGAGGATGGTGCGCAGGTCGTCGCAGCCCCTGGCCTGGATCTGCTGCAGCTCGACGGCGGTGGCGTGGATGCGCTCGGTGTTGTCCGGAATCGCATCGACCTGCGCGAAGCGATCGGCCGCGGCCTTCAGGCGGAAGGAACCGCCGGCGTTGTCGAAGTACAAGCGCTCGCTGCCGTGGTGGTCGTGGTCAACCTGCAGGAAGCGGCTCTTCACCTCGCGCATCAGTGCGTCGGAGAAGGCCAGGCCCCTCGGGTGGCTCGATGACAGCTTGGAATCCATCGCTCAGACGCCCTTGTTGTTGGGGTTCTTGTAGATCTCGCGCACCGCGTCCGTCATCGGGAAGTTGAGGTTCGCGTTCCTTGGCGGGATCGGCGAGCGGAACCACTTGTTGTAGAGCTGTTCGATGGCGCCCGACTTCATCAGGCCCGTGACGGTCTCGTCGACCAGCGCCTTGAACTGCGGATCGTCCTTGCGCAGCATGATCCCGTAGGGCTCCTGGCGCAGCGATTCCTTCAGGATCTTGTACTCGCCCGGGTTGGTCGAGCTGGCGATCATGCCGGCGAGCTGCACGTCGTCGAGCACGTAGGCGTCCGCGCGGCCGTTGGACAGCCGCAGGAAGCCGTCGGAGGTGTCCTTGCCGGGAACCTCGTTGACTTCGATGGTGCCGCTCTTGCGCGCAACGCGCAGCAACTGGATCGAGGTGCTGCCCGAGACGGTGGCCACGTTCTTGCCGTTGAGGTCGGCGAAGGTGTCGATGCCGGAGTTCTTGCGCACGGCGGCGGTGATGTTGGCCACGAAGTGGCTGGGCGCGAAGTCGACCTGCTGCTGGCGCTGCGTGGTGTTGGTGGTGGTCGCGCAGTCGAGGTCGACGGTGCCGTTCTGCAGCAGCGGAATGCGGTTGGTCGAGTTGAGCATGGTGTAGCGCACCTCGATCTTCGCAAGGCCCAGCTTGGCCTTCACCGCGTCGACGATCTTCAGGCAGATGTCGTTGGTGAAGCCGACCGGGTCGCCGTCGGCGCCGAGCTTGTACGAGAACGGGATCTGGCTGTCGCGCGCGCCGATCTGGATGGTGCCGGTGTTCTTGATCTTCTGCAGCGTGCCGCCTTCCTGCGCACTGGCGGTGCCGCAGGCGAAGGCGATGGCGAGGCCGAGCGCGAGGGGCAGTTTCTTGAAGTCCATGGCGGTTTCCTTGAAGAGTCGGTGAGGTGGTTCGGGCGAATCTTCGGCCGCGTCATCAATTTCCAAAAGCGATTTTTTGTGATGGAATCACATGAGAAAAAGCGTTCTTTTGGAGCCCGATCCGCCGTGATGACCTTCAAGCAGCTCGAAGCCCTGTACTGGATCGCCCGCCTCGGCGGCTTCGCGCAGGCAGCCAACCAGCTTCACACCTCGCAGTCGGCCATCTCCAAGCGGGTGCACGAACTGGAGCAGCTGTTCGAGACCGAACTCTTCGACCGCAGCCAGCGCACCGCCCGCCTCACCGAGAAGGGCGAGGAGATGTTCGTGCTCGCACGCAAGCTGCTGGAGCAGCGCGATGCGGCCATCGAGCAGTTCGGCAAGCCGGGCGTGGTGGAACGGCGCATCCGCCTGGGCGTGACGGAGCTCACTGCAATGACCTGGCTGCCGCGGCTGGTCGGGCTGATCCAGCAGCACTATCCGAAGGTAATCCTTGAGCCCGACGTGGACGACAGCCTGCAGTTGCGCGACAAGCTGCTGGCCGACGAACTCGACCTGGTCATCGTGCCCGACACCTTCGCCGACTCGCGCATGCCGCACAAGGTCATCGGCCAGGTGAAGAGCGCGTGGATGTG
>CAJYQC010000145.1 GCA_913776885.1 uncultured Variovorax sp.
CGCGGAACTGCACGCGGTCGACGCAGGGATCGTCGAGCGCGAGGAAGCGCCACATGGTGCCCGGCAGGTCCTGGCCGCCGATGGAGCGCACGTCGATCACCGCGGCGCCCTCCCGCATCAGCCGGCCGCAGACGTCGGCCGGCACCGAATCGTCGACATAGAAGCGGCACAGCCACGCCGGAACGAGTTCTCGCGCGGCCCGCACGTTGAGCATGGCCATCTCGCAGTAGCGCGGATCGCCGCCGAAGAGGCTGAAGGCGATGAGGTTGCGATGGCGGTTGCGCTCGTCGAAGCGGCGCGGCGCGGGCAGGCCAACGGTGGCGGCGGCAGGTTCGCCGTCGGCCTCGCGCATCTTCAGCCGCAGCGACTGCGATCCGAACCTGCGCACCTCGTCGCGCCTGCCGAGCTGCCCGGCTGCCTCGGCCAGGCCGTCGAGGATGTTGGCGGTCTCCAGTTCGCCGACGACGCGCAGGTAGAGGTGATAAGCCTGCTGCGGCTGTCCGAGCCGCAGCAGGCACAGCGCCACGTCGGCCAGCGGCTGAGGGCTGTGCGTGGCCTCCCACGCCTTCGCCGCGAAGCCCCGCGCCTGCTCGTAGTCTCCTTGCGCGAAGGCCGCGCGGAACCGCGTGCCCAGCGCGTCCAGCGCCTGCTGCGTGATCGCCGGCCTGCGCACCGGGACCGGTGCCTTCGTCTTCTTCCTGCCCGCCTTGGCCATGGCCGCCCTCCCGTGGTCGCTTCGCTTCAGCGCTCGCGCAGCGCTTCGCGCGCCTTGTTGAGCGGCTTGATCAGGTAGTCGAGCACCGACTTGCTGCCGGTGTGGATGTCCACCGAGGCGATCATCCCGGGCACGATCGGGAAGCTCTTGCCGCTCCTGTTCACCAGGTGGTCGGCGTCGGTGCGGATGTACACGCGGTAGTAGTACACGTCGCGCTTCACGTCGTCCTGGATGGTGTCGGGCGAGATCGTCGTCACCTTGCCGGGCAGCCCGCCGAAGATGGCGTAGTCGTAGGCGGTCACCTTCACCGTCGCCTCCTGGCCCGGATGGATGAAGGCCACGTCGCGCGGAGAGATGCGCGCCTCCACCAGAAGCTTCTCGTCGAGCGGCACGATCTCCATGAGCTTGCCGCCCGGCGGCAGCACGCCGCCCACCGTGGTCACGGCGATGTCCTTGACGATGCCGCGCACCGGCGAGGCGAAGGTCAGGCGCGTGAGCGAATCCGAGCGCCCGCGAGTCACCGAGCGCTGCGCCTCGATCTCGGCGTTGGCCCTGGCGAGCTCCTCGCGCGCCTTCACGTAGTACTGGCTGCGGATGTCCGCCGCCTTGCTTTCGGCCTCGTTGATCTGGCGCTTCAGGCGCAGCACCTCCACGTCACTCGCGGCGCCGCGCGACACCAGCGGCTCGGTCAGCGCGAGCTCGCGGCGCATCAGCGCCAGCGCCTGCGTCACGCCGGCCAGGCTGCTCGAGAGCTGCTCGCGCCGCGACCGGTACAGCGCGGTCTCGGTGCGCACGAGGTCGGTGTCGGCCCGAACTTCGGGCGGGAATTCCAGCGGCGTGCCGCCCACCTCCGCCGCCAGCCGCGCCGACATGGCCAGCGCCGCGCGCATGCGGGAGGCGCTTTCCTGCACGGTCGACTCGGTCTTTGTCCTGTCGAGCTGCGCGAGCACCTGGCCCTCCTCGACGATGTCGCCCTCGCGCACCTTCAGGTCGACCAGGATGCCGCCCTCGAGCGACTGCACCATCTGCTCCTTCGACGAAGGCACCACCTTGCCGGTGCCGGTGGACACCTCGTCGAGCTCGAAGCACCAGGCCCAGGCCAGCAGCGCGAGCATCGCCGCGCTGACGCTCCAGACGACCAGCGAGGCGCGCGGCAGCGGCGGCTCGGGCGGCGAATAGGGTGACGGACGGGACGCGGGCGCAGGCGCAGGCGCAGGCGCAGGCGCCCCATGAAATCGCGAAGGCGGCTTCTTCGGAGGTTCGGGCGCTGCCGGCGCGGCCGCAGCAGGCTGCGCGGGAAGCTCCGCGACCGCCCTGGGTACGGCCTGCCCGGCCTCGGCCACCACCACCTCGCCGCCGACGGCGCGGGGGCGTCTCGTTTCAGGCGTTGCTGTTGCCATGGGAAAGCTCTCCAATCACTCGGTCCCTCGGACCATCCAACACCACGCGCCCGCCATCGACCACGATGATCCGGTCGACCCAGTGCAGCACCGGCATGCGGTGCGTCGCCACCACCAGCGTGCGCGGCGCCAGCCAGTCGCCCATCGATTCGATGACCTGGCGCTCGGTGACTTCGTCGAAATGCGCGGTGGGCTCGTCCAGCAGCACGATCGACGGCTGGCGTATGAGCGTGCGAGCAAGCAGCAGGGCCTGCCGCTGGCCGCCCGAGAGGCCGATGCCGCCCTCGTGGATCATCTCGCCCAGGCCCTCCGCGCGCGACTGCACGAAAGGCAGGGCGCCGGCCATCGTGAGCGCCTCCAGCAGCTGCTCGTCGGTCGCCAGCGGCATGCCCATGGTGACGTTCTCGCGGATCGAGCCATGGAAGAGCCGCGCGTTCTGCGTGAGCAGGCCCACGTCGCGGCGCAGGTCGGAAGGGTCGATCAGCGCGATGTCGAGCGAATCGAGCGTCACGTGGCCGCGCTGGGGCGACTGCAGGCCGGCCAGCAGCTGCAGCAGCGTGGACTTGCCAGCGCCCATGCGGCCCAGCAGCGCGACCTTCTCGCCGGGCTGTATCTGCAGCTGCGCAGCCGCGAAGGCCGGACTCCTGTCGTCCTTGCCGTAGCGGAACTCGACGCCCGCGATGCCGTAGTGCCCCTGCAAGGCAGGCACGTGCACGAGGCGCGCGCGCTCGGGCTGGTCCACCGGCCGCTGCATGAGCTGGTCGAGCCCCGCCCGCGCCACCTTGGCCTGCTGCCAGCGCGCGAACACGCCCGAGAGCTGCGCGAGCGGCGCGATCATGCGCGAGGCCAGGATCGACGACCCCACCAGGGCGCCGGTCGTCATGTCGCCCCTCATGACGAGGAAGCAGCCCGCCAGCAGCATCACTGCGTAGACGATGGTCTGCACTTCCTGCGTCCAGGTCATGAGCAGCCCGGTGAGAAAGCGCTGGCGCATGCTGACGCCGGCCGCGACCTCGTTGGCGTGGTTCCACTGGTTCTGGAAACGCGGCTCGGCGCGCATCAGCTTGATGTCTTCCAGGCCCTCGACAGCCTCCACCAGCAGCGCGTTGCGCAGCGCCGACTCGCGCATGCCTTCGCTGGCGAGCCGCGCGAGAGGCTTCTGGATCAGCAGCCCCGGGATCACCAGCAGCGGCACCGCAGCCAGCGCCACCAGCGCGAGCGGCCCCGCCATCAGCCAGAGCACCACCAGGAAGAGCAGGAAGAACGGCAGGTCCGCCACCGCGCCGATGGTGGTGGAGGTGAGCAGCTCACGCACCTGCTCGACCTCGCGCACCTGCGCGATGAAGGAGCCGGTGGACTTGGAGCGCGCGTCGGTGCGCACGCGCAGCGCGTGGCCGAAGACGAGGTCGGACACCTTGAGGTCGGCGCGCTTGCCGATCACGTCGGAGATGTGCGTGCGCGACATGCGCAGCAGGAACTCGAAGGCCACCGCGAGCATGACGCCGCCGAACAGCACCCACAGCGTGGGCTCCGACTGCGCGGGCACCACGCGGTCGTAGATCTGCATCGAGAAGATCGTCGAAGACAGCGCCAGCACGTTGGCGAAGACCGAGGCC
>CAJYQC010000146.1 GCA_913776885.1 uncultured Variovorax sp.
CTTGCCGGCCGGCCACCCTCGCTTTTCCTGCAGGTAGAGCGTGAGCACCGTCGCACCGCCCAGGCTGGCGCGATGGCGCGCAAGAAACAGGCAGCCGGTGCCAAGCATCAGGCCGCCGAGCACGGCCGCGAAGGCGGGGTGCAGCGAATAGATGGAGAGGTAGCGCGGCGCCAGATCGGTCATCACCGACAGCAGCGCGATGGCCGAGAAGGTCTTGAGCGTGAACGCCCGGCCCATGTGGCGCCATGCGAACCAGTAGAACGGCAGGTTGACCAGGAAGAACAGCTTTCCGAAGCTCGCGCCGGTGGCGTAGTGCAGCAGGAACGCGATGCCGGCGGTGCCGCCCGTGAGCAGGCCGGCCTGGCCGAAAAGCATCATCGCGATGGCGACGAACAGAGTGCCCGAGAAGATCGCCTGTGCGTCGTCGAAGCGGGAATGGCGCAGCCAGTCCGGTGGTGTGGTGGGTGGGGGTGCTTCCATGGCACCCTTGACGCAAATCCCGCGCCACCCCCGGCCCACGTCTCGCGGCTCACACCAGGTGGGTGGCCAGCAGCTCCCGGGCCCGGGTCACGAACGCGGTTTCGCCACGGCGGCCAGGCAGGAACTCGAAGGCAACGCGCGGCAGCGCCGGCAGCCCGTGGGGCGCGGCGAGCCGCGCCACCCCATCGCTGATCGCCGATTCGTTGAGGCAGGCCACGCCCAGCCCTGCAGCCAGCGCAGACTGCAACCCCGCCACACCCGAAGCGACGTGCGCCAGCGCATAGGGCACCCGCCGGCGCCGCAGCAGCGCCACCGTGAACTGGTGCAGCGAGCAGGTATCGGGCAACGCCAGCAGCCGAATCGGCTCGCCGCGCACGAGCCGCATGCCCGCAGCGCCCATCCACACCAGCGACTCGCGGCGGAGCACCGACGCCCGCGGCCGGGCGGCGGGAGTGCCGGCGATGCTCATACCCACCGCCACGTCGAAGTCGCCGCGTGCATAGGCGGCGCGCAACGCATCGCTTTTCAGGATGGCGACGTTCAGCCGCACCTGCGGATAGCTATCGCCGAGCCGCCCCAGCAGCCGCGTCAGGTCGCCAGGACGGAAGTAGTCGGTGACGGCCAGCCGCAGTTCGCCCTGCAGCGTCTCGCCATGCATGTCGCGGAATGCCTCGTCGCTCAGCGCCAGGATGCGCCGCGCATAGCCCAGCAGCCGCACGCCCGCCTCGGTGGGCGCCACGCCGGCCTTGCTGCGCGTGAGCAGCGACTGCCCGGCGCGTTCTTCCAGCTTGCGGACCTGCTCGCTCACCGACGACTGCGAGAGGAAGACGCGCGGCGCGGCCGCCGTGAGGCTGCCCGCGTCGACGACGGCGGCCAGCGTGCGCAATTGCTCCAGGTCGAATCCCTGCATGCTTCATCCATCTGTTTATCCGATGGACCTCATCATATCTTCCCGCTTTTCCGATGATCAGACGGCTTCCACAATCACCCCATCGACAACCCATTCATCCAAGGAGCCAGCCATGCCCCACATCGTCGTCCATCTCTCCGGCCAACCCGACGCCGACCTCACCCGCAAGACCGTGGACGCCGTCGCCGAGCTCACGCAGAGCGTGCTCGGCAAGCAGTTGCCGGTGATCGCCATCACCGTGCAGTACATCGCCGCCGACGCATGGTTCATCGGTGGACAGTCGCTGGCCTCGCTGGGCAAGTCGGCCTTCCACCTCGACATCAGCATCACCGACGAGACCAACACCAAGGCAGAGAAGGCGCGCTACCTGCGCGAGGTGCATGCGGCCATGGCGAAGATCAGGCCGGACCTGCACGAGGTCTCGTACATCCACGTGATCGACGCGCGCGGCGCGGCCTACGGCTACGGCGGCAGGACGCAGGAGTACCGTCATCAGCAGGCCGGGGTCTAAGATTCACCCCCAGGCTGCGCGCACTGCGTGTCGCTCCGCCAACCCCCTTCAGGGGGCAACACCGGCGGCCCGGCAAAGCCGGTTCCGCGGTGTTCCGGCCTTTGGCGGCGGCAATTTCCTGCAGCGCCGGCGAGGCGACCGTGCGAAAAAGCCGTGCTGCGCCGAACCGGCACGGGCGTGGCACCATGCCGCCATGCCTTCCGCAAATCCCCTCGCCGACGGCCTCGGCAATCCGCTCACCCTCGACGATGCCGCCAGCCTGGCGCTGGTCGACGACTTCGTCATGGGCTTCATATCCAGCGAGGCGCGTGCGGTCAACCTGCTCGCTGTAGCTGACGCCGACGCGAGCCCCATCGTGCAGGCCTACTGCGCCACGCTGCACCTGTTCGCCGAGTCGCGCGAGGCGGTGGCCAATGCACGGCCGTTCCTCGCGAAGGCCAGGGCTGGCGCCTCGCGTGCAACGCCGCGCGAGCAGCGCTACATCGCGGCCATCGAGGCCTGGGCCGAGGGCGACATCGCCCGCGCGATCGCGCTGCACGCCGAGCAGACCCGTGAGCATCCGCGCGACCTGGTGTCGGTCAAGCTCGGGCAATACCACTGCTTCAACACCGGCGACTGCCCCGGCATGCTGAAGCTCGCGCTGGCGGTGCTGCCGCATGCGGCCGACGTGCCCTACGTGCACGGCATGGCCGCATTCGGCTACGAGCAGTGCCATCTGATGCGAGAGGCGGAGGCGAGCGCGCGCTGCGCCATCGCCATGTGCCGCAAGGAGCCGTGGGCGCACCATGCGCTGGCGCACGTGATGCTCACGGAGGGCCGGCTAGCCGAAGGGCTGGCGTTCATGGAGAGCGTGAGCGACACCTGGATCGGCCTCAACTCTTTCATGGTCACGCACAACTGGTGGCACATGGCGCTGGTCCTCATCGACCTGGGCCGCGATGCCGAGGCGCTCGCGGTGTACGACGAGCATGCCTGGGGCGTGGTGAAGGACTACTCGCAGGACCAGATCGGCGCCGTCTCGCTGCTCGCGCGGCTGGAGCTCGCGGGCATCGACGTGGGCCGCCGCTGGGAGGACGTCGCCGACCACCTGCGCCAGCGGCAGGCCGACCACGTACTGCCCTTCCTCGACCTTCAGTACCTCTACGGCCTGGCGCGCGCCGGCCGTCCCGAGGCCGAGGTCCTGCTGCGCAACATCGTGGCCTTCGCGCCCAACGCGCCGGCATCGACGCGCGCGGCATGGCAGCGCGTATGCGTGCCGGCGGCGCACGGGCTGGTGGCGCATGCGCGCGGCGATCTCGCGGCGGCGATCGAAGGGCTGGGCACGGCCCTGCCGCGCATGATCGAGATCGGCGGCAGCCACGCGCAGCGCGACCTGTTCGAGCAGGTGTATCTCGATGCGCTGGTGCGCAGCGGCACGCAGGCTTCGCTGTCGGCGGCGCAGGGCATCCTGCAGCAGCAGCTCAACGGCCAGCCCGAATCGCTGCGCCTGCGCCGGCAGACCGCGGCGGTGTATGCGCGGCTCGGCCTCGGCCAACTGGCTGGAGGAACCGCAGCGCACGCCTGAGCAGGCAGGGGTCCGATCGTCCAGATGGGCGAAAGTGTCCATGCCTTCAGGTCATGGGGCATGGTGCAAAAGGAATTGGCGACAGCGTGGGAGCGGCTCCTAGACTGGCCGCTCCCTGAAGACAACAGGCCCTTCGCGGCCAGGCCTTCCATGCACAAGTCCCTCGTCACGCTGGCCGTTCTATCGGCTCTGGCGCCCTTCGCTCCCGCACTGCATGCCGCCGACGGCAACCCGGTCGCGCTCGACCTTCTGCTGCGCGGGGGCACCGTCTACACCGGCGATTCGGACACGCCGGTGGTGGGCGACGTCGGCATCGCGGGCGACCGCATCGTGTTCGCAGGCAGGGCGGCGCCGGCGCAGTTCACGGCGAAGCGCGTCATCGACGCCACGGGCATGGTGGTGGCGCCGGGCTTCATCGACGCACACACGCACGCGGATGCCGACCTGCATTCCAGCGATGCGAAGAAGCGGCTGAACATCCCCTTCATCACGCAGGGCGTGACCACCGCGGTGATCGGCAACGACGGCTTCGGCGGCTTCGACATCGCGGCGCAGACGCAGAAGCTGCGCGCCGCGCCGGTGGGCACCAACGTGGCCATGTACGTGGGCTTCGGCCCGGTGCGCATGAGCGAGCTCGGCGAGGCCAACCGCGCGCCGACGCCCGAGCAGCTGGAGGCGATGAAGAAGCGCGTGAGCCAGGGCATGTGCGAAGGCGCGCTGGGCCTCTCCACCGGGCTCTTCTACACGCCGCAGAACTTCTCGAAGACCGAGGAGGTCATCGAGCTCGCGAAGGTGGCGGCGCGGCACGGCGGCCTCTACGACAGCCACATCCGCGACGAGTCCATGTACAACATCGGCCTGAAGGGCTCCATCGACGAGGTGATCCGCATCGGCCACGAGGCGAAGCTGCCGGTGCACGTGGCGCACATCAAGGCACTGGGCGTCGCCGTGCAGGGCCAGAGCGGCGACATCATCAGGCGCATCGAGAAGGAACGCGCGGGCGGGCTGGACATCACGGCCGACCACTATCCATGGACCGCGTCGAGCACCCGCTTCTCTGCCGCGCTGCTGCCGCCCTGGGCCAACGAAGGCGGCCGTGCCGCGACGCTGCAGCGCTTCGACGACGCCTCGCAGCAGGAGCGCCTGCGCAAGGACATGCGCGAGAACCTGCGGCTGCGCGGCGGCCCCGAGGCCATCCTGTTCTCTGCTGGCAGCACGAAGTACGTGGGCAAGACGCTCGCCGATGTCGCCAAGGCATCGAACGCCGATCCGGTGGACGCCGCCATCGCGGTGCTGCGCGACGGCGACCTGATGATCGCCTCGTTCAACCAGAGCGACGACGACGTGCGCGCCTTCATGAAGAGGCCGTGGGTCATGACATCTTCCGACTCCTCGCTGGGCCATCCGCGCGCCTACGGCACCTTCGCGCGCAAGTACGACCAGTACGTGGTGAAGGAGCACACGATCTCGCTGGCGCAGTTCATCCGCAGCAGTTCGTCGCTCACAGCCGACACGCTGGGGCTGAAGCAGCGCGGGCATCTGCGCCCCGGCTACTACGCCGACGTGGTGGTGTTCGACCCGGCGCGCTATGCGGCCAAGGCCACCTACACACAGCCGACGCTTCTGTCGGAGGGCGTGAGTACGGTGCTGGTGAACGGCCAGTTGGCGGTCGACGGTGGCAAGCCCACGGGCGTGGGCGCCGGCCAGCCGCTGCTGCGCACGCCGAAGGCCGGCAGTTGCGGCTGAGGGACCTGCTCAGTCCTTGTTCTTCAGGTGCCGCGTCTGGTCGTAGGTCGGCTGCGGCGGCAGGTCGGCGAGGTGCCGCGTGTCGGCCCATTCGACGATCTCGATGTCGTCGGGCCGCTGCGGGTCGGCGATGCGGATGCGGTTGAAGCCGGCGTTGGGAATGTCGCTGCGGCGCGGGCCGCTCAGGCTCAGTCCCCTGGCGGTGCGCCACACCATGTCGAGCACGCCGCCGTGCGTGACGACGATCAGGTGCCGGCCCCGGTGCTGCGAGGCGATGCTGCCCAGCGCCGCGATGATGCGCGCGTGGAACTCGCGCGCCGTCTCGCCCTCGGGCATGGCGTGGTCTTCGCGGAACTCCAGCCACTCTTCCCAGGCGCGGGGATGCACGCTCTGGATTTCGTCGGAGCGCATGCCCTCGACCACGCCGAAGAACTGCTCGCGCAGGGCCGCCGAGGTGACCACCGGCAGCGACAGCTGCTGCGCCCCGGGCGCTGCGGTCTGCTGCGCGCGCATGAGGTCGCTGCTGATGATGTGCTGCACCGCCGTCTCGCTGGCCAGCCTCAGGCCGATGCGGCGGGCCTGCTCGTGGCCGATGTCGTTGAGCGGAACGTCGGCGTGCCCCTGGAAGCGGAGTTCGCGGTTCCAGGCGGTCTCGCCGTGGCGGATGAGGATCAGGTCGGTGGTGGTGTCGGGCTTGGGCGTGGGCATTGCCGCCCATTTTCCACCTTGAGCACGACGCTCAGGTAATTGCCCGCGCCGCCTGTTGCAGCACCGCCACCACGGTGTCGGCCGCTGGCGCCGCGCCCAGTCGCATCGGCGACGGCGTGAGCAGCGCCAGCACCCAGGCGATCACCACGCCGCCGACGATGGCGCAGACCACCACCACGGCGGTGTACGCGACGGCCTTGTCGGGCGGGCACTTCATGAGCACCGGCAGTCCGGTGTAGAGCAGGTAGATGCCGTAAAGCGCCGCCAGCGCACCCAGAACCGACAGCGAGGGCAGCAGGCTGAAAACGCCGCCGACGAAGGCGGCCGTGCTCGCATAGGCCGAGAGCTTCAGCGCGCCGATCTGGCTTTTTGTGCCCTCGAAGGTGGGCGCCATCGCGTCGATGATCAGCGCGAGAACGAACACCATCACCAGCGACAGCACGTAGCCCACGACCATGTTCGCGAGCCCCGAGACCAGCGGCACCCGGAAGCTCACGCCGAAGGCGCCGACGCCGATCAGCGACAGGCCGATGAAGCCGGCGAGCGCCGGGATCAGCGCGAGGATCATCACGTAGTTCCTGTAGAGCGATGCGGTGTCGGCCGGCTCGGCGTCGATCTCGGGCCAGGTGGCCTTCGGCTTGAGCAGGATGGCTTGGACGCGTTCGACAAGATTCATTGCGGGGTTCCTCTGCATTGCCTGCGAGTGTGCCGAGGCATGCGCGAAATGACTGCTGGCCATGAGGCCTATGCCGCGACCTATGCCGCTGCGCCGCGGGCCGCAATCGCGCAGAATCCCTGCCCATGCCCAACCTGATCCTGCTGCCTGGCCTCGCCTGCGACGAGCGCATCTGGCAAGCCCAGCTGCCTGCCCTCCCTTCCGCCTTCGGCGCGCGCGTGAGCGACGTCCAGCGGCACAACGACACCATCGAGGGCATGGCGGCAGCCGTGCTGCGCGACAACGAGGGCCCGCTGGTGCTGTGCGGCACCTCGATGGGCGGCATGGTCGCCATGGAGGCCGCGCGCCAGGCGCCCGAACGCATCGCCGGGCTCGCGCTGCTCGGCACCAGCGCGCGGCCCGAGACGCCCGAGATGTTCACGCTGCGCGAAGGCGCCATCGAGTACTTCGAGCGCGGCGAGCTGCGCGACGTGATCGAGCCCAACGTCTACTTCGCCTTCCACCCCGCGCAGGCCGCCGACGAGGCGCTGGTGCAGCGCTACCTCGACATCGTGCTGGGTGCGGGCGCGCAGCAGCTCATCAGCCAGAACCGCGCCGTGATGCGCCGGCCCGACGCGCGCCTGCATCTCGCGTCGGTGCGCGCGCCGGTGCTGCTGATGTGCGGCAACGACGACAGGCTCGCGCCCCCCGAATGCACCACCGAGATCGCCGCTCTGCTGCCGCAGGCCGAGGTGGTGTGGGTGCCCGACTGCGGCCACATGCTGACGATGGAGAAGCCCGACATCGTCAACGCAGCGCTCAACCGCTGGCTCGCGAAGAACTTCCCCGCCTGATCAGGACGCCCTCGGCCGCTCAGTGCAGCTGGCCGCCGGTCTCCGCCACGTCGTGTTCCACGGCCAGCGAAGTGGTCACCGCGATGCGCAGCGCCTTGACCATCGTCTCCAGCGACATGCTGGGCGCCCCCGGAAAGCGCGCCGCCTGCTCCGGCAGGTAGGGAATGTGGATGAAGCCGCCGCGCAGTCCGGCCACGGGCTGCGTCGCGATGCGGTGCATCAGACCGTAGAAGATGTGGTTGCACACGAAGGTGCCCGCGCTGTTGGACACCGAAGCCGGTACGCCGGCCGCGCGCAGTTCGCGCACCATCGCCTTGATCGGCAGCGTCGAGAAATACGCGGCGGGCCCGCCCGGCACCACCGGCACGTCGATGGGCTCCTGCCCCCTGTTGTCAGCCGTGCGCGCGTCGTCGATGTTGATGGCGACGCGCTCCGGCGTAAACTCCGCGCGCCCGCCGGCCTGCCCGATGCACAGCACCAGCTGCGGCTCGAGCTCGTCCATGGCCGCCAGCAAGGCGTCGATGGCATCGCCGAAGATGCAGGGCACCAGGCGCGCATGCACCGTCGCGCGGCCGACCTTCCAGCCATCGAGCTCGCGCACGGCGTCCCAGGAGGGATTACGCGCTTCCTGCTCGAAGGGTTCGAAGCCGGTGAGCAGCACGCGCAGCGGCGGCTTCAATGAACGGGGCGGCGGCGGAGGTGATTTCAGCTTCCTGGTCATGGCGATGTCCGGCAGTAGGCGCAGAAGGTACTGCAAGACACGGCCGCCGCCTCGGCTTCGTCCTTGTCCTCTACTTCCTCGGTGCCAGGTCGAGCGGGTTCGCCGGCAGGTCGGTACGCACGGGTTCGGGCTTCTGTTCGACCTTGCAGTCCTGGTCTTTGAAGGGGCCAGCGACTCGAACCCAGTCGGGGCTGATCGGGTTCTGCGAACACAGGATCTTGCCGCTTTCCTTGTTCTTCAGCAGGAAGAAGCCGCCGCTGGGTTGGGCGAACGCCGTGCCGCACAGGGCCAGGCCGGCGAGTGCTGCAGCGTGAAGCGCTTGTTTCATCATGTTCATGCTCCTTGCTGATCTGTCAGGGGGCCGGTGCCGCCACCAGGCTGTTCGCCAGCGCGATCACCAGATTGCGGGCCTGCGCGACGATGGAGTCGCGCCGGCCCTCGAACGTTGCATCGGTGATCTTGCCGTCGCTGCCGCTGCCGAAGGCCGTCATGATCGGCGTGTGGATGTGCCCGGCCGGGATGGAGAGCTTGAAGATGTCGCGCATCAGCGTGTTGCGGTAGGCGCTGGCATTGGACAGGTAGTTGCCGCCGCCACCCTCCTTCGCGCAGTTGGTTTCGAGCGGATTCGGCGGAGCCGCCAGCGCTGCAGCGGCGAGCGCATCGTTGTATTTCTTGTAAGCCGCGTCGAAGTCGACCCCCGGGTCGCTGAATGCGTCGAGCGCGGCCGTCACCGCCGCCTGAGCCGCATCGTGGGCCGATGCGGCGTCGGAGGCCGCTTTCGTGCAGGGAACCACGGTGTAGGTGTCGTGGCGCACCACCGCCCAGCCGCTGGTCTGGCCGGTGTCGGTATTGAGGATGCCGGCGCCGGTTTTGGCGTCGATCAGCGTCTGGAAAGGCAGCGTCGCAACCGTGAATTGGGGTGATGCATCCCGTTGCCAGGGCTTGGCCGAATAGCCCAGCCAGCGCTCCGGCGGGAAGATGTCGCACTCCAGCGCGGACGGGAATCCTCCGCCATCCGAGCACGGCGGGTTCAGGTTGTCGTTGCCGGGAAAAGCAGCGTAGTGATAGCGGCCGTTGTAGTGCTCCAGATCGAACTGGTAGGTGCCCTGGCTCATGCTGACGGATGCATCGACTCGCTTGGGGCCCGGCTTGAACCAGGGTCCCAGCGCATCCTCCTGCATGCCGGCGATGAAGGGGCCGTAGTCGACGGGAAGGATGAAAGTACGGATGACTGCCGTGGTGCCGTCGGCAAGCGGCACGGTATTGCCGTCCAGCGACAGGATGGTCGCACCAGAGGGGTTGCCGATGCGGATCGAGAGATTGCCGTTGGTGCCCGCCGCGCCCAGCGTGAACGGGTCGAAGCCGCTCACGAGAATGCGCCTGTATTGGGGACCCTCCGGGAAATCGATGGCGTACTGGCCGCGCGAAGCCTTCTCGAGTTCGACCTGCAGGGCATCGCGCTGGTCGTCGCTCAGGGGGAAGTCGGGCTTCCACTGGCGCAGGGCGAGCGTCATGGTGAGGCGGGCCCAGTAGAGCATGCGGTCGTCGCTCCTGGGCAGAGAGCCCTGCACGGCGCGCCCCTGCACGCGGTCGAGTGCCGCCTGCCAGAGCTTTTGGCCCTCGGTGCGCAGAAGGGTCACGGCGGCGTCGTAGGTCGAGGCGCCCGCGAGGCCGTTGCTGCAGAGCTTGGCGGCGAAGTCGGGCCCGAACTTGTCGAAGCCGCTGGCCTGCAACAACTGCTGCGAGAAGCTCAGGGCATCGCTGGCCGACAGCTTGTTGGGCAGGCGCCGTTCCTCGTAGGAGGGCTGTA
>CAJYQC010000147.1 GCA_913776885.1 uncultured Variovorax sp.
TGCGGTGCGAGGTTGAAGCTCTTCTGCAGCCGCTGGCCGAAGCTCGCGCGGGACGACACCGTCGCCATGAACACGTCGTCCGCGAACTTGAAGAGCACGTAGAACGCGGCGGCGACGATGCCGCTCCAGGCCAGCTGCGATGCCAGGAAGCTGGCGAGTGCCACGTAGCCTACGGCCACCAGCACCCAGATCGCGACCATCAGCACGCCGATCAGCGCCACAAATATGCCGACCCACATCGGCCGCTCCGGCAGGCCGGCGTCGGCCGCGTCGGCGCGCAGCGGCTTCACCAGATAGAGCACCGAGCCGACCAGCGCCGTCAGCACCAGCGCCGTGAGCACGTGCGTGGCCACCACGGCCGCGAAGCTGGCGTCGATCAGCGCGTTGACCTCGGCCGGCATCCACGCCAGCACCGCCACCAGCGCCACCATCCAGGGCAGCGGAGCGAGCCGGGCGGCCATGGCGTCGGGCATGGGCGGCAGGCGCCACGAAGGCCGGCGCGTGGCCAGCAGCCCGCGGCCCAGCCCGATCACGAAAGCCATGAACACCAACAGCTGCGCCGCCGACTGCAGCACCTTGCGCGCCTGCGGCTCCCAGGTGGCGAGCTCCTTCAGAACCTCGACGAAGCCGTGCGCCGCCACCGCCACCAAGAGCACGTGGCTGGCCACGATGCCGATCACCAGCAGCGAGCGCCGCAGCCGCCCCGCCGGCAGATAGCGCGCGGCGAGCCAGGTGAGCAGCACCTCGGCACCCCAGATGCCGAAGAGCGCGAGCAGCAGTGCGCCGACCAGCGCGGCGATCACCGGCAGGCGGGTCTCGGGCCGAGTGGCGGCCAGCAGGCCGTCGTTCACCGACGATGCCATCGCCTTCAGGCGCTCCAGGTCGTCCGGCCATGCCTCTCGCAGGCTGCTCCAGAACTCGCCCGTCAGCGGCGAGGCCGCGCGCTCGGTGAGCTCCGCCTCGAACAGCGCCCGGCGCTGCGTGACCAGCTCGGTGCCGCGCTGCCTCACGTCGACCGACAGCAGGCGCGCGAGGCGGATGTCGGCATCCAGCGCGTTGCGCTCCTTCGTCAGGCTCGCACGCTGTCGGGTGATGTCGGGGTCTTCGGTGGCGCCTGCGGCGGGCGGATTGCCGAGTTCGCCGAGCTTGGCGTTGAGGTCGGCCAGATCGCCGGTGCGCGCAGCGACGAACTTGTCGGCCTGCATGCCGATGTCGTTGATCTGGGTCAGCAGCTTGCGTGCGTCTTCGTCCGTCTCGGCAGCCTTGCTGAGCTTGGTGAATTGCGCTCGCAGCTCGGCGACCGTGGGGGCAGGGGCTGCGGCAGCCGCGGCGGCACTGTTGCCGTTGTTTCCGATGTCCGGCTGCGCCTGGGCGCCGCCGCAGGCGAACAGGGCCGCGAGGCAGAGGCTCGCGAAACGTAGGGTCCAACTCATGGCCGCATCATAGAAGCCGCCATCTGGTAAGGACTGGTAAGAATCTGCGCGTCAGCCGGCTGGCGCGAAGAGATCGACCCTGTCGGTGATGATGCCGTCGGTGCCCAGGTCGATCAGCCGCTGCGCGGCCCAGTCGTCGTTCACCGTGTAGCTCAGCGCGCGCATGCCGTCCTCGTGCACCATCGCCACCACCGCGGCGTCCCACAGCGCATGGTTGCAGACGATGGCGACGCAGCCCAGCTGCCGGGCCGCCTCCAGCCAGCCGTCCCATAGCTTGTCGAGCAGCAGGCCGCGCGGCAGCTCCGGCTGCACCGCCTGGGCGCCCTTGAGCGATTCGACCTGGAAGGATGTGAGCAGCGGCGGCACCGCCGCGCCCTGCCAGAGCCGGGCCGCTTCGCGGGCCACCGTCTCGCCGGTCTCACGCTCGGTGCCCGGCGTGGGCT
Source organism: uncultured Variovorax sp. (assembly GCA_913776885.1). GTDB lineage: Bacteria > Pseudomonadota > Gammaproteobacteria > Burkholderiales > Burkholderiaceae_C > Variovorax. Next base: position 1,877 of record CAJYQC010000147.1, read on the forward strand.
TGATCTCGATGTTGAGCAGATGGCCATTGGCAAGGCAGTAGCGCGCCAGGTTCTCCAGCGTGGGCAGCGGCTCGCCCGCGTACGCCCGCGAATGCCAGCCGCCCGCATCGAGCTGCGCCAGCGCGCTCCAGGGCTGCGCGCCGCCGATGCCGCGGCCGCTGGTGGTGCGCTCGAGCGTGGCGTCGTGCATCAGGAAGACCACGCCGTCTGCGCTGAGCTTGGCGTCGCACTCGAACATGCGGTAGCCGTGCGCGGCGCCGAGCCGGAACGCGGCCAGCGTGTTCTCGGGTGCGAGCTTGCCGGCGCCGCGATGCGCGACCCAGCGGGGGTAGGGCCAGGGATTCATGATCATTCTTTGAAAGAGGCCCCGGTTCTTACGTGGGGCGCCGCGCAACCGGCTTCGCCGGGCCGCCGGTGCCGCCCCCGGCAGGGGGTTGGCGAAGCGACACGAAGTGCGCGCTGCCTGGGGGCGAGCATCAGTCGGCGCGCTTGCCGGAACCGGCGTCGAACCAGTGCAGCTTTTCTTCGCGCGCCGCGATCTTCACCGTGTCGCCGGCAACGGGCGGATGGTCGGCCTCGTCGGTGCGCATGATGATCTGCTCGTCGCCGATGCGGCCATACACCAGCCGTTCGGCGCCCAGCAGCTCGACCTGCTCGACCTGCACCGACCAGCCGCTCTCGTCGAGCTTCAGGTGCTCGGGACGGATGCCCAGGATCTGGCCCGGGCGCACGCCCGGCGCGTGCTTCAGCAGGTTCATCGGCGGCGAGCCGATGAAGCTCGCGACGAAGGTGGTGGCGGGGCGCGAATACACCTCTTCCGGCGTGGCGAACTGGTCCATCACGCCGCCGTTCATCACGATGATGCGCTGCGCCAGCGTCATGGCCTCGACCTGGTCGTGCGTGACGAACAGCGAGGTGATGCCGAGCTCGCGGTGCAGCTTCTGGATCTCCAGGCGGGTCTGGGCGCGCAGCTTGGCGTCGAGGTTCGACAGCGGCTCGTCGAACAGGAACACCTGCGGCTGGCGCACGATGGCGCGGCCCATCGCCACGCGCTGGCGCTGGCCGCCGGAGAGCTCGCGCGGCTTGCGCTCCAGCAGGTGGCCCAGCTCGAGGATCTTCGCGGCCTTGTCGACGCGCACCTTGATCTCGGCCGCCGGCACCTTCGCGATCTTCAGGCCGTAGGCCATGTTCGCGTACACGCTCATGTGCGGATAGAGCGCGTAGTTCTGGAACACCATGGCGATGTCGCGCTCGGAGGGCTCCAGGTTGTTCACCACCCTGTTGCCGATGGCGATCTCGCCGGCGGAGACTTCCTCCAGGCCGGCCACCATGCGCAGCAGCGTCGACTTGCCGCAGCCCGAGGGCCCGACGATGACGATGAACTCGTGGTCGGCGATCTCGGCGCTCACGCCGTGGATGACCTGGTTGGCCTTCGGCCCGTGGCCGTAGCGCTTGATGACGTTGCGTAGGGAGAGGGAAGCCATAACTTATTTTTCGGTATCTACGAGGCCCTTGACGAACCACTTCTGCATCAGCACCACCACCAGCGCCGGCGGCAGCATCGCGAGGATGGCGGTGGCCATCACCACGTTCCATTCGTTCTGGCCGTCGCCGCCGGCGATCAGCCGCTTGATGCCGACCACGATCGGGTACATGTCCTCGTTGGTGACCGCCAGCAGCGGCCAGAGGTACTGGTTCCAGCCGTAGATGAACTGGATCACGAAAAGCGCGGCGATGCTGGTCTTCGACAACGGCAGCAGCACGTCGAAGAAGAAGCGCATGGGGCTCGCGCCGTCCATGCGCGAGGCCTCGGTGAGTTCCTCGGGCACCGTCAGGAAGAACTGCCGGAACAGGAAGGTGGCGGTGGCCGAGGCGATCAGCGGCACCGTCAGGCCCGCGTAGCTGTTGAGCATGCTCAGGTCCGACAGCACCTTGTAGGTGGGCAGGATGCGCACCTCCACCGGCAGCATCAGCGTGACGAAGATCGCCCAGAAGCAGATCTTCTTGAACGGGAAGCGGAAATAGACGATGGCGAAGGCCGACAGCAGCGAGATCGCGATCTTGCCGATGGCGATGACCAGCGCCGTCACCAGGCTCACCCACATCATGTGGGCCACCGGTGCGTTGGAGCCCGCACTGGTGGCGCGCCCGAAGAGCGCGCCCTTGTAGCTCTCGAGCATGTGCGAGCCGGGCAGCAGCGGCATCGGCCGCTGCACGATCTCCTGCGCGGTGTGGGTGGACGCCACGAACGCGAGGTAGATGGGGAAGGCGACGATCAGGACGCCGAGGATCATCACCACGTGGGCCAGGACGCCCTGGGTGCTTCTTCTTTCAACCATGTCAGTACTGCACCTTCTTCTCGACGTAGCGGAATTGCACGATGGTCAGCGCGATCACGATCACCATCAGCACCACCGACTGCGCGGCCGAACCGCCCAGGTCGAGCGCCTTGAAGCCGTCGTGGTAGACCTTGTAGACGAGGATCTCCGTGTCCTTGCCCGGGCCGCCCTCGGTGGCGGCGTGCACGATGGCGAAGGTGTCGAAGAACGCGTAGACCACGTTCATCACCAGCAGGAAGAAGGTGGTGGGCGACAGCAGCGGGAACTGCACCGTCCAGAAGCGGCGCCACGGGCGCGCGCCGTCGATGGCGGCCGCCTCGATCAGCGACTTGGGAATGGACTGCAGCCCGGCCAGGAAGAACAGGAAGTTGTAGGAGATCTGCTTCCACACGGCGGCCATCACGATCAGCGTCATGGCGTGTTTGGAGTTGAGCAGGTGGTTCCAGTCGATGCCGATCTTGCCCAGTGCATAGGCGACCACGCCCAGCGACGGGGAGAACATGAAGACCCACAGCACGGCGGCCACCGCAGGCGCCACGGCGTACGGCAGGATCAGCATGGTCTTGTAGAACATGCCGCCGCGCACGATGCGGTCGGCGAAGACGGCCAGCGTCAGCGACAGCGTCAGGCCGATGCTGGCCACCAGCACCGAGAAGATGGCAGTGGTCTTGAACGACTCGGCATAGGCCGGGTCCTCGAAGAGGTCCTTGAAGTTCTGCAGCCCGACGAAATCGACCGAGGTGCCGAAGGCGTCCTGCTGCTGCAGCGACTGCAGCAGTGCCTGCCCCGCCGGCCAGAAGAAAAACACGAAGATCACCGCCATCTGCGGTGCGAGCAGCAGCCACGGAAGCCAGCCGGAGCGAAAGAAAACGCGCTTTTCCATGAACCCTCTACATATGAAAATCCCGCCCGGCCCGCTCTTGCGCAAGAGCGGACGGGGCGGGCGATATTAGCCGGACATGACGGCCCGGCCGTCGATCATCAGCTCTTGTTGGCCTTCTGGAAGCGTTCCAGCTGCTCGTTGCCGCGCGTCACGATGGCGTCGAGGGCTTCCTTGGCGGTCTTCTTGCCGTTCCAGACCTGTTCGAGCTCTTCGTCCTCGATGGCGCGGATCTGCACGTAGTTGCCCAGGCGGATGCCCCGGCTCTTGTCGGTGACCTTGCGGATCATCTGCGTCACGGCCACGTCGGTGCCGGGGTTCTGCTTGTAGAACCCCGAGTCCTCGGTGAGCTTGTACGAGGCCATGGTCACGGGCAGGTAGCCGGTGCGCTTGTGGCTGGCCGACTGCACTTCAGGCGTCGAGATGAAGCTGAAGAACTTGGCCACGCCCTTGTACTCGGCCGGCTTCTTGCCCGACATGACCCACAGGCTGGCGCCGCCGATCACGGTGTTCTGCGGTGCGCCCGGCACGTCCGGGTAGTAGGGCAGGGGAGCCAGGCCATAGGCGAACTTGGCGTTCTTGGCCACGTTGCCGTAGAAGCCCGAGGAGGTGTTGATCATGGCGCACTCGCCCGACACGAACGAGGCCTCGGGCACGTTGCCGCGGCCCTTGTAGACGAAGAGGCCCTGCTTGGCCATGCTGGCCAGGTTCTCGATGTGGCGCTGGTGCAGCGGCGAATTGACCTTCAGGCGGGCGTCCAGGCCCTGCAGGCCGTTGGCCTTGCTCGCGAATTCGACGTTGTGCCAGGCCGAGAAGCTCTCGACCTGCGTCCAGTTCTGCCACGCGGTGGTGAACGGGCACTTGTGGCCGCTGGCCTTGAGCTTGGCGGCGGCGGCGACAACCTCGGGCCAGGTGGCGGGTGCCTTGTCGGTGGGCAGGCCGGCGGCCTTGAAGGCGTCCTTGTTGAAATAGAAGATGGTGGTCGAGCTGTTGAACGGGAAGCTCAGCATCTGGCCGTTGGGCGCGGTGTAGTAGCCGGCCACGGCGGGAATGTAGGCGGCCGGGTCGAACTTCTCGCCCGCGTCCTTCATGACCTGGCCCACCGGCACGATCGCGCCCTTGCTGGCCATCATGGTGGCGGTGCCCACCTCGAACACCTGCAGGATGTGCGGGGCGTTGCCGGCGCGGAAGGCCGCGATGGAGGCCGTCATCGATTCGTCGTAGGTTCCCTTGAAGGTCGGGACGATCTTGTATTCCTTCTGGCTTTCGTTGAACTGCTTGGCCAGGTCGTTGACCCACTCGTTGTTGACGGCGGTCATGGAATGCCACCACTGGATCTCGATCTGGGCGTGCGCCACGTTGAACAGCGCAGTGGCGGCCAGCGCCGATGCCAGCGCGAGCGTCTTGAATCGCATGAAGACTCCTGAAGGGAAAAATGGAAAGCGCGGATGCTAGGGCATGTGGATGACACAGCCGCGTCACATTGGCGCACGGTCCACGGGTTTCCTCCAATCGGGGAAACCCCTTTGGACCCTTCGGCCGCGCCTTGCCCTTTCTTCCGGATTTGGCCCTGTTCGCAGCAGGCCCGGCACGGGGCGCGGACCCTCTTGCTGCGCTGCACCATGCTAGCATCGCCCTCCCTTTTTCGGCCTAGCCTGTCGCCGTGGCCGGGGCTTCGCAGAGAACCTCCATGAGCAGCAAAACCTCCCTCGACAAAAGCAGGATCAAGTTCCTCTTGCTCGAAGGCATCCATCCCTCGGCCGTGGAGGTGCTGCGCGCCGCCGGCTACACCAACATCGAGTCGCTGCCGGGCGCGCTGCCCGATGCCGAACTGAAGGAAAAGATCGCCGACGTGCACTTTCTGGGCATCCGCTCGCGCACCCAGCTCACTGCCGAGGTTTTCGCTGCGGCGCACAAGCTGGTGGCGGCAGGCTGCTTCTGCATCGGCACCAACCAGGTCGACCTCGAAGCCGCCCGCGAGCATGGCGTGGCGGTGTTCAACGCCCCCTATTCCAATACCCGCTCGGTGGCCGAACTGGTGCTGGCCGAAGCCATCCTGCTGCTGCGCGGCGTGCCCGAGAAGAGCGCGGTGGCGCATCGCGGCGGCTGGCTCAAGTCGGCCGACAACGCGTATGAAATCCGCGGCAAGACGCTGGGCATCGTGGGCTACGGCTCGATCGGCGCGCAGCTGTCGGTGCTGGCCGAGGCGCTGGGCATGCACGTGGCCTTCTACGACGTGGTCACCAAGCTGCCGCTGGGCAATGCGCGCCAGGTGCGCGACCTGCACCAGCTGCTGGCCCAGAGCGACATCGTCACGCTGCACGTGCCCGAGACGCATGCCACCCAGTGGATGATCGGCGCGGCCGAGATCGCGGCGATGAAGCCCGGCGCCATCCTCATCAACGCCTCGCGCGGCACGGTGGTCGAGATCGAGCCGCTGGCCGAGGCGCTGAAGGCCCGCAAGCTGCTGGGAGCCGCCATCGACGTGTTCCCGGTGGAGCCGCGCAGCAACAAGGACGAGTTCACTTCGCCCCTGCGCGGGCTGGACAATGTCATCCTTACCCCCCACATCGGCGGCTCCACCATGGAGGCGCAGGCCAACATCGGCCTGGAAGTGGCGGAAAAGCTGGTCAAGTACAGCGACAACGGCACCTCGACCTCGTCGGTCAACTTCCCCGAGGTGGCGCTGCCGGCGCAC
>CAJYQC010000148.1 GCA_913776885.1 uncultured Variovorax sp.
TGAAGAAGGTGCAACCGCAATTGAATATGGAATTATTGCGGGGCTTATTTCGGTTGCGATGATTACCGCAATCGTCGGCGAGGGCGGGATCGGTGAAAAGCTGACCAAGGTCTGGACCAGCATCAAAACCGCCCTCACTGACGTTTAAGTTCGCGCCCCGTGGCAATGACATCGGTGTGCTTGATGTGGTTGCTCCTCATAGCCGTCTATGACTTCAAACAACGCCGCGTCCCGAATTGGCTTGCGCTCGCAGGCGCCCTCCTGGCGCTTGCGGCGCTCGCCCTGGGAACCAGTCCAGGCGGCGACTGGACGAACGCGTTGCTCGGTGCAGGCGCCGGTTTCTTCGGACTGCTGGTTTTCTACGTTCTGGGCGTCATGGGCGCAGGCGACGTGAAGTTCGCAGGTGCGCTCGGCCTCTGGATGGGTCTTTCGGCATTGGCGCCTGTCTGGATCATCGGCAGCCTGCTGGCCGGCTTGCATGCAGTGCTCTGGATGGTTCTCCAGCGCTGGCCTGTGCTTCCCAAGGTTTCGCTGATGCTTTTCGGATCGTCATCTCGTGTCGCAGGCGACTTGCCTGCGACCCGGGTGCGCTTCATTCCCTATGCGGCATATCTGGCGATCGGCGCCGCGGTTTGGATGGTTTGGGGTCGACAGAGCGGGTAGTCGTCATCTCACCATGAGTTGTTCATCGATAGCTCCACCGATTCCTCCCTCTTGAAACGCCGATCATGATCAACCTCACCAAAGTCATCGCAGCCATCCTCGTGCTCCTGGCGCTTGCTCTCGGCGTCTACGCATGGGTGCTCAGCAGGCAGGCGCCGCCGCCCGTGGCAGCTGCCCCGGTGTCCGCCGGTGCACCAGCCGCCAAGCCTGCCCAGAGCCAGACCTTCGCGGTCGTCGTGGCAACCAAGCCTCTGCCGGCCGGACAGGCGATTCCTGCCGACGCATTGCGCGTGGAACAGCTGACCATCAACCCGGCGGGAGCCTTCCAGGACACCGCGCCTGTTGCCGGACGAGTGCCCGTGATCGACCTGGGCGAAGGCACGCCTCTCATCGAAGGCCAACTCGTCTCCGGACTGGCCTTGCGCGTGGCAGACGGCGAGCGCGCCGTGGCCATCAAGGCGGACGAAGCCATGGGTGTGGGCAACAAGGTCCAGCCGGGCGATTTCGTCGACGTCTTCCTGATGCTCAAGTCGGACACCAAGGACATCGATCGCAGCCAGGCGCGCCTGCTGCTGTCGCGCACGCGCGTGCTGGCCTACGGCAACGCCTCCGTGGACGGCCTCGCATCGAAGACCGACAAGAACGCCGCCGCGCAGGCTCAGCGCGCAGAGCCTGCCCGCACCGCCGTGCTCGCCGTGCCGGTGGAAGACATCAACCGGCTGACGCTCGCCGAAAACAGCGGCCGCCTGGTGCTGGCGCTGCGCAATCCCACCGACATGTCGCAGCCCGATCCCAAGCTTTTCGCGGAGCTGCCCACTGCCTTGCAACCGCTGCCGGCCAAAGCCGGCGAGCCGCGCCGGCCACCGCTCGAGGGCCTCGACCGCGCTCAGGCGGGCCTCACCACAGCCGATTTCGTCACGGGAGGGACCTCGGGCGTGTCGCGTCAGACCGCCGTCGCCACCGTGAGGGCCCCGGCTGCCGCCAGTTCCGCCGGCGCCAGCGCCCGCCGCGGTCTCCAGGTCGAAGTCATTCGCGGCGACCGCAGCGAAACCATCAATTACTGATCCGCGCAAATCCCATTCATGCCACACAGGAACACAACGACATGAAGTTCGCAGCACGCAAGAGAACATCTCCGCCTGCACGTTCTCTGCGCCCTCATATCGCGTTGCTGTACCTGCTGGGGACAGGCGTATGGCCCGTCATGTCGACAGCCGCGGATGCGCAAGCACCGGCTTCCCGGCCCGCGCTTGCGCTGCGGGTCGATGCAGGCACCCAGAAGGAATTGTTGATCGCCAAGGGCATCGACCGCATGGCGATCGCCGACGAGACGGTGGCTGCGGTCGCGCTGACCCGTCAATCGCCCAACTCGCCCGCCGCCCGCCTCATCATCACCGGCAAGGCTGCGGGAAGGACCACCCTGATGGTCTGGGAAAAGGGGCAGTCGAGCGCCATGGTGTACGAATTGGAGGTACGCCGCCGCGCGTCGACGATCACCGGCTCGCTCAACAGCATGGACGCGCATCAGGAAGCACGCGACGCGGCCATGGCCGCCGGCGGAGAAAAAACGGTGCTGCTCGACCGCTCGAGCGTCAATGTCCGCAGCAACACGGTGCAGGTCGAGGTCAAGATCGTCGAGTTCAACCGCAGCGTGCTCAAGCAGGCCGGGCTCAACATCTTCAGCACCCGCGCCAATTCCAACGGGTTCAGCTTTGGCGTGTTTTCGCCTTCGTCGCTGGGTTCCGTGTCATTCGCCTCCAACGGCGCCATCAGCGGCGAATACAACAACCCGCTCTCACAGGCGTTCAGCCTCCTGTTCAACTTCGGCAAAGCCGGTGTCGGCCTGAACGTCGGCTTCCTCGAAGGCAACGGCATGGCACGGGTGCTCGCCGAACCCACGCTGGTCGCGCTGTCGGGGCAGAGTGCGAGCTTCCTTGCCGGGGGCGAACTCCCCGTGCCGGCCCCCCAGGGCCTGGGAACGACAAGCATCGAATACAAGCCCTTCGGCATCGGACTGACCTTGACGCCGACCATCCTGTCCAACGAACGCATCGTGCTCAAGGTCGCGCCTGAAGCGAGCGACCTCGACTACACGAATTCGCTGAGCATCAACGGCGTCGCAGTGCCCGCCATCAGCACGCGCCGCGCCGACACGACGGTCGAGCTGGGCGACGGCGAGAGCTTCATCATCGGCGGCCTCGTAAGCCGAACCACCACGTCGAACGCCAACAAGGTGCCGCTGCTCGGCGACATCCCGGTGCTCGGTACGTTCTTCAAGCAGAACAAGTACCAGATGAGCGAGAAGGAGCTGGTGATCCTCGTCACGCCGCACCTGGTCAAACCCATCGCACGCGGCACCGATCTGGCACCGTACCTGCCGGGTGGCGCTGAGCAGCGCGATGGCCCGGTGTGGCGCGCGCATCTGCTCGGCCCAGCCTCAGGCACCACCGTGCCCGGTTTCTCGCGTTGATCAGGAACACCGTTCAAAGCCGGTGGCCGACGCCATGAACGCTCCCCGCGACAACCTACCAGAGACAGGCACGGAGACCTATCTCTTTGCCTCGTCCATCGGAAGCCACATCACGTGGCTGACCGATTCGCTCAGCAAACTCGGCTCGGTGGTCGTGCTCGCGCCCGACGCGAAGTCGATCGACGAGCGCATCGCGCTGCTCGGACCGGTGGCTGTGTTTCTCGATTTCTCGGGCGACGGCGCAGCTGCGGCCATCGAGTTGCACCAGCGCCTGAAGCGCGACTGGCCGACTTTGCCCGTGCTGGCCACCGGCGTCTCGGCCGAACCTGCATCCATGCTTGCCGCGCTGCGCGCCGGCGTGGACGATTTCGTCGACCTGTCGGCCCCTCCCGACGATGCGGTCAACACGCTGCGCAAACTGCTGGACCGCCGCAGCAGCACGCAAGGCGGCATGCGCGGCTGCACGCTCGCACTGCTCGGCGCGCGGTCGGGCATCGGCGTGACCACGCTCGCCACCAGCCTGACGCTGGTGCTCAACGACATGCTGTCGCAGGTGCCACGTCCCGCGAACCGCAGCGTTCGCCATGGCGTGGCGCTGCTCGACCTCGGACTGCCGGCGCGCGACGGGCTTCTTTACCTCGACACCCAGAGCGGCTTCAGCTTCGTGGACGGCGTGCGCAACCTGCGCCGTCTCGATCAGACCTTGCTGCACACCGCCCTGGCCCATCACACGAGCGGTGTCGCCGTGCTGCCGCTGCCTACAAGCCTCGCGCAGGTGCGCGAGATCTCGCATGCCGATTCGGTGGCGCTGATCAAGCGGCTGGGCGACTTCTTCGACTTTCAGGTGGCCGACCTCGGCGGCTTCTCGACCATCGACTTCATTGCGCAGACGGTGCAGGCCTCGCAGCGCAGCTGGGTGGTCTGCGACCAGAGCATCGGCGCGATCGTCTCGACGGCGAACATGCTCAAGGAGCTGCGCGGGCGCGGCATCGAGACCGACCGGCTGGGGCTCGTGGTCAACAAGTTCGACAGCCACGTCGGGCTCTCGGCCAAGGACATCGCGGAGCGACTGGAACTGCCGCTGCGGCATGTACTGCCCTCGCGAAGCGCGCAGTTGCTGGCAGCCGCGAGCCGCGGAGAGATGCTGGTGCGCACCGCACGCAGCGATCCCTACTCGCAGGCAGTGACGGGCCTGGCCCGCAGCCTGCACCAGGAATACATGTCTGTCACGGGCCAACCTCCGGCCAAGGATCCACGCTGGGTTGCGCTCATGTCGCAGGTGACCGGCCTCTGGAAGAGCTCACACGAAGGCTGAACCCATGTCCACCGATATCGAATTCGCCGACGACGACCAGGCGTTCATCAACTCGCAGCAGTTCCAGGACATCAAGAGCTGGACGCACGACCACCTGCTCAGCCGCATCGAGGAGCTGGGCGCGGAGTTCGGCCGCTGGTCGCGCGCGTCGATCCAGCAGTTCGTCGAGCTGGAGGTCGACAGCTTCGTGCGGCTGCGCCGCGTGCCGATTAACGACCGCGAGATGCAGCTCATCTCCGACGCGCTCACCAAGGAGCTCGCCGGCTTCGGGCCGCTGGAGGACCTGCTCAACGACCCGGCCGTGGAAGACATCCTGATCAACGGCTACCAGAACGTGTACGTCTCGCGCCACGGCGTGCTGGAGCGCGAGACGGTGCGCTTCGCCGATTCCGAGCACGTGATGCGCATCGTGCGGCGCATCCTCGCGCCGCTGGGCCGCCGGCTCGACGAGTCGAACCCGATGGTCGACGCCCGCCTGCCCGACGGCGGTCGCATCAACGTGATCATCGAGCCGCTGGCGATCGACGGGCTGTCGGTCTCCATCCGCAAGTTCCGCAAGGAGCCGCTCACGCCGGCCGACCTGGTGAAGCTGGGCACCTTCGACGCGGGCATGGCGCAGCTGTTGGAGATCGCGGTGCGCGCGCGCTGCAACATCCTCGTGAGCGGCGGTACCAGCTCGGGCAAAACCTCGCTGCTGAACGCGCTCGCCAGCTTCATTCCGGCGCGCGAGCGCGTGATCACCATCGAGGACACGGCCGAGCTGTCGCTGGGCACCAGCCACGTGGTGCGGCTGGAGAGCCGCCCCGGCGGCTTCGACGGCCAGGGCGTGGTGTCGATCCGCGACCTGCTGCGCAACAGCCTGCGCATGCGGCCCGACCGCATCATCGTGGGCGAGGTTCGCGGCGCAGAAGTCATCGAGATGATGCAGGCCATGAACACCGGCCACGAAGGCTCGATGGGCACCATCCACGCGAGCTCCCCGCGCGAATGCCTCTACCGCCTGGAGATGCTCGCGGGCTTCGCCGGCTACCAGGGCAGCGAGGTGAGCCTGCGCCGCCAGATCGCCAACGCCATCGACTTCATTGTGCAGATCGGCCGGCTGTCCAGCGGCAAGCGGCGCATTCTGTCGATCACCGAGGTGACCGGGCTGGGCGACAACATCATCTCGACGCAGGAGCTGTATCGCCACGAGCCGGTGCAGAACCCGGATGGCACCGAGACCGATCGTTGGCAGTCGCTCGGCATCCTGCCGCATTCGCCCAAGCTCACGCGCATGCGTCCCGCC
>CAJYQC010000149.1 GCA_913776885.1 uncultured Variovorax sp.
AGCAATCTCTCTTGGGCCTGGCGCTATGACCTGTTTCGTGTCTTGTTCCCTCTCCCGCAAGCGGGAGAGGGGGCAAGAGAGGGGAGCGTGCAAATGAAGACGCTCGACTTCGATTGGCGGCCCCTGCTGCTGGCCCCCATCCTCGCGCTCGCCGCGCTGCCGCTCACCGGCTCCTTCTCGACCTGGCTCACGCTCACGGTCGCGGGGCTGGCGATGGGCATGATCATCTTCATCATCGCTTCGGGCCTCACGCTGGTGTTCGGCCTGATGGACGTGCTGAACTTCGGCCATGGCGTGTTCATCGCGCTGGGCGCCTTCGTGGCCAGCAGCGTGCTCGGCCTGATGGGCGACTGGACCGGCTCGGGCGAGCTGTGGCGCAACTTGGTGGCGGTGTTCCCGGCGATGCTCGCCGCGATGGCGGTGGCGGGCGCGATCGGTTTCGCCTTCGAGCGCTTCATCGTGCGGCCGGTGTACGGGCAGCACCTGAAGCAGATCCTCATCACCATGGGCGGCATGATCATCGGCGAGGAGCTCATCAAGGTGATCTGGGGGCCGGCGCAGGTTCCGCTGCCGCTGCCCGAGGCGTTGCGCGGCTCGCTGCTGGTGGGCGATGCGGCCATCGGCAAGTACCGCGTGCTTGCGGTGGCGGTGGGCGTGGTGGTGTTCGGCGTGCTCGCATGGACGCTGGGCCGCACCAAGATCGGCCTGCTCATCCGCGCCGGCGTGCAGGACCGCGAGATGGTCGAGTCGCTGGGCTACCGCATCGGGCGGCTCTTCGTGGGCGTGTTCGTGGTCGGCAGCGCACTGGCGGGGCTGGGCGGCGTGATGTGGGGCCTGTTCCAGCAGAACCTCGTGCCGCAGATGGGCGCGCAGGTCAACGTGCTGATCTTCATCGTCATCATCATCGGCGGGCTGGGCTCGACGGGCGGGGCGCTCATCGGCGCGCTGCTGGTGGGGCTGATGACCAACTATGTCGGCTTCCTGCTGCCCACGCTCACGCAGTTCGCGAGCATCTTCCTGATGGTGGCCGTGCTGCTGTGGCGCCCTCAGGGTGTCTATCCGGTGGCGAACCGATGAGCGCCGTAGACGCCGGACTTCCGGACGCGGTCCTTCGCGTACTGACCCTGCCCCCGCATCAAAGAGCCTTCCCATGCTGAGACGACTTCTCTCCAACGACATGCCCCGCAGCCGCCTGCTCGCGGTGCTGCTGATCGCGGTGTTCATCGCGCTGGCCTTCGCGCCGTTCATCTTTCCCGGCGTGAAGGCGCTGAGCGTGGCGGCCAAGATCCTGGTGTTCGTGGTGCTGGTGGCCAGCTTCGACCTGCTGCTGGGCTACACCGGCATTGTGAGCTTCGCGCACACCATGTTCTTCGGCATCGGTGCCTACGGCATCGCCATCTCGGCCTCGCGGCTCGGGCCGAACTGGGGCTCGGTGCTGGTGGGGCTGGGCGCGTCGCTGGCCATCTCGCTGGTGCTGTCGTTCGCCATCGGCCTGTTCTCGCTGCGGGTGCGCGCGATCTTCTTCGCGATGATCACGCTGGCCGTGGCCTCGGCCTTCCAGACGCTGGCTTCGCAGATGTCGGACTTCACCGGCGGGGAGGACGGCCTGACCTTCAAGCTGCCCGAGTTGATCTCGCCGAGCTTCGAGTTCGCCGAAGAGCCGTTCCTCGGCGTCTCGCTCGACGGCCGCCTGCTGTGCTATTACCTGCTCTTCGTGGCGGCGGTGGTGCTGGTGCTGGCGCTGCTGCGCATCGTGAACTCCCCCTTCGGCCGCGTGCTGCAGGCGATCCGCGAGAACGAGTTCCGCGCCGAGGCCATCGGCTACCGCGTGGTGGTGTATCGCACCACCGCCGCGGTGCTGTCGGCGCTCTTCGCCACGCTGGCCGGCGCGATGCTCGCGATCTGGCTTCGCTACAACGGCCCCGACACCTCGCTGAGCTTCGAGATCATGATCGACGTGCTGCTGATCGTGGTGATCGGCGGCATGGGCACCATCTACGGCGCGGCCATCGGCGCGGTGCTGTTCGTGGTGGCGCAGAGCTACCTGCAGGACCTGCTGCGCATCGGCAACGAGGCCGCCAGTGGCCTGCCATGGCTGGCCGCGCTGCTGTCGCCCGACCGCTGGCTGCTGTGGCTGGGCCTGCTGTTCGTGCTATCCGTCTACTACTTCCCCACCGGCATCGTCGGAAAACTGCGCGCAAGGGCAACGCGATGAGCGACCAGCACATTCCCCTTTCCCGCTACGCCCGGCTCGCGGGCCGCGAGATCCACTGGGTCGAGTGGGGCGGGCCCGAGTCGCCTGTCGTCATCGCCTGGCACGGCCTCGCACGCACCGGCCGCGACATGGACGAACTGGCCCAGCACTTCGCCTCGCGCGGCTTCCGCGTGATCTGCCCCGACACCATCGGCCGCGGCCTGAGCCAGTGGAGCCCGCTGCCCGACGAGGAATACACGCTCGCGTTCTATGCGCGCATAGCCAACGCGCTGTGCGACGAGCTGCGGCTGGAGCGCGTGCACTGGGTCGGCACCTCGATGGGCGGCGCCATCGGCACCGTATGCGCCTCGGGCCTCTTCGAGCCGCGCATGAAGGCGCGCATCGCCAGCCTGGTGCTCAACGACAACGCGCCCGAACTGGCGCAGCCCGCCATCGAGCGCATCCGCGCCTATGCGGGCAATCCGCCGGCCTTCGACACGGTGGCCGAGCTCGAAGCCTTCTTCCGCACGGTCTACAAGCCCTACGGCTGGCTCAGCGACGCCCAATGGCGCCGCCTGACCGAGACCTCCACGCGCCGCCTGCCCGACGGCCGCGTGACGCCGCACTACGACCCGGCCATGGTCCGGCAGTTCAGCGCACACGACAACGACTACCTGATCTGGCCGCACTACGACGCCATCGAGGTGCCCGTGCTGTGCCTGCGCGGAGCCGAATCCGACCTGGTGCTGCCCGGCGTCGTCGAGGAAATGAAGCGGCGCGGCCCCGGCGCGGCCGGCAGGCTGCAGGTGATCGAAGTTCCTGCCTGCGGTCACGCGCCCGCGCTCAACGTGCCCGAACAACTTGATCCCGTCGAGGGGTTTATCCGGGCGGCCGGCCGCTGAGGCTGCGGCGGCGTGACAATCGCCGCCCACCTCAACCACAGGGCCGAGACAAGGCCCCCGAACACCATGGCGCTCTCGATGTACGACCTGTCCGTGCACGTCTTCACGCGCGGACTCGGCCAGCTCACCCATATCCTCGACAAGAGCCTCGCGCACGCGAAGGCCAACGGCATCGACACGGCCACGCTGGTCGATGCGCGGCTGGCGCCCGACATGCTCACGCTGGCCGGCCAGATCCAGCGCGCGAGCGATGCATCGAAGCTCGGCACGGCCCGCATCGCCGGCATCACCGCACCGAGCTTCGCCGACGAGGAAAAGACCTGGGACGACCTGGTCGCGCGCATCGCGAAGACGCAGGACTTCCTGGCAGGCGTCGATCGCGCCCTGATCGACGGCCACGAGGATCGCGCCGTGACCATCAAGACCCGCGAAGGCGAGGCGACCTTCACGGCGCAGCGCTACCTGCTGCAGTTCGCGCTGCCGAACTTCTTCTTCCACGTGACCACTGCCTACGACGTGCTGCGCCACAAGGGCATGCCCATCGGCAAGCTGGACTACCTGGGCAAGTTCTGATCCGGGCAGGCCGTCACGCCGCCGGGACAAACTTCAAATTGCCGTGACACATGCGCACGCGGGGCGTGCGCCGCGAACAATCGCGCCTGACCGCTTTCGGTCTGACACTCGAGCGAGGTTCGCGATCATGAAGATGTTGTCCAGAAGGGCGTTCTCGGGGCTCGCCATCGGCTCCTCGGCGCTCGCGGCCGCTGCGGGCGGCGCATGGCCGGTGCGCACCGCGCTGGCTGCGTCGCCGGGCCTGCGGGACTACGGCAAGGCGCCCGAATTCACGGGCATCGACAAATGGCTCAACTCGGAGCCGCTCACCATGCAGGGCCTGGCGGGCAAGGTGGTGCTGGTCGATTTCTGGACCTACTCCTGCATCAACTGCATCCGCACGCTGCCCTACGTCGTGAGCTGGTACGAGAAGTACAAGGAGCGGGGCTTCGTGGTGGTGGGCGTGCATTCGCCCGAGTTCGCCTACGAGAAGTCGACGCGCAACGTGCAGGACGCGATCCAGCGCTTCGGCATCCGCTACCCGGTGGCGCAGGACAACGGCTTTGCCACCTGGAAGGCCTACAACAACCAGTATTGGCCGGCCTTCTACCTGGCCGACAGCAACGGGCAGGTGATGCGGCAGCACTTCGGCGAAGGGGAGTACGCCGAGATGGAGGCCGCGATCGAGGCGCTGCTGGCGCGCAGGCCGCCGGCCTGAATCAGCGGCGCTACTTCGCCGATTCGATGATGCGCCGCACCGCCGCCTTGCCCACTGGCGTGAGCACGGGGTCGAGCTCGGTGTAGGGCACTTCGATCTCGATCTCACAACCGTTGCCGTAGGCGGGCTGGGCGAAGCGCATGCCCTTGGCTTCCAGCGTGAGGTCGTAGTAGGCGCCTTCTTCGTAGTTCGACCGGCAGTTGTCCTCGGCCTTCGAGGGATCGATGCCCGCATGGCGGAACAGGAAGCGGCGCAGCTTCGGTGTCATAGAGGCGCCTCCGGTGCCGGATATCCGGCCTTCGGCCGGGCGGGCCTTCGACAGCGAGCGCAGTCCGAACCAGGACCACGGGTCGATCTGCCTGCCGGTCTGCAGGTCCCAGGTGCGATAGAACCAGGAGATGCCGTTGCGGCCCATGCCGGCCGCCCAGGTGTAGTTGCGGATGCTGAGCCACTGCGAGGTCCAGTACTCGGGCTCGGCCGTGTTCTCGTCTTCCGCCGCCACGCCGACGCGGCCGAGGAACTCGCGGCGCTTGTCGAAGTATTCCGTGACCGCGTCCTTGCTGGTGTCGAAGTCGCGCCGCAGTTCGCGGTTGATGGCCGCCAGCGTGGGCTCGGGGCCGGAGAGTTCGACTGTTTCCTGCCCGGCGAAGCGCAGCCGGCGGAAGCTGCGGCCGGGCGCGAACTCCTCTTTCTTTCCGATCTCGATCTTCGGCGGCGTCTCGAGCTGGCCTGCATAGCCTTCGCTTCCGCAGGCCCTGTCGCCGCCCGTGGCGTCGGCAAGGTCGAGCTTGATCGGCAGCGTGACGGGTGCTCCTTTCACGCTCTTCCAGGTGCCGGCGAGCGTGTTGCCCCTGGCCGGCTCGAGCGACCAGAGGCCGGTGTCGCCGGCTTCGTGCCAGAAGCTGTCCTTCTCGATGCGGCTCAGCGGGATCGGCTTCTTGTACTGCCTGTAGAAGTAGCTCCCGCTCGGAAACTCCGTGTTGAAGCAGGCCACGATGGCCTTGGTGCCGAGCGTGCCTTCCCACACGCCCTTGGGTACGTCCGCGGTTGCGGCCGGGCAGGGCAGCAGGTGCAGCAGCGGGATCAGGCCGGCGAGGCACCGGGCGCGGAGATGTTTCATGGCTTGCGCGCGGAGATCGAATACATGAGCGGAATGCGCGGCATGCCCTCGGGCGGTGCCATGCGACGCCCGCCGATGTCGCGCATGCCCTCGAAGGGCTTCCAGCCGTTGGCGTACGGATACTCGTCGAGCTGCTCGATGACGAGGCCGGCCTGCGACAGCGCGGTCGTCACCTGGCCCACACCCCAGGTGAACTCGAAGCTCGGGTGCGGGTTGCTGAAGTTCTCCACGCCGCGCTCGTAACCTTCGCGCACCAGGCCGTCGCCGGACTCCGCCACGTAGTCGCCCACGCCCTCTTCGGGCACTGCGGCGTCGTTGAAATAGTCGTAGTGGAACTTCCAGGCCGGATCGAACACCAGCGCGAAGGGGTGGAATTCGACGATGACGAAGCGCCCGCCGGGCTTGAGCATCTGCGCCACGCCGCGTGCCCATGCAGAGATGTCGGAAAGCCAGCAAAGCGTGCCGTACGAACAGAACACGATGTCGAAGCGCTCGCCGCGCACCTGTGCGTCACGGAAGTAGTCGTAGACGTCCGAGCGCACGAAGCGCGCGGCAATGCCCGACTGCAGCGATAGCCGCGCTGCGAAGTCGACGGCTTCGTCGGAGA
>CAJYQC010000150.1 GCA_913776885.1 uncultured Variovorax sp.
TGGGGCTTCATCTTCTTCGCGCTGTTCGCCTTTTTCGTCGAGCTGGTGCCCTACCTGCCGAGCTACGGCGGCTACGTGCGCTACGTGGTGGGCATCGTGCTCACGGTGCTGGTTGGGCGCTACGCCATCGTCGCGCTCAACCGCTATCTCGCGCGGCAGAAGCTGGCCGAGCAGCAGCCCGACCAGGTGCGCCGCGAGGAGCTGAGCTACGACACCGCGCTCGCGCGCCTGGCCAAGAGCGTGTGCCCCGGCTGCGAGCGGCCGGTGGACCTGAAGAACAACGAGATCGACTTCTGCCCGCACTGCGGCATCGGCCTGTTCGACCACTGCGGCAATTGCGATACGCGCAAGAGCGCGTTCTCCAAGTTCTGCCACGCGTGCGGCACCTCGGCCGCGAATCGCGTGCTGCCGGCCCTCGGGACGGCGAAGGCGTAGTCTGCGAATTCGGTCACGGCGCGCGGAAGCTTCGACACGTCATGTAGCGGACATGCCGCGGGGCCGTGCTACAAACCCCGGCTGCGACACAAGTGTTGCCGCAGACTTCCAGCCAACCCTTCGACGGAGCACAAGCATGAGCATTTTCGGCAGCATCCTTTCCAAGATCTTCCCGGGCGCCAAAGCCGCCGAGGCCCCGGCACCTGCGCCCGCTGCGCCGGCCGATGCACCCGCAGCCGCACCTGCCGCGGCCGCGCCGCCGCCGGCCATTCCGCTGGGCGATGTGGCCGCGGTTCTCGACGCCATGCCGGGCTCGAAGAACCTGAACTGGCGCACCTCCATCGTCGACCTGATGAAGCTGCTGGGCCTGGACAGCAGCCTCGAAGCCCGCAAGCAGCTGGCCGCCGAGCTGAGCTACGGTGAAGACACCAGCGACAGCGCCAAGATGAACATCTGGCTGCACCGCCAGGTCATGACCAAGCTGGCCGCCAACGGCGGTACGGTTCCGGCTGAGTTGCGGGACTGAGCACACCCCCAGGCTGCACGCACTTCGTGTCGCTGCGCCAACCCCCTCGCAGGGGGCAGCACCTTCGGCCCGGCGAAGCCGGTTCCGCGGTGTTCCAGAACAGAAAGCCTCGCGCAATGCGCGAGGCTTTTTTTCAGGTCCAGCCCGCGTCCACCACGTAGTCCTGCGCGGTGCACATGCGCGAATCGTCGGCGGCCAGGAAGAGCGCCATCGCAGCGATATCCTCCGCCATCACGCGCCCCGGCAGGCACTGCGCCGCATCGATCTCCGCGGCCGACTCGGGCTTGACCCACAGCCTGATCTGCCGCTCGGTCATCACCCAGCCCGGCACGATCGAGTTCACGCGGATGTTCTGCTTGCCAAGGTCGCGCGCCAGCGAGCGCGTGAGGCCGCGCGCCGCGGCCTTGCAGGCCTGGTACACCGGGTAGCCCCTGCCCTTCATCATCCAGCTGATCGAGCCGAAGTTGATGATCGAGCCGCCGCCCAGCGCGCGCATGTCGTCGGCCACCGCCTGCGCTGCGAAGAACTGGTGCTTGAAGTTGACGGCCACGAGGCGGTCGAAGTCCTCGTCGGTCACGTCGGCCATCTCGTGGCGGCGGTCGTTGGCGGCGTTGTTCAGCAGCACCGACACCGGCCCGAAGCGCTGGCGCACCGCGTCGATGGTGGCCGCGAGCGCGGCCGTGTCGGTCACGTCGCAAGGCAGGAAGAGCGCAGGCTGTTCGCCCTGCAGCTGCGAGGCGAGCGCATTGCCGGCGGCGCTGTCGAGATCGCAGAAGCCCACCTTCGCGCCCTGCGCATGGAAGGCCCGCACGAGCCCTTCACCGATGCCGCTGGCGCCGCCGGAGATGAACACGGTGCGTCCGGCCAGCGAGGGATAGCGGGCGGTGTAGGGCGAAAGTTGTGATGCGTCGGTCATTGGATGCGGCGGTGGCAGTGAAGACGGACGGCTAGCGTAGCGGATGGCGGCCGGCCGGTGTAGCGGCGGAGCCGGCGTATGGCTTCCGGCGAATGGGCGGCGCGCACCTGCGTGGCTACGCTTGCCTCCATGAAGACGAAGACACTGCCCCGCCGCCGCACCCTCGTTGCGCTCGCGATGCTCGTTCCCGCCGCGTTGGCGGTGCGCTCCGTGCGGGCGCAGGCGTCTGCGCCGGGCGTTCAGCTCTTCAAGCTGGTATCGCCACGCGACGAGGTGATCGTCGGCGCCGATGCCGCGCTGCTCGGCGCCGGCTCTGGCCCCGCGGTGGAGCGACTGGCGGCCCAGCTTGCTGCCAAGGGCCAGCTCACGCTCTGGCAGTACGCATCGAGCAAGGACGCGGGCGGCGCACTGGTGCAGGCGCCGCTCAGGCAGATCGTGGTGTTCAGGAACGATGCGCTGCGCATCGAGCCCTATGCCACGCCGCTAACGATCCGGCCGCTGAAGTGAGGCGGGGCCTCAGACCCCCCGCGCCCGCTCCGACTTGAAGCGCGCGCGGAACTCGGTGAAGGTGCCCGCGTCGAGCGCCTCGCGGATCTCGCGCATCAGGTTCAGGTAGTAGTGCAGGTTGTGGATGGTGGTGAGCATCGGCCCCAGCATCTCGCCGCAGCGGTCGAGGTGATGCAGGTAAGCGCGGCTGAAGCCTTCGCGGCCGCCGTCGTTCCAGCTCACGCCCGAGGTGCCCGCGCAGGCATGGCAGGTGCAGCTCGGGTCGATGGGCTGGGGGTCGCTCTTGTGGCGCGCGTTGCGCATCTTCAGGTCGCCGAAGCGGGTGAAGAGCGTGCCGTTGCGCGCGTTGCGCGTGGGCATCACGCAGTCGAACATGTCCACGCCGTCGGCCACGCCCTGCACCAGGTCTTCGGGCGTGCCCACGCCCATCAGGTAGCGCGGCTTGTTCGCAGGCAGCCGGTGCGGCGTGTGGCCCATGATGTGCAGCATCTCCTCCTTGGGCTCGCCCACGCTCACGCCGCCGATGGCGTAGCCGGGGAAGTCCATGTCGACCAGCGCGGCGAGCGACTCCTCGCGCAGGTTCTCGTACATGCCGCCCTGCACGATGCCGAAGAGCGCGTTCGGGTTCTGCAGGCGCGAGAACTCGGCCTTGCAGCGCTTGGCCCAGCGCAGGCTCAGTTCCATCGAGATGCGCGCCTCGGCCTCGGTCGTGATGTGGCCCTTGGTGTCGTAGGGCGTGCACTCGTCGAACTGCATCACGATGTCGCTGTTGAGGATGGTCTGGATCTGCATCGAGACCTCCGGCGTGAGGAAGAGCTTGTCGCCGTTGACCGGCGACGCGAACTTCACGCCCTCCTCGCTGATCTTGCGCATCGCGCCCAGCGACCACACCTGGAAGCCGCCGGAGTCGGTGAGGATGGGCTTGTCCCACTTCTCGAACTGGTGCAGCCCGCCGAAGCTTTCCATCACGTCGAGGCCCGGGCGCATCCACAGGTGGAAGGTGTTGCCCAGGATGATCTGCGCGCCCATCTCTTCGAGGCTGCGCGGCATCACGCCCTTGACCGTGCCGTAGGTGCCCACGGGCATGAAGATCGGCGTCTGCACCTTGCCGTGGTTGAGCGCGAGCGTGGCGCGGCGCGCGTGACTGTCGGGGTCGGTCTTGAGGAGTTCGAAGTTCAGCATCAGGGCTTGGAGAAGTATTTGACGCCGGGCAGTCCATCGAAGTGCGCGTCCTGCGTCCAGAGGGTGGCGCCGCGCGCCTGTGCCGTGGCGTAGATGAGGCTGTCGGCAAAAGGAAGGCCGTTGTCGGCAGCTCCCAGGCACAAGGCGGCATCGAGGTCGACCACATCGCCTTGCTGCATGTAGGCCGCGGCACGCGATGCGATGGAGGCATCACGGATTCGGCGCACGGTCTTGTAGACCTCGTACAGGGTCACCACCGGAACGACGAGCAGGCTGGGGTCGGCCGCAGCGGGCTGGTAGAGCTTCGCGCGCTCGGTGGCACCGAAGACTTCGAGCCAGCAGGAAGAATCCAGGATCAGAGGCCCGACGGGGGCCTTGACGGAAGTGCGCGCCATCAGAAGCGCTCGGGATCGTCGACGATATCCGTCGGAATGCCGCGCAGCTCGGCCTGGAGCTCTTCCAGCGTCGGGACGGGGATCAACTCGATGGCCTTGCCGTGCCGCACGACGCTGAATCGCGCGCCCGGCTCGATGGCCATCTGTTCGCGGATGGCTTGGGGGATGACCACCTGAAATTTGGAGGAGACGGTAACGGTTGGCATATCGATGTCCGATTGGTAAGCGGAATTATATCGATCGCTAAATTGGGGTGTTGGTGCGTGCGAGCAGCATCGAATCGCCATAGCTGAAGAAGCGATAGCGTCCGGCGATGGCATGGGCGTACAGCCCCATCACCCGCTCGTAGCCCGCGAAGGCCGAGACCAGCATCATCAGCGTGCTCTTGGGCAGGTGGAAGTTGGTCACCAGCAGGTCGACGTGCTCGAAGACGAAGCCCGGCGTGATGAAGATGCGCGTGTCGCCCGCGGCTTCGCCGCTCTTGGCCCACGATTCGAGCGTGCGCACTGTGGTCGTGCCCACGGCCACGATGCGCCCGCCGCGCGCCTTGCAATCGGCAATCGCGCGCTGCGTCGACTCGGGCACCTCGTAGCGCTCGGCGTGCATGGTGTGTTCCGAGATGTTCTCGGTCTTCACCGGCTGGAAGGTGCCGGCGCCCACGTGCAGCGTGACGTTGGCGCGCTGCACGCCGTTGGCCTCCAGCTCGGCCAGCAGGCCCTCGTCGAAGTGCAGGGCGGCGGTGGGCGCGGCCACCGCGCCGGGCACGCGCGCGAACACGGTCTGGTAGCGGCTCTCGTCCTCGGACGAGTCGGTGTGGGTGATGTAGGGAGGCAGCGGCACGTGGCCGCAGCGCTCCATCAGCATGTAGGGGTTCTCGCCGGTGTCGCTCTCGAAGGCGAAGCGGAAGAGGGCCCCGTTCTCGTCGGGCCAGCGGCCCAGCAGCGTGGCGCGGAAGCCGCCGATCATCTCCAGCGTGGTGCCCACGGGCGGCTTCTTGCTGACCTTCATGTGCGCCACCACTTCCTGGCCCTGCAGCACGCGCTCGACCAGCAGCTCGAGCTTGCCGCCGGTCGGCTTCTCGCCGAAGAGGCGGGCCTTCACCACGCGGGTGTCGTTGAAGACCAGCAGGTCGCCCGGGCGCAGCAGAGAGGGCAGGTTCCTGAAGATGCGGTCGACCGGTGCGGGCCCCGTGCCGTCGAGCAGGCGGGAGGAGGTTCGTTCGGGGGCCGGGTGTTGCGCCACCAGCTCGGGCGGCAGGGCGAAGTCGAAATCGGAGAGCGTGAAAGCGCGCATGTGCTTGAGGGCCGGACGGGCCCGTTCCAAGAAAGACGGGAAGCGGTGGGAGCGGCTCCACCCGACGCCGCAGGTGCACGGCGCGGGGGAAGGCCCGGATTGTCCCATGCCGCGAAAGCCGGCCGTTTCCGCGGGCTTCGCGGGGTTGTCCGAGGCAGAATCGGCGGATGGTCGATTCACTAGCCGCGCGTGTTTCTTCGTCAGCTTCGCCGCCCGGTCCTTCCGAGGGAGAACTCTTCAAGAAGATCCTCGGCAGCGCCTGGCAGGGCCTGCACCCCGACATCCGCCGCCGCTTCGACAAGAACCCGTCGCCCGGCAAGGCGCTGCACTACCTGGGCGCGCTGAGCGAGCTGCGCTGCTCGCGCTTCGGCAAGCTGCTGGGACACATCACGCAGCCGATGATCCAGGGCGCGCTCATTCCCTACAGCGACGCCGATTTCCCGGTGGAGATCCAGGTCTACGCCAAACCGCAGGACCCGGCCATCTACAAGCAGCGCATCTACCGCCTGCACGGCCGCAGGCCGATCCAGTTCACCAGCTTCATGCGCGAGAGCGAGCGCGGCGAGGTGCTGGAGTACGTGGGCATGGGGCTGGGCATGAAGCTGGTGCTCAGCGTGGAGAACGGCAGCCTGCATTTCCAGAGCGACGGCTACTTCTGGGACGTGTTCGGCTGGCGTATCCCGCTGCCGGGCGTGCTCACGCCCGGCAAGACATTCCTCTGGCACCACAACGAGACGCCGGAGCGCTTCAACATCCGCATCGAGATCCGCCACTGCCTGATGGGCACGACCTTCACCCAGGTCGGCGTGTTCGAGGAAATCCCTGAGCCGAAGGCAATGCCCGCATGATCGACACACACCTGCTCGCGCTGCAGCTCATGGCCGCGCAAGGCGCACTCGGCGCCTTCGACACGCTCTACCACCACGAGGGCACCGAGGCGCTGCCGCGGCGCGGCACTGCGGGCCGCGAGCTGGCGATCCATGCCACGCGCTCGTCGATCTACTGCGCACTCTTCATCGGGCTGTCTTCCTGGGCCTGGCATGGCGCATGGGCGTGGGTACTGCTCGCGGTGTTCGGCGTCGAGATCGTGCTCACGCTGTGGGACTTCGTGGTCGAAGACCGCAGCCGCCTGCTGCCGCCGACCGAGCGCGTGACGCACACGGTGCTGGCCATCAACGCGGGCGCCTTCATCGCGCTGATGGCGATGAGCGCGACGGACTGGGCCGCGCAGCCCACTGCGATGGTGTGGCAGCCGCAGGGCTGGCTCGGCGCCTTCCTCGCGCTGTGCGGCGTGGGCGTGGGCCTCTCGGGCCTGCGCGATGCGTTCGCGGCGCGCGCTCTCTCCAGGCGCGGCGCGCAGGAGCAGGCGCGCGATGCAAAGGCGCCAGTGCGCTTCGGATCGAAGCCGCAGCGCGTGCTGGTGACGGGCGGCACGGGCTTCATCGGCCAGCTGCTCGTGCGCCACCTGGCGGCCGACGGCCATGCCGTGACGGTGTGGACGCGCGATGCGCGATCGGCCGCCTGGAACTTCGGCGGCTCGGTGCGCTGCGTGCAGTCGCTCGACGAAGTGCCGGCGGCCGACGACATCGACGTGGTCGTCAACCTCGCGGGCGCGCGCATCCTGGGCATGCGCTGGAGCGAGCGGCGCCGCGCGCAGCTGCTGCGAAGCCGCGAAGGGCTCACGCAGCAGCTCGTCGCCTGGATCGCGCAGCGGCCGCGCAAGCCATGGCTGCTGCTTTCCGGCTCCGCCATCGGCTACTACGGCGTGCAGCCGCAGGGCGATGCGAGCGAACTCGCGGAAGACGCGCCGCCGCAGCCGATCTTCATGTCGCAGCTGTGCCAGCGCTGGGAGCAGGCGGCGCAGGCGGCGGTGGCGCACGGTGTGCACGTGGCCTGCATGCGCTTCGGCTTCGTGCTGGGCCACCAGGGCTCGCTGCCGCAGCTGCTGCTGCCGATCTCGCTCGGCTTCGGCGGGCGGCTCGGCAGCGGGCGGCAGTGGCTGTCGTGGGTGCACGTGCACGACCTGATCCGCGCGATGGCGCACGTGTGGACCCTGACCGAAGACGCTGCGGCACCCCCGGCCGCGCAGGCGTTCAACTTCACCGCACCCGGCGCGCTGAGCCAGGAAGAATTCACCCGCGTCGCCGCCGGCGTGCTGCACCGGCCCTGCTGGATGCCGACGCCCGCCGCGCCCGTCAAGCTGCTGCTCGGCGAACAGGCCGACCTGCTGCTCGAAGGCCAGCGCGTGGTGCCGGCGCGGCTGCTGCAGTCGGGCTTCCGCTTCACGTTCCCCGACGCCCGCAGCGCCCTGACGGACCTTTGCCGGCCGCGCTAGAAGACTCGTCCGTGCCCGCCAAGAAAGCCCCGACTCCCCCTGCCGAAGCGACCGCCGCCGCGCCGGAGAAGCCGTCGCCGCCGGGCTCCGGGCTGAGCCAGGTCCAGCGCGCGCTGCGCAAGCTCGGCCTGGTGCGCGACATCGACTTCGCGCTCTACCTGCCGATGCGCTACGAGGACGAGACGCGCATCGTGCGCATCGCCGACACGCGCGACGGCGACATGGCGCAGGTCGAAGGCGTGGTCACCGAATGCGAGGTGGTCTACCGCCCGCGCCGCCAGCTGATCGCCACCATCGATGACGGCAGCGACACCTGCCAGCTGCGCTTCTTCAACTTCTATCCGTCGCAGCAGAAGCAGCTCGCTGTGGGCGCCAAGGTGCGCGTGCGCGGCGAGATGCGCGGCGGCTTCGTGGGACGGCAGATCATGCATCCGACGGTGAAGGTGGCCGGCACCGTGCTGCCGAATGCGCTCACGCCGGTGTACTCGACGGTGGCCGGCCTTCCGCAGCCGGTGCTGCGGCGCGAGGTGCGCTCCGGCCTGGCGCGCGCGGTGCTCGACGAAACCGTTCCCGTGCAGATCGGCTTTCGCGGCGCGTGGAACCTTCGCGACTCGCTGACCTTCCTGCACTACCCGACGCCCGACGTGGCGATCGCCACGCTCGAAGACCACAGCCATCCCGCCTGGCAGCGCATCAAGGCCGAGGAGCTGCTCGCGCAGCAGCTCTCGCAGCTGCAGGCACGGATGGAGCGCGCGGCGCAGCGCGCGCCGGTGCTGCCGCCCGTTGCGCCCGAACCCGACGCGGCCTCGCTGCATTCGCAGCTGCTCGCCGTGCTGCCCTTCGGCCTCACGGGTGCGCAGCAGCGCGTCGGCGAGGAGATCACGCGCGACCTCGGCCGCGAGATCCCGATGCACCGGCTGCTGCAGGGCGACGTGGGCTCGGGCAAGACCGTGGTGGCGGCGCTCGCGGCGGCGCGCTGCATCGACGCGGGTTTCCAGTGCGCGTTGATGGCGCCTACCGAGATCCTCGCGGCACAGCACTTCGGCAAGCTCGTCGGCTGGCTCGATCCGCTGCTCGCCGCGCGCGGCCAGCGCGTGGCGTGGCTCACGGGCAGCCAGAAGAAGAAAGAGCGCGACGAGATGTCGGCCGCGGTGGAGAGCGGCGAGGCCGCGCTGGTCATCGGCACGCACGCGGTCATCTCGGAGAAGGTGCGCTTCAGGAGCCTCGCGCTGGCGATCATCGACGAGCAGCACCGCTTCGGCGTGGCGCAGCGGCTGGCCCTGCGCGGCAAGGCGCAAGGGCACCTGGAGCCCCACCTGCTCATGATGAGCGCCACGCCCATCCCGCGCACGCTTGCGATGAGCTACTACGCCGACCTCGACGTCTCCACGCTCGACGAGCTGCCGCCGGGCCGCACCCCCATCATCACCAGGCTGGTGGCCGACCACCGGCGCGACGAGGTCATCGACCGCATCCATGCGCAGATCGCGCAGGGCCGCCAGGTGTACTGGGTCTGCCCGCTGATCGAGGAGAGCGAGGCCGTTGACCTGCGCAACGCCACCGAGACGCGCGACGAGCTGGCCGGGACGCTGGGCGAGCCCATCCAGGTCGGCCTGCTGCATTCGCGCATGCCCACGGCCGAGAAGCAGGCGGTGATGGCGGCCTTCACCGCCAACGAGATCCAGGTGCTGGTGAGCACCACGGTGATCGAAGTGGGCGTGGACGTGCCCAACGCCTCGCTGATGGTGATCGAGCATGCCGAGCGCTTCGGCCTCTCGCAGCTGCACCAGCTGCGCGGCCGCGTGGGGCGCGGCGCGGCGGCATCGGCGTGCGTGCTGCTCTATGCGCCGGGCGACAGCGGCCGCGTCGGCGAGGCGGCGCGTGCGCGGCTCAAGGCGATGGCCGAGACAAGCGACGGCTTCGAGATCGCGCGGCGCGACCTCGAGATCCGCGGCCCCGGCGAATTCCTGGGCGCGCGCCAGTCGGGCGCGCCGCTGCTGCGCTTCGCCGACCTCGCGACCGACACGCTGCTGCTCGACTGGGCCCGCGAACTCGCACCGGTCATGCTGCGCAAGCACCCCGACCTCGCGCAGCGGCACATCGACCGCTGGCTGGGCACCAAGGCCGAGTACCTGAAGGCCTGAACCCGCTGCGCCCGCTGGGGTGGCTAGCGCCGCGCGCTAGCCGTCGACGCCGCCCTCGGGCATGCGGCGCGCGTAGACCGCGAGCACGATGCGCTCGGAGTGAATCAGGTAGTCGTTCAGCGCCGCCGCGCCCTCGGCGAACTTGCCGGCCTCGATGAGTTCGAGCAGCTTGGTGTTCATGTCCACGTAGGGCGCGTGCAGGAACTCGGGGTCCTTGAGCAGGCCGAACGCCAGCCTCAGCTCGACCAGGATGTGGGCGAACAGGTTGTTCAGCCGCTCGCTGTCGGCCAGCTCCACGATGCCCTTGTGGAACTCCATGTTCGCCGTGCCCACGCCCAGCCAGTCGCCGGCCTCGCGGCACTTGAGCGCCAGTTCCACCGCCTCGCGCATGTGCTTCTTGGCCGGGTGGCGCGGGTAAGCCTGGGCCAGCGCCTGGCATTCGATGAGGCGGCGCACGCGGTAGATGTCGATGATCGACGCGATGCTCGGCACCGCCACGAACACGCCGCGGTTGGGCGCGTGCTTGAGCAGCCCTTCCTTGGTCAGCGTGCGGAACACCTCGCGCAGGGTGTTGCGCGAGATCTCGAAGCTGTCGGCCAGCGCGGCCTCCGACAGCCGCTGCCCTGGCGAGAACTCGCCTTTCACGATCTTCTGGCGGATCAGCTCCGCGACCCGGTCATTGAGCGTCTGTGCGCCCGCAGCGGCTGCGGGCGGGGCGGGAGAGGTCGTGGAGGCCGGAGGAGTCATGCCGAAAGCGCAGGGCAAGGGAGAGCGGGGGTGGAGGGCGGTGAAACCGGCCGTTTGTAGCAGGTTTTCCCGCGCCGGCCGCTCAAGGCCGGGCCCCATCGCATGCACCAGACGGCGGCGCGCTCAGGGTTTTCATGGAGCTATGCTGGCACCTTTGTTGGGCACACTCACATAAATTGTTCAACAATTTATTTGAAATGAGTGATTCAGAGAAAACGTATTGCTCATTCATTGGCACGCAGTTTGCAAGAAGCGGCCTGCCGGAGCTCCCGGCGCAAGGTGTCTCCGAATCACCCAACGAAAGACCAACATGACTCCTGACATCCCTCACCTCTGGCCGCTGATCGGCGTCGCCGTGATCATTGCGGGCTTCGTCCTGCGCTTCAATCCGATGCTGGTGGTGATCGTCACCGCCATCGCCACCGCGGCGGCGGCCGGCTTCGGCCCGATGGCGATCCTCACGGCAATCGGCAACGGCTTCATCAAGACGCGCAACCTGCCGCTGATCATTCTTCTGCCGCTGGCGGTGATCGGCCTGCTCGAGCGCCACGGCCTGCGCCAGCACGCGCAGAACTGGATCAGCCGCATCAAGTCGGCCACCGCCGGGCGCCTGCTGA
>CAJYQC010000151.1 GCA_913776885.1 uncultured Variovorax sp.
CTGGGGTTCGGTCACGGTGCGGGCCTCCCGCTTCTGCGCTTCGGGGGGCACGAAGCCCCGGTTGACGAGCACGATGCTGCCGTCGGCGCTGCTGCGAAGCGGGGTCAGCACCCAGAAGCCGGCGCCGAGCTTGGTGCTGGCCTGCACCAGCGTCTCTTTGTCGTGGAGGAAGGTGCCGGCAAGGCGGACATGCCGGTATTCGTCGTTGGCCGCGTCGACCGTGGGCCATTCGGTTCGCCCGGGGGGCGCGATGGCCGGAGCGTGCACGCGCTGTTCGACGCGTGCGATGAGATCCAGCTTCCAGGCCCTGCGCTCGACCTGCCATGTGCCGAGCGCGACGAAGCCGGCGAAGGCGAGGGCGGCGCAGACCGCCAGCGCCACCCGTGCGGCGGTGGAGCGCTGGCGGACGGCCTGCTGCGCCATCAGGGCATGTTCTTCATGTCGTGCACCGAGTGCGGCATCATGTTGGTGTTCATGTGGTACATGACCCACAGCGAACCGGCCAGCGTGATGACCACGAGCACGAGCGTGAAGATCAGCGCCAGCATGTTCCAGCCGCCTTCGGACTTGGCGTCCATGTGCAGGAAGTACACCATGTGCACCACGATCTGCACCACGGCGAACGCCAGGATGACGAGGGCGGTGGTGCCGGGCTTGTCGAAGACCTTGCCCATCACGAGCCAGAACGGAATGGCGGTGAGGATCACGGCCAGCACGAAGCCGGTCATGTAGCCCTTGAAGGTGCTGTGGCTCACCGGGCCGTCGTCGTGGCCGTGCCCGTGATCGTCGTGGCCATGTGCGCCGTGGCCGGCGGTTTCGGTGTGCGCGCTCATTGCAGCGATCCCATCAGATACACGAAGGTGAAGACGCCGATCCAGACCACGTCCAGGAAGTGCCAGAACATCGACAGGCACATCAGGCGGCGGCGGTTGGCGGCGGTGAAGCCGTGCTTGGGCAGCTGGATCATCAGCACGACCAGCCAGATGATGCCGAAGGTCACGTGCAGGCCGTGGGTGCCCACCAGCGCGAAGAACGACGACAGGAAGGCGCTGCGCTGCGGGCCCGCGCCTTCGTGGATCAGGTGCGCGAACTCGTAGAGCTCCAGGCCGATGAAGCCCGCGCCCAGCAGGCCGGTGATGGCCAGCCACAGCAACACGCCGCCCATGCGGCGCTGCTGCATCTGAAGCATGGCGAAGCCGTAGGTGATGGACGACAGCAGCAGCAGCGAGGTGTTGATCGCCACCAGCGGCAGGTCGAACAGGTCGGCGCCCGAGGGGCCGGCCGCATAGCTGCGGCCCAGCACGCCGTACACCGCGAACAGGCAGGCGAAGATGAGGCAGTCGCTCATCAGGTAGAGCCAGAAGCCCAGCAGCGTGCCGTTCTCGGGGTGGTGGTCTTCGTTGCGGACGTTGAACAGCTCGAAGGTGGGCACGCTTGCGGCGTTGCCCACGGTGTTCGTGTGGCTGGAGTGGAGGGCGGTACTGTTAGACATTGGCAGCCAGCAGGCGCGTGCGCGCTTCTTCGGTACGGACGACTTCTTCCGCGGGGATGTAGTAGTCGCGCTTGTAGTTGAAGGTGTGGATGATCACGGCGGCGAGCATGGCGACGAAGCCGATGCCGGCCAGCAGCCACATCTGCCAGATCAGGGCGAAGCCGCACACCGCGCTCAGCGCTGCGATGACGAAGCCGGCGGCCGTGTTCTTGGGCATGTGGATCGGGCTGTAGCCTTCCAGCGGGCGCTGGTAGCCGCGGGCCTTCATGTCGGACCATGCGTCGTTGTCGTGCACGCGCGGCGTGAACGCGAAGTTGTAGGCAGGCGGCGGCGACGAGGTCGCCCATTCCAGCGTGCGGCCGTTCCACGGGTCGCCGGTGGTGTCGCGCAGCTGGTCGCGGCGGATGAAGCTCACCACCAGCTGGATCAGGAACGAGGCGATGCCCAGCGCGATCAGCACGGCGCCGAAGGCGGCGATCTGGAACCAGATCTGCAGCGACATGTCCTGGAAGTGGTTCATGCGGCGGGTGACGCCCATCAGGCCCAGGATGTACAGCGGCATGAAGGCGAACCAGAAGCCGACGATCCAGAACCAGAACGAGCACTTGCCCCAGAACGGGTCGAGCTTGTAGCCGAAGGCCTTCGGGAACCAGTAGGTGATGCCCGCCAGCATGCCGAACAGCACGCCGCCGATGATCACGTTGTGGAAGTGGGCGATCAGGAACAGGCTGTTGTGCAGCACGAAGTCGGCCGGGGGAACGGCCAGCAGCACGCCGGTCATGCCGCCGATCACGAAGGTGATCATGAAGCCGATGGTCCACATCATGGGCAGCTCGAAACGGATGCGGCCGCGGTACATGGTGAAGAGCCAGTTGAAGATCTTCGCGCCCGTCGGGATCGAGATGATCATCGTCGTAATGCCGAAGAACGAGTTCACGCTGGCGCCGGAGCCCATGGTGAAGAAGTGGTGCAGCCAGACCAGGTACGACAGGATCGTGATCACGACCGTGGCATAGACCATCGAGGCGTAGCCGAAGAGGCGCTTGCCCGAGAAGGTGGAGACCACTTCAGAGAAGATGCCGAAGGCCGGCAGGATCAGGATGTACACCTCGGGGTGGCCCCAGATCCAGATCAGGTTCACGTACATCATGGCGTTGCCGCCGAGGTCGTTCGTGAAGAAGTTGGTGCCTGCGTAGCGGTCGAGCGACAGCAGGGCCAGCACGGCGGTCAGCACCGGGAAGGCGGCGACGATCAGCACGTTGGTGCACAGGGCGGTCCAGGTGAAGACGGGCATCTTCATCATGGTCATGCCGGGCGCGCGCATCTTCACGATGGTGGCCAGCAGGTTCACGCCGGACAGCAACGTGCCCACCCCCGCTATCTGCAGCGACCATATGTAGTAGTCGACCCCCACGTCGGGGCTGAAGAGAATGCCCGACAGCGGCGGATACGCCAGCCAGCCGGTCTTGGCGAACTCGCCGACGAACAGCGACGCCATCACCAGGCCGGCGCCGAAGGTGGTCATCCAGAAGCTAAAGTTGTTCAGGAACGGGAAGGCCACGTCGCGCGCGCCGATCTGCAGCGGCACCACGAAGTTCATGAGGCCGGTGACCAGCGGCATCGCCACGAAGAAGATCATGATCACGCCGTGGGCGGTGAAGATCTGGTCGTAGTGGTGCGGCGGCAGGAAGCCCGCGTTGTCGCCGAAGGCGATGGCCTGCTGGGCACGCATCATGAGCGCGTCGGCGAAGCCGCGAAGCAGCATCACCAGGCCCAGGATGATGTACATGATGCCGATCTTCTTGTGGTCGATGCTGGTGATCCAGTCGCGCCACAGGGTGCCCCACAGCTTGAAGTAGGTCAGTGCACCCAGGACGGCCAGGCCACCCAGCACCACGCCGGCAAAGGTCACGAGCAGGATCGGCTCGTGCAAGGGAATCGCCTCCCAGGAGAGGCGGCCGAAGACGAGCTTCGTCAGGTCTAGGTTCTGCAGCATCTTATTCTTCAGTGGTGCACATCGCGGTGACGTACTTGCGCTTGGGCGTATCGAGGGATTCGACGTCCCATGCCAGCTTGGTGGCAACGTTGAAGGCGCCGGGCTTGCCCATGCCGCCGCTGGCGTCGATGGCCATCATTTCCTTCATGCACATCTTGTTGCGGTCCACGCACTGGTTGAGGATCGCGTCGTACAGGTCGGATGCGACGGTGGGGTAGTGGCGCACGGGTTCGCGCTCGCTGGGCACTTCGAGCTTCTTGTAGATCTCGCGGGAGAGTTCGCCGTCCTTGCCGGACTTGACCTTCTGCACCCACTGGTCGAAACCTTCGTTGCTCAGGCCGTGGAACTTGAAGCGCATGCCCGAGAAGCCGGCGCCGCTGTAGTTGGCGGAGAAGCCTTCGAACTCGCCAGGCTTGTTGATGACCGCGTGCAGCTTGGTCTCCATGCCCGGCATGGCGTAGATCTGGCCGGCCAGTGCGGGGATGAAGAAGGAGTTCATGACCGAGGAGGCCGTGATCTTGAAGCTGATCGGGCGGTCCACCGGGGCGGCCAGCTCGTTCACCGTGGCGATGCCCTGCTCGGGGTAGATGAACAGCCACTTCCAGTCGAGGGCGACCACTTCCACCGTCAGCGGCTTGGTTTCGGCCGGAATGGCGCGCTGGGCGTCGAGGCGTCGCAGCGGCTGGTAGGGGTCGAGCGTGTGGGTGCTGATCCAGGTGATGGCGCCCAGCGCGATGATGATGAGCAGCGGCGCCGCCCAGATTGCCAGCTCGAGCTGGGTGGAGTGGTCCCAGTTGGGGCTGTAGGTGGCCTCTTTGTTGGACTGGCGATAGCGCCAGGCAAAGAAGATGGTCAGGGCGATCACCGGAATGATGATGATCAGCATCAGCACGGTGGAGACGACTATCAGGCGTCCCTGCTGATGGGCGATGTCGCCGGAGGGGTTCATCAGCACCGTGTTGCAGCCCGCCAGGAGCATGGCGGGGAGCAGCAGGAGTGCTCGGCGAAGGTTCTTGAGGATGTGCATGCCGGGGAAAAGAGATGCAGGGACGCAGGGGGCGACGCAAAAGACCCCACAATCTACGCCTGAAGACGGGTTTCGCCTATTGGACGTTTTGTCCTATGGCGGTAAATGTGATTCGGTGCGACGCTCTGGGGTCTCCCATGGTCCTATGGTGTCGCGCCGCGGCGTTACATCTGAATTACAGCAAGCAATGACGACGTCCAGCATCATTTCGCAAGGCGCACAGCCGATGCCGAACCCGGCCGATCACGGCGGCGCCCGGCCGGGCGACGACCACTCGCACATCTCCCCCGGCGAGATCGCGGTGGGTGTGGTCATCGGCCGCGCCTCCGAATATTTCGACTTCTTCGTCTACGGCATCGCCTCGGTGCTCGTGTTCCCGGCGGTTTTCTTCCCGTTCGAGCAGCACCTCGAAGGCGTCCTCTATTCTTTCCTGGTCTTCTCCTTCGCCTTCATCGCGCGGCCGTTCGGAACTGTCATCTCGATGAAGATCCAGCGACGTTTCGGGCGGGAGGCCAAGCTCACGCTGGCGCTCTTCGTGCTCGGCACCTCCACCGCCGGCATCGCCTTCCTGCCGGGCTATGCGAGCCTGGGCTTCACGGCCATCGTGCTGCTGTCGGTGTTCCGATTCGGCCAGGGCCTGGCGCTGGGCGGCTCCTGGGACGGCCTGCCCTCGCTGCTGGCGCTGAACGCCCCCGCCAACCGCCGCGGCTGGTACGCCATGCTGGGCCAGCTGGGCGCGCCCATCGGCTTCTTCATCGCCAGCGCGCTCTTCGCCTACCTGTATTCCAGCCTGCCCTCGGAAGACTTCCTCGACTGGGGCTGGCGCTATTCCTTCTACGTGGCCTTCGCGATCAACGTGGTGGCGCTCTTCGCCCGCCTGCGCCTGGTGGCCACGGACGAATACTCGCGCCTGCTCGAGGAGCGCGAGCTCGAACCCACCAGCGTCACCGAGTTGGTCAGCTCGCAGGGCAGCAACATCCTGATCGGCGCCTTCGCCGCGCTGGCCAGCTATGCGCTGTTCCACCTGATCACGGTGTTCCCGCTGTCGTGGATCACGCTGTATTCGGACCAGTCGGTCACTGAATTCCTGGTGATCCAGATGGTCGGCGCGCTGTTCGGCGCCGCCGGCATCGTGGCCTCGGGCCTGCTGGCCGACCGCATCGGCCGCCGCTTCACGCTGGGCGGCCTGGCCGCGGTGATCGCCGCCTTCAGCGGTTTCGCCCCCACGCTGCTCGACGGCGGCCGCATCGGGCAGGACATCTTCATCCTGCTGGGATTCGTGATCCTGGGCCTGTCGTACGGCCAGGCGGCCGGCGCGGTGACCTCCAACTTCGCGCCCAAGTACCGCTACGTCGGTGCCGCACTGACGGCCGACGTGGCCTGGCTGATCGGCGCGGCCTTCGCCCCGCTGGTGGCTCTGGGCCTGTCGGCCCACTTCGGCCTGGCCTACGTGAGCGTGTACCTGCTGTCGGGCGCCGTTGCCACGCTGGCGGCCCTGGGATTGAACCGGGCGCTGGCACGGGACTGAGATCTTTCCTGCACGCTGCAACATAAGGGGCCTTCCGGGCCCCTTTTTCGTTTTTCACTACGATGCTGCCCATGTTCGCCGCTGCAATCTTCGACATGGACGGGCTGCTGATCGACTCCGAGCGCCCCATCATGGCCGCCTGGATCGATGTCGCCCGCACGCTCGGCATCGAGCTCTCGCACAGCCAGTACCTGCAGGTGGTGGGGCTGTCCACGGTGGAGTCCGAAGTCGTGCTTGCCTCGCTGCTGGGCGGAGCGGCGGCCTACACCCACGCTGTGGGGCTGGTGCGCCAGCGGCTGCAGCTGGAGCGTTCCGACGGGACGCCGCTTTTTCCGATCAAGTCCGGGGCGGCCGAGATGCTGGCCGCGCTGCGCGAGCGCGGCACGCGCTGCGCCGTGGCGTCGTCGTCCACCAGCGCCCAGATCCAGGCTTGCCTGGGCAGCCTGGGCGTGCTGCACCATTTCTCGGCCTTCGCGGGCGGCGACGAGGTGGTGCGCGCCAAGCCCGATCCGGCGCTCTACCTGCTCGCAGCCGAGCGCCTGGGCCTGGACCCGGCCGACTGCATCGCCTTCGAGGACAGCGAGAACGGTGCCAAGGCGGCGCTGGCGGCGGGCCTGCGGGTGGTTGTGGTGCCCGACCTCAAGCATCCGCCCGCATCGATCGCTGAGCAGGCCTTCCACGTGCTCGATTCGCTGCACGACGCGCTGGCGCACCTGCCGCGCTGGTTTCCGCAACAGGCCATGCAGAAGGTGTAGCGGCATGATCAAGATCGGCACGCTCTGCCATGTGGTCGACAGCTGCCTGGCGTCGCCTTTCACCGAGCGTGCCGTGGGCCGGATCGTGGAGGTGGTGTCTGCGCCCTATGAAGCGCCGAGCGAGCGCTACCTGCCCGGCACCTACTACGACGTGCTTTTCGAGGGCTGGACCTTCTACTGCCGCAGCGACAAGCTCGTGCCCATCTCCGACCCTGATGCCCGCATCGAGCACTGGGAGGACGCCTTCCTCGAAGAGCCTGGCCTCCTGCCGGCGCCGGCTCCTGCCCCTCAGAGCACTTCGTCGCGCAACTGCGGAAACACCTTCGACACCTTCGCGAGCAGGTAGTCGCCGTAGCGCCCGTTGAAGGCGTGGACATTGGCGCGGTCCCAGCGCTCGGCGCTGTCGTCGCGGGCCTCCGCGCCCGCGAGGCCTTCGATGCGCTGCACGCGCGCCTCGAAGTTCGGATCGAAGAAGAGCGGAAACGACAGCCGGTCGTGTCCCGAGGTGTTGCGCTTCACGCGGTGCGGCGTCGACTTGTAGAGCCCGCCGGTCATGCGGTCGAGCATGTCGCCGATGTTGCAGACGAAGGAGCCCGCAACCGGCGGCGCGTCGATCCAGCCGCCCGGCGTGTGCACCGCGAGGCCGCCGATGTGGTCCTGGTGCAGGATCGTCAGCAGCCCGTAGTCGGTGTGCTCGCCCACGCCCCATTGCACGTCGAGGCCTTCGGGCACCGGCTGCGAGGGGTAGTTGAAGAGGCGGAACAGGATCAGCGGATCGGCCGTGTAGCGCTTCGCGAAGTAGCTCGCATCGAGGCCCAGGCTCAGCGCGATGCCTTCCATCAGCCGGTGGCCCAACTGCGTGACGGCGTCCATGTATTCGAGGATGGTCTCGCGCAAGCCCGGCACGTCGGGGAACAGGTTGGGCCCGTGCACCGGCGTCTTCGCCTGCACCAGCGGATGCGTGGCGGGCAGTTCGGTGCCGAGGTACAGGCCTTCCTTCCAGTCGGGCCGGCCCGAGGTCAGCTCGCCGCCGAGCGGAAAGTAGCCGCGCCATGCGCGGCCGCCCAGGGCCATGCGCCACTGCATCTTGGTTTCCTCGGGCAGGTCGAAGAAGCGGTGGCTCAGGTCTTCGAGCCGCTTCACCAGCGCCGGGTCGACGCCGTGGCCGGTCACGTAGAAGAAGCCGTGGGCGCGGCAGGCGGCGCCGATCTGCGCGGCGACGGCATCGCGACCGCCCGTGCCCGCGATGAGCGCGGACACGTCGATGAGGGGGAGAGCGTCGTCTTGCGTCTTGGTCATGCGTCTCTCGCGAAGGGGGAACGGATGTCGGCCAGGAACTGCTGCGCGCGCGGATGCTGCGGCCGGTTGAAGAAGTCGTCGGGCGTGGCGCGCTCCAGCACCTTGCCTTCGTCCATGAAGAGCACGCGGTCGGCCACCTCGCGCGCGAAGCCCATCTCGTGCGTGACGCAGACCATGGTCATGCCGTCGCGCGTGAGGTCGCGCATCACCAGCAGCACCTCGCCGACCATCTCGGGGTCGAGCGCGCTGGTGGGCTCGTCGAACAGCATCAGCGGCGGCTGCATCGCGAGCGCGCGGGCGATCGCCACGCGCTGCTGCTGACCGCCCGACAGCTTGCTCGGACGCGCGTCGGCCTTGTCGCCCAGTCCCACGCGCTCGAGCAGCGCCTGCGCCTGCGCGACGGCCTCCGCCTTGG
>CAJYQC010000152.1 GCA_913776885.1 uncultured Variovorax sp.
GTCGAACACCACCACGCTCACCGTGGGCAACAGCTCCGCCATGCCGGTCTCGCGCACCGCGAGGTCGGCGAAGAAGAGATGGTGGTTGATGACGACGATGTCGGCCGCCAGCGCTTCGCGGCGTGCCAGGTTGACGTGGCAGGGCTTGAACTGCGGGCACTGCGCGCCCAGGCAGTTCTCGCGGGTGGAGGTGATCAGCGGAATGAGCGGCGAGCGCTCGTCGAGCCCTGGCAGCTCGGCCAGATCGCCGGTGCGGGTGGCCTTCGACCATTGCTCGATCTTGGCGAGCGTGCGCAGGCTGCCGCGCTCGGGCAGCGAGGCGTCGTGGCGCGCCATGTCGAGCCTGTGCAGGCACAGGTAGCTGGCGCGCCCCTTGAGCAGCGCCGTGCGCACCGGCAGGCCGAAGGCCTCGACGAGGCGCGGCAGGTCGCGGCCGAAGAGCTGGTCCTGCAGGGTCTTGGTGGCCGTTGAGAGCAGCACGCGCTCGCCGCTCAGGAGCGCCGGCACGAGGTACGAGAAGGTCTTGCCCACGCCGGTGCCGGCCTCGACCACCAGCATGCCGCCCTGGTCGATGGTGCGGGCCACGGCCATCGCCATCTCGGTCTGGCCCGAGCGTTCACGGAACTGTTCTGCGGCGCGGGAAAGGCCGCCGTCCTGCGCGAAGGCGTCGCGCACCTTGTCTTCGAGCGAACCCGTCACGCCGGCTCTTTCGGGTCGAGGATGTTTTCGAGGCGGGCGATCTGGTCGCGCAGCGCGAGGCGGCGCTTCTTCAGGCGCCGCATCAGCAGTTCGTCCTGCGCCGAGCCTTCGGCCAGGCGGTCGATGGTGGCGTCGAGGTCTGCGTGCTCGATGCGCAGTTCGATCAGCTGGCGGGAGAGGGAGTGAAGATTGGAGTCCAACGGTGGGAAGCGCACGCCTGGTTTTCGCTGCGCATGTTCATTCGATAATACGTCCTGACTCGAATCCCCGAGAAGACAGGAACCCGCGCCACAGGCGCTCATCGCTTCATGACCCAAGGCTTTCGACTCGCAGCGGCCACCGGACTCCACAAGGGAGACCGCCCGTACCAGCAGGACCAGGTCCTGCTGATGAGCCACCCGCGCGTGAACGGTTGCGTGCTGGGCGTAGTGGCGGACGGCATGGGCGGGCGCAGCGGCGGACGCAAGGCCTCCGACCAGGTGCTCATGACAGCGCGGCAGCTCTTCGCGCGCTACCAGCCCGGCAAGGAAGACCCCGAAGCCCTGCTCAAGCAGATCCTGGAAGACTCGCACACGGTCATCAAGCTCACCGCCGTATCCGCCGAGCAGGAGCCGCACAGCACGATCGCGGCCTTCCTCATGAACCCCAAGGGCGACTGTGCCTGGATCCACGCCGGCGACTCGCGCATCTACCACTTCCAGGACGGGCAGCTCCTCAAGCGCACGCGCGACCACTCGTACGTGCAGGTGCTGATCGACCGCGGCCAGATCACCGAGGCCGAGGCCAACATCCATCCGCAGGGCAACATCCTGCTGGGCTGCCTTGGCATGACGACCACGCCGCCGCCCATCGAGCCCTACTACATCCCGAAGATGGCCCCGGGCGACCTGTTGATGGCCTGTAGCGACGGGCTCTGGCACTACTTCAGCCCCGAGGAGCTGGCCAGCGTGCTCTTCGCACAGCCGCCGCGCGATGCGGTGGAGATCCTGGTGGGCGAAGCCCGCCGCCGGGCCCGGGGAACGGGCGACAACATTTCGATCGCCGTCCTGAAGCTCGACGCGCTTCCCGCCGCTGCCTGAGCGGCAGGCAGCAAGGCGCCTGTTCTTCGACTTAATCAGGGCTTTGCCGGTTCGGCGGGCGGCGGAGGCAGCGGCGCCCCGCGCGGCCTGTCGCGCTCGGCGTTGCGCCGCTCGCGGTCGGCCTTGTGCTCGGCAGCGCGCCGCTGCTTCTCCTCGAAGCGCCGCACGGCTTCAGGAGCCTCGGCGCGGCGCTGGGCGGCCTTGGCCTGTTCGTCGGCATGCGACTGCTGCTTGGCCTGGAACTGGCGCTGCCGCTCAGCGGCGTCTGCGGCGGTGGACGCACGGCTGGCTGCGTGGTCGGCCGCGCGCTGCTCCCGGTCCTTCTGGTTCTGGATCGATTGCTGCTGCTTCTCCGGCGTGTCCGCCTGGCGCTGCGTGCCCGCCTTCTCGTCCAGCTTCTTCAGCTCGGCAGCGCCGGCGCGCTGGCGCTGGATGTCGTTGATCGCGGTTTCCTGGCGCTTGATGTTGTCGGTTTCCTTGCGGCGGCGGCTGCGGCTTTCCTGCAGGCAGTCTTCCACCGCGAACTTCTTGTAGCAGGCGGCGCGCTCCTCGAGGAAGCGCTTCTCGATCGCCTCGCGCTCGCTCGACAGGCGGCGCTTCTCGGCGTCGAGATCGGCGTTGCCCGCCGCGGCATTGGACTGCGCCCACAGCGGCAGGCTGGCCAGCGCCATGAACACGGCAAGAACGATTTTTTTCATGTGAGTCGGGTGTCGACGACGCGGCGTTCCAGGGCCAGGAACTCGCTCGATTGCATTTCGGTGAGCCGGGAGACCGTGCGCGGAAATTCGTGCGACAGCGGACCCTCGGTGTACAACGCCTCGGGCGGAACCTCAGCCGACATGATGAGCTTGCACCGCCGGTCGTACAAGACGTCGACCAGCCAGGTGAAACGGCGCGCTTCGGAAGCCATGCGCACCGGCATGTGCGGCACGTCGGACACCAGGATGGTGTGGAACTGGCTCGCGATCTCCAGGTAGTCGTTCTGCGAGCGCGGACCGCCGCACAGCGTCTTGAAATCGAACCAGACCACGCCGCCTGCCTTGCGCCGCGCACGGATCTCGCGCTGCTCGATGTGCAGCACCGGGTTCTCGTCGGCCGTCTCGGCCAGCTTGTCGAACGCCTTGCGCATCTCCTTCTCGGCCGCGCCGTCGTTGGGCGTGAGGTACATGCGCAGCTGTTCGAGCGTGCGGCGCCGGTAGTCGGTGCCGTTGTCGACGCTCAGCACCTCTAGCTTCTCGTTGAGCAGCTCGATGGCGGGCAGGATGCGGTCGCGGTGCAGGCCGCCCGGATACAGGTCGTCGGGCTTGAAGTTCGAGGTGGTGACGAAGCCCACCCCGTTGTCGAACAGGGACACCAGCAGGCGATGAAGAATCATCGCGTCGGTGATGTCGGCCACGTGGAACTCGTCGAAGCAGATCAGCTTGTAGCGCTTGGAGATGCGCAGGCCCAGCTCGTCGAGCGGGTTTACCGTGCCCTGCAACTCGCGCAGTTCGCGGTGCACCTCGCGCATGAACTCGTGGAAGTGCAGGCGCGTCTTGCGCCGCAGCGGCACGGCGTTGAAGAAGAGATCCATCAGGAAGCTCTTGCCCCGCCCGACGCCGCCATACATGTAGACGCCGCGCGGAAGCTCCGGCCGGTTGATGAACTTCTTCAGCGCATTCGAGCGCTGGGCCTTGTACTCGGCCCATTCGCTGGCGCAGCGATCCAGCGCCTCCACGGCGCGCAGTTGCGCAGGATCGCTCTTGAACCCGCGTGCAGCGAGTTCCGCCTCGTAGGCCTGTTTGACGCTGGTCAAAAGATCGGCGGGATCAGAAGTTCAGCGTGCGCTTGTCGACGGCAAGCGCCGCTTCCTTCGTGGCTTCCGACAGCGACGGGTGGGCGTGGCAGATGCGCGCGATGTCCTCGGCACTGGCCTTGAACTCCATCGCCACCACGGCTTCGGAGATCAGCTCGCTGGCCTGCGGGCCTACGATGTGCACGCCCAGGATCTCGTCGGTCGCGGCGTCGGCCAGGAACTTGACCATGCCGGTCGTGTCGCCCAGTGCACGTGCGCGGCCGTTCGCCAGGAACGGGAAGGTGCCGGCCTTGTAGGCGCGGCCCGAGGCCTTGAGCTGCTGCTCGGTCTGGCCGACCCACGCGATCTCGGGGCTGGTGTAGATCACCCACGGGATCGTGTTGAAGTTGACGTGACCATGCTGGCCGGCAATGCGCTCGGCCACGGCAACGCCCTCTTCCTCGGCCTTGTGCGCCAGCATCGGGCCGCGCACCACGTCGCCGATGGCCCACACGTTGGGCAGGTTGGTCTTGCACTCGTCGTCCACCGTGATGGCGCCGCGCTCGTCGAGCTTCAGGCCCACGACTTCGGCGTTCAGGCCGATGGTGTTGGGCACGCGGCCGATCGAGACGATCAGCTTGTCGACTTCCAGCGTCTGGGCTTCGCCCTTGGCGTTGGTCCAGGCCACGCTCACACCCTTCGTGGACGACTTGATCTCGCCGACCTTCACGCCGAGCTCGATCTTGAGCTTCTGCTTGTCGAAGGCCTTCTTGGCTTCCTTGGCGATCTGCTCGTCCACCGCGCCGAGAAAGGTCGGCAGCGCTTCGAGCACGGTGACTTCAGCACCGAGGCGACGCCACACCGAGCCCATTTCGAGGCCGATGACGCCCGAGCCGATCAGGCCCAGCTTCTTGGGAACGGCGCCGATGCGCAGCGCGCCGTCGTTCGAGAGGATGTTCTCCTCGTCGAAGGGCGTGCCCGGCAGCGCGCGGGCGTTGGAGCCCGTGGCCACGATGATGTGCTTGCCGACGATCGACTCTTCGGCGGTGCCAGCCACCTTGATCTCGTAGCCGCCTGCGTCCGCCTTCACGAACGAGCCGCGGCCGTGGAAGAACGCGATCTTGTTCTTCTTGAACAGGTACAGGATGCCGTCGTTGTTCTGCTTCACGACCTGGTCCTTGCGGGCCAGCATCTTGTCGATGTCGAGGCCCAGGCCTTCGACCTTGATGCCGTGGTCGGCGAAGTGGTGGCCGGCCTGTTCGAAGTGCTCCGACGACTGCAGCAGCGCCTTCGAGGGAATGCAACCGACATTGGTGCAGGTGCCGCCCGGTGCGGGGCCGCCCTTGCCGTTCTTCCACTCGTCGATGCAGGCCACGTTGAAGCCGAGCTGTGCGGCGCGGATGGCGGCGATGTAGCCGCCAGGGCCGCCGCCGATGACGATCACGTCAAATTGTTTGGACATAGGTTCTTTCATGGTCTCGTGTACCGCGGCCTCTGATCAGGGGCCGCGCGAAGCGCAGGCCAGTTCGCAAGCACCCGCGGAACCGGCTCTGCCGGGCCGCCGGGTGCGCCCCCTAGAGGGGGGAGGCGGCTACACGAAGTGAGCAAGCAACGGGGGTGGATCAAATATCAAACAGCAGGCGCGACGGATCTTCCAGCGCCTCCTTCATGGCGACCAGGCCCAGCACGGCTTCGCGGCCGTCGATGATGCGGTGGTCGTAGCTCATCGCCAGGTAGTTCATCGGACGGATCACGATCTGGCCGTTCTCGACCACGGCGCGGTCCTTCGTGGCGTGCACGCCGAGGATGGCCGACTGGG
This sequence comes from uncultured Variovorax sp., assembly GCA_913776885.1. Lineage (GTDB taxonomy): Bacteria > Pseudomonadota > Gammaproteobacteria > Burkholderiales > Burkholderiaceae_C > Variovorax. Next base: position 5,372 of record CAJYQC010000152.1, read on the forward strand.
GCGTGTTGATGATCGGGGTCGAGAGCATCGAGCCGAAGGTGCCGCCGTTCGAGATGGAGAACGTGCCGCCGGTCATTTCCTCGATGCCCAGCTTGCCGTCCTGCGCTTTCTTGCCGTACTCGGCGATCTTCTTCTCGATGTCGGCGAAGCTCATCTGATCGGCATTGCGCAGGATCGGCACCACCAGGCCGCGCGGCGAACCGACGGCGATGCCGATGTCGAAGTAGCCGTGGTACAGGATGTCGTTGCCGTCAACCGAGGCGTTGAGCACCGGGTACTTCTTGAGGGCGTGCACGGCGGCCTTCACGAAGAAGGACATGAAGCCGAGCTTCACGCCGTGTTCCTTGGTGAAGCTGTCCTGGAATCGCTTGCGCAGTTCCATGACGGGCGCCATGTTGACTTCGTTGAAGGTCGTCAGGATGGCGTTGGTCGACTGCGACTGGATCAGGCGCTCGGCGATACGGGCGCGCAGGCGGCTCATCGGCACGCGCTGCTCGGGGCGCTCGCCCAGGTCGGGCGCACTCGCGGGAGCGGCGACCTGCGGCAGCGCGGGCTTTGCGGCCGGCACGGCGATGGTGGCGGCAGGTGCGGCAGGCTTGGCGCCCGAAGCGACCGCGGCGAGCACGTCGCCCTTGGTCACGCGGCCGTCCTTGCCCGAGCCGGCGACGTCGCCGGTCTTCAGGTTGTTGTCGGCCAGGAGCTTGGCGGCGGCGGGCATGGCCACGTCGGCCTTCGAGCCGCCGGTGGCGGCGGCTGCTGCAGCTGCCGGAGCCGCTGCGGGCGCAGGGGCTGCCGCGGCTGCGGGTGCTGCAGCAGGAGCGGCCGCGCCGGCCTTGCCTTCGGTGTCGATCTTGGCGATCAGCTGGTCGGCGACCACCGTGGCGCCGTCGGGCTGGACGATTTCGGCCAGCACGCCGGCCGAGGGAGCGGGCACCTCGAGCACGACCTTGTCGGTCTCGATCTCGATCAGGATCTCATCGACGGCGACGGCTTCGCCGGCCTTCTTCTTCCAGGTGAGCATGGTGGCTTCGGCCACGGATTCGGAAAGCTGGGGGACTTTGACTTCAACGATAGACATTTGGAGTGGGCTCCGATTTGTTCTTCAGGGTGTTCGTGTGAAAGAGGACAGGTTTACTTGGTCAGCACGAAGCCCTTGAGCTTGGCGAACGCGCCGTCGACCAGCGCCTTCTGCTGTTCCTGGTGCAGGTGCGAGTAGCCCACCGCCGGCGAGGCCGAGGCGGCACGGCCGGAGTAGCCGAGCTTCTGGCCTTCCTGCATGTTTTCGTGGATGTAGTGCTGCACGAAGAACCAGGCGCCCTGGTTCTGCGGCTCGTCCTGGCACCAGACCACGTCGACGAGATTCGGGTACTTCTTGATCTCGGCGGCGAACGCCTTGTGCGGGAACGGATAGAGCTGCTCGACGCGGATGATCGCCACATCGTCGGCTTCCTTCTCCTCGCGCTTCTTGGCCAGGTCGTAGTAGACCTTGCCCGAGCAGGCGACGATGCGCTTGACCTTGTCGGCCTTGAGTTCCTTGACGTCGGGGATGACCGTCTGGAAGCCGCCCTTGATGAACTCCGACACCGGCGAGGTCGCGTCCTTGTTACGCAGCAGCGACTTCGGGGTCATGATGACCAGCGGCTTGCGCAGGCTGCGCACCATCTGGCGGCGCAGCACGTGGAAGATCTGGCTGGCCGTGGTGGGCTGCACGATCTGCATGTTGGCGTCGGCGGCCAGCTGCATGAAGCGCTCCAGGCGGGCCGAGCTGTGCTCGGGGCCCTGGCCTTCGTAGCCGTGCGGCAGCATCATCGTGATGCCGTTGACGCGGCCCCACTTCACTTCGCCCGAGGCGATGAACTTGTCGATCACGACCTGCGCGCCGTTGACGAAGTCGCCGAACTGCGCTTCCCAGATGACGAGCGTGTTCGGGTCGTTCGACGCGTAGCCGTATTCGAAGGC
>CAJYQC010000153.1 GCA_913776885.1 uncultured Variovorax sp.
GTTGATGGTGTCGCCACCCGCATTCGCCAGGCCCAGGATCTGCGCCTTGGAGTTCTGCGCCTGCAGCAGGAACGAGGAGAAGTCCGACGCGTTCAGCGGATGGCGCACCGCGCCCACCACGGTGCCGCCCTTCTCCTTCACCACCTTGGTGGTGTCGGCTTCCAGCGCATGGCCGAAGGCGTAGTCGGCGGTCAGGAAGAACCAGCTCTTGCCGCCGCGGTCGACCACCGCCGCGCCAGTGCCCTTGGCCAGGGCCACCGTGTCGTAGGCGTAGTGGATGGTGTAGGGGCTGCACTGCTCGTTGGTGAGCACCGAGCTGCCCGCGCCGTTGTTGAAGTACACGCGCTTCTTCTCTTCGGCCACCTTGGCGGTGGCCAGCGCCACGCCCGAGTTGGTGCCGCCGAACACCATGGTCACGCCGGCGGTGTCGATCCATTCGCGGGCCTTGGAGGCGGCGATGTCGGCCTTGTTCTGGTGGTCGGCGGTCAGCAGTTCGATGGGCTGGCCCAGCACCTTGCCGCCGAAGTCGTCAATGGCCATCTGGATGGCGGTGGCGCCGCCCTTGCCTTCGAGGTCGGCGTACAGGCTCGACAGGTCGGTGACGAAGCCGATCTTCACTTTTTCCTGCGCCTGCGCGGCGCCCGCGCTCATGGCGAGGATGCCGACGGCGGTTGCGATGAGGCCGAGTTTCTTGATCATGCTGTTGTCTCCTGAAAGAGCTGGTGATTGCTTGCGGTTTGTTCGGGGACACCGTGGAACCGGCTTTGCCGGGCCACTGGTGTCGCCCCCTGCAAGGGGGTTGGCGAAGCGACACGAAGTGCGCGACGACTGGGGGTGAGCTTCATGCTAGACGCCCAGCAGCTCGGTGAGCACCGGCATCTTGGCTTCGAGCTCGGCCGCGCCGAACTTCTCGACGATGCGGCCGTGCTCCATCACGTAGAAGCGGTCGGCCAGCGGCGCGGCGAAGCGGAAGTTCTGCTCCACCATCACGATGGTGTAGCCCTTGGCGCGCAAGGTGGTGATCATGCGGGCCAGCGCCTGCACGATGACCGGCGCGAGGCCTTCGGAAATCTCGTCGAGCAGCAGCAGCCTGGCGCCGGTGCGCAGGATGCGCGCCACGGCCAGCATCTGCTGCTCGCCGCCCGACAGGCGCGTGCCCTGGCTGTGACGGCGCTCGGCCAGGTTGGGGAACATGGCATAGATCTCTTCGACCGACATGCCCTTGCCCGCGCCCTTGAGCTCGGGCGGCAGCATCAGGTTCTCCTCGCACGAGAGGCTCGCGAAGATGCCGCGCTCCTCCGGGCAGTAGCCCACGCCGAGGTGCGCGATGCGGTGCGTGGGCAGGCCGATGGTCTCGCGGCCGTTGATCTCGATGCTGCCCTTGCGTGCGCCCGTCAGGCCCATGATCGCGCGCAGCGTGGTGGTGCGGCCCGCGCCATTGCGGCCCAGCAGCGTGACGACCTCGCCCGGCTGCACGACCATGTCGACACCGTGCAGCACGTGCGATTCGCCGTACCAGGCTTGCAGGCCCTTGATTTCCAATGCGGCGGTCATGTCAATGAGCCCCTTGCAGCTGGCCTTCGGTGGTGCCCATGTAGGCCTCCATCACCTGCGGGTTCTTCGAGACCACGGCGTACGGCCCCTCGGCAAGCACCGCGCCGCGCTGCAGCACGGTGATGGTGTCGGCGATGGTCGAGACCACGCTCATGTTGTGCTCCACCATGAGGATGGTGCGGCCGGCCGACACGCGCTTGATGAGCTCGGCCACGCGGTGCACGTCTTCGTGGCCCATGCCCTGCGTGGGCTCGTCGAGCAGCATCAGCTCGGGCTCCATGGCCAGCGTGGTCGCGATCTCGAGCGCGCGCTTGCGGCCGTAGGGCAGGTTCACCGTCTGTTCGTCGGCGAGTTCCTCGAGGCCGACTTCGGCCAGCAGCTCGCGAGCCCTGGCATCCAGCGGCTTGAGCGACTTCTCGCTCTTCCAGAAGTGGTAAGAGGTGCCGAGGCGGCGCTGCAGTCCGAGGCGCACGTTCTCCAGCAGCGTGAGATGCGGGAACACGGCCGATATCTGGAACGAGCGGATGATGCCGCGGCGCGCGATCTGCGCGGGTCGCTCGCGCGTGATGTCCTGGCCGTTGAAGAGGATCGTGCCGGTGGTGGGCTCGAGGAACTTCGTCAGCAGGTTGAAGCAGGTCGTCTTGCCCGCGCCGTTCGGGCCGATGAGCGCGTGGATCGAACCGCGCACCACCGACAGGTCGACCTTGCTGACCGCTGTGAACCCCTTGAATTCCTTGGTGAGCTGGCGTGTTTCGAGAATGACGTCGCTCATCTCGAGAGGTCGCCCGTGTACGTGGAAAGAATGTGCGTCATGCGGTCCATCTCAATGCGCCACCATCGAGCGCGGACCGATTGTTCGTGGGTGCCTCCGGCTTGCATACTGGGGCAAATGCCTATGCTGCAGTGCAACCATTCCAGAGGGCCGCCGGCCCCTGCCGCACGACTGTCGTCTCGACGACAAAGGCGGCACGCGAGCCGGAGAAGACGCGATGCGTCGAACACTCGCGGCGCTCGCGTCGATTGGGCATGATCGCGCCCATGGCACCAACGACACCGCCGCACATGCCCAACTCCCGCTCACCCGACTCCCGCTCACCCGACTTCCGCTCACCCGACTTCCGCTCCCCCGACTTCCGCTCCCCCGACTTCCTGGCCGACCACATCCGGCACACGCAGGCCTTCTACGAAGGCCGCGACCTCGACCCCAGCGGCGGGTTCTTCCATTTCTTCAAGGACGACGGCACGGTGTACGACCGCCGCACCCGCCACCTGGTGAGCAGCACGCGCTTCGTGTTCAACCACGCGATGGCGTACCGCCGCTTCGGCAAGCCCGCCGACCTCGCTGCCGCGCGGCACGGCCTGGCCTTCATCGAACGTGCCCACAGGCAGCACGATGGCGGCTATGCATGGCAGATCGACTGGCACGACGAGCGCGCCACGGTGCAGGACGGCACCAACCGCTGCTACGGGCTGGACTTCGTGCTGCTCGCGCACGCGCATGCGCTCATGGCCGGCATCGAGGAAGCGCACGCCGGGCTGGAGAACGCCTGGCGGTTGATGGAGACGCACTTCTGGGAGCCGCGGCACCAGCTCTATGCCGACGAGGCCACCACCGACTGGCGTGTGGGCCCCTATCGCGGCCAGAACGCCAACATGCACGCCTGCGAGGCGCTGATGGCAGCCTTCGAAGCCACGCAGGAGTCACGCTACATCGAGCGTGCGCTCGCAGTGGCCGAATCGGTGACCGGCCGGCTCGCGTCGCTGGCCGATGGCCTGGTGTGGGAGCACTACCGCGAGGACTGGTCGGTCGACTGGGACTACAACCGCGGCAACAAGACCGACATCTTCAAGCCCTGGGGCTTCCAGACCGGCCACCTGACCGAGTGGGCCAAGCTGCTGCTGCAGCTCGAAGGCCACCTCGCCACGCAAGACCGCAAGGCCGAGTGGGCGCTGCCGCGCGCACGCCGCTTCTTCGACACCGCCGTGCAACGCGGCTGGGACGCCGACCACGGCGGGCTGGTCTACGGCTTCGGCCCCGACGGCAACGTGTGCGACGGCGACAAGTACTTCTGGGTGCAGGCCGAGAGCTTCGCGGCCGCCGCCCTGCTCGCACTGCGCACCGGCGAGCCCGGCTACTGGGACTGGTACGACGGCATCTGGGCCTACAGCTGGGAGCATTTCGTCGACCACCGGCACGGCGCCTGGTATCGCATCCTCACGCCGACGAACGAAAAGATCAGCGACGAGAAGAGCCCGGCCGGCAAGACCGACTACCACACGATGGGCGCCTGCTACGACGTGCTGCGCGCACTGGGCGCCTGAAGAGCGACTGAAGATCGACTGAAGAGCGCCTGCCTTTTTCGTGGAACACCGCGGAACCGGCTCTGCCGGGCCGCAGGTGTTGCCCCCGGTGAGGGGGAAGGCGTGCGCGACACGAAGTACGCGAAGCCTGGGGGAGCGCCTAGTGCGCCCCCGCGGCGGCGTCGCCACCGGCACCGCCCTTCTGCGGCTTTGCCAGCCACACCAGTGGAATCAGCAGCAGGAACAGCACCGCCGACGCATAGAAGATGTCGTTGGTCGCCAGCATGTACGACTGCTGGTCGACGATGCGGTTGATCTGTCCCAGCACCTGCTCGGTGCTGAAGCCGTTGGCGTTGAGCCCCGCCATCGCGCTGGCAGCCGCGCTGTTGCCCTGGTTGACCGTCTCTGCCAGCTGGGCGTGATGCAGCGTCGCGCGGTTGTCCCACAGCGTGGTCGTGATCGAGGTGCCCATCGCGCCCGCGGTGATCCGCAGGAAGTTCGACAGCCCCGACGCGGCCGGGATGCGGTCGGGCGTGAGGCCCGACAGCGTGATCGTCACCAGCGGGATGAAGAAGAACGCCATCGCGATGCCCTGGATGATCGTCGGGATGATGATCGTCACGAAGTCGGCCTGCGTGTTGAAGTTCGAGCGCATCCACAGCACCAGCGCGAACACCAGGAACGAGAAGGTCGCGTAGCGGCGCGGGTCGATCTTGGCCACCGTGAGGCCCACCACCGGCGAGAAGAAGATGGCCAGCAGCCCCACCGGCGCCATGATCATCCCCGCCTGCGTGGCGGTGTAGCCCATCCACTGCTGCAGCCACAGCGGCAGCAGCACCACGTTGCCGAAGAAGAGGCCGTAGGCCACCGCCGTCGCCACGGCGCCGGACCAGAAATTGCGACGCTTGAAGAGCGACAGGTCGACCACCGGGTGCTTGTCGGTCAGCTCCCAGACCAGGAAGAAGGCGAAGCCGACCACCGACACCACCGCCAGCGTGACGATCTGCGCGGAGTGGAACCAGTCGAGCTCCTTGCCCTTGTCCAGCATGAGCTGCAGCGAGCCGACCCACAGCACCAGCAGCGCGAGGCCGATGGCGTCGATGGGCACCTTGTGCGTGGCGCTCTCTCGCTTGTGGTACAGCGCCCAGGTGATGCTCGCCGCGACGATGCCCACCGGGATGTTGATGTAGAAGATCCACGGCCACGAGATGTTGTCGGTGATCCAGCCGCCCAGGAGCGGCCCCATCACCGGCGCGACCAGCGTGGTCATCGACCACATGGCCATCGCCAGGCCCGCCTTGGCGCGCGGATAGCTCGACAGCAGCAGCGCCTGCGACAGCGGGATCATCGGCCCCGCGACGAAGCCCTGAAGCGCGCGGAACGCGATCAGCATCGTCATGTTCGGCGCGAGGCCGCACAGCAGCGAGCTGATCATGAACAGGATCACGCTGGCCATGAACAGGCGCACCTGTCCGAAGCGCTGCGTCATGAAGCCGGTGAGCGGCACCGCGATGGCGTTGGCCACCGCGAAGCTGGTGATGACCCAGGTACCCTGCGTGGTGCTCACGCCCAGGTCGCCCGAGAT
>CAJYQC010000154.1 GCA_913776885.1 uncultured Variovorax sp.
CGCACTGCATGGCGGCTTCGACCCTGAGAACGATCGTTTAACGCACAATAACGTTCGACAATCGAACAGAACCAGGGTTTTCGCCAGGAAGCCCCGGACCCCTTCCCTCCTACGGTACGAGGCACACTCCCAGCCCATGCTTGAAGAAGAATCCGCAGCCCCCGCGGGGCTGGACAAGCGCGACTGGATCGCCGGCCTGGAGCGCGGCGTGAGCATCATCGAGGCCTTCGACGACGCCCATCCGCGCATGACCGCCAGCCAGGCCGGCCAGCGCACCAACATGACCCGCACCGCCGCCCGGCGCTACCTGCTGACCCTGCAGCACATGGGCTATGTGGCCAGCGACGGCAAGCTGTTCTGGCTCACCCCGCGCGTGCTGCGCCTGGGCCAGTCGTACCTCGAATCTGCCCGGCTGCCGCGCGTGGTGCAGCCCTTCCTGCAGCGGGTGGCCGCCGGCACCAACGAGATCGCCTACCTCAGCGTGATGGACGGCGACGAGGTGGTCTACATCGCCCGCAACGGCCCCAACCGCAGCATGAGCACCGGCTATGTGCTCGGCGCGCGCGTGCCGGCGCAGGTCACCGCCTCCGGCATGCTGATGCTGGCCTTGCGCAGCGACGCCGAGCTCGACGAATGGCTCACCACCCGCAAGCTCACAGTCTTCACCTCGCACACCATCGCGAGCATGGAGCGCATGAAGCTGGAACTCGCGCGCATCCGGGCGCAAGGCTGGGCGCTTTCCGAACAGCAGCTCGATCTGAACTCGCGCGGCATCGCGGTGCCGCTGCGCGACCGTCACGGTACGCTGGTGGGAGCGCTGAACATCACCATGCCGATGGGCCACGAGAGCTCGGAGGATGCGGTGACGCGGGTGCTGCCGGTGCTGCGGGAGACCGCGCAGGCGATGCGCAACCTGATCTGACTCGCACGGCTGTCCGAACTGACAGCTTTCCGACAGCATCCCCCGGGCACGATGCGCGCTTTCAATCCAAAAAAGCGCTGGAGACACAAGCAAAATGCCCGCCCCCCACCTCCCCCAAGACACCCGCCTGAGCCGCCGCGGCCTGCTCCAGGCCGGCGGCGCAGCAGCCCTTGGCGGCCTGCTGCCCTCGATGGCTTTCGCCGAAGACGCCTGGCCCAGCAAGTCGATCCGCTTCGTGGTGCCGTTCGCACCGGGCGGCAGCTCGGAGATCGTCGCGCGTTCGACCGCCGCGGAGCTCTCGCGCACCATCGGCCAGAGCGTGTTCGTCGACAACAAGCCGGGCGCGGCCGGCAACATCGCGATGGGCGAGGTGGCGCGCGCGACCGACCAGCACACGATCATCCTGGGCCACATCGGCACGCTGGCGGTCAACCCGTACATCTTCGCCAAGCTGCCCTACGACGCGAACAAGGACTTCAAGCCCGTGAGCCTGCTGGCCAAGGTGCCCAGCCTCTACGTGGTGCACCCCGACGTGCCGGCGAAGAACCTCAAGGAGTTCATCGCCTACGCCAAGTCGAAGCCGGGCAAGCTCAGCTACGGCTCGGCCGGCAACGGCAGCGCGGGCCACCTGGCCTTCGAGTACCTGAAGATGACGGCCGACGTGTTCATGCTGCACGTGCCCTACCGCGGCACCGGCCCGATGGTGACCGACCTGCTGTCGGGCCGGCTCGACGCATCGGCCATCGGCGCGGCGGCGGTGCTGCAGTTCATCAAGGCAGGCAAGGTGCGCTGCATCGCGACCGGCTCGGCCAAGCGCCTGCCGCAGTTGCCCGACGTGCCGACCGTGGCCGAGCAGGGCTTCCCCGGCTTCGAGATGACGCAGTGGTACGGCATGCTCGCGCCCGCCAGCATCACGCCGCCGCAGCTCGCCAAGCTCTCGGCCGAGACGATGAAGGCGGTGAAGTCGCCCGACTCGATGCAGCGACTGACCAACGACGCGGCCGAAGCCGTCGGCGGCACGCCGGAGCAGTTCGCGCAGTTCATCGCCTCGGAACAGGCACGTTGGCAGAAGGTGATCGCAAGGGCAAACATCAAGCCGGATTGATTGGCAACCCCCCAGGCTCCGCGCACTTCGTGTCGCTGCGCCTACCCCCTTGCAGGGGGCAACACCTGCGGCCCGGCAAAGCCGGTTCCGCGGTGTTTCGCGAAAAGATCCGGCCCTACTAGGATCGGCTGATGCGCATCCTTCTTGCCGAAGACGAACACACCCTGGGCACCTGGCTGTGCAAGGCGCTTGAGCACGCGGGCATCCAGGTCGAATGGGTGGACGACGGGCGGCTGGCCGACCGTGCCCTGCAGCAGCGCGACCACGACGCGCTGGTGCTTGACCTCGGCCTGCCCGGACTCGACGGGCACACGGTGCTGCAGCGGCTGCGCGAGCGCGACCAGCGGCTGCCGGCGCTGATCCTCACTGCGCGCGACTCGGTGAACGAGCGCGTGGCCTCGCTCAACGCGGGCGCGGACGACTTCCTCGCCAAACCCTTCGCGCTGGCCGAACTCGAGGCGAGGCTGCATGCGCTGGTGCGCCGCGCGCGCGGCGTGGAGCATCCGCGACAGGCCTGCGGCGCGCTGGTGTACGACGGGGCGCGCCGGCACTTCACCCTCAGCGGCGAGGCGCTGGCGCTCTCGCCGCGCGAGCTGGCGGTGCTGCGCGTGCTTGTGCAGCGCAGCGGCGAGCCGCTGTCGAAGCAGCAGATCCTGGAGCGCGTGTTCTCCGATGACGAGGAGGTGCACCCCGAGGCAGTGGAGGTCTTCGTCTACCGGCTGCGCAAGCGGCTGGACGGCAGCGGCGTGCGCATCGTCACGCTGCGCGGGCTGGGCTACGTGCTGGAAGCGGACTGAATGAGGACACTCCCCCGGGCTTCGCGCACTTCGTGTCGCTTCTCCTCCCCCTACGCCGGGGGCGGCGTCTGCGGCCCGGTGGAGCCAGCTCCACGGTGTTTCGCGAAGAGAACGCCTGGATTTCTCGCGTCGTGGGCATGCCGCTGAACTTCACGGCCCGTCTGCGGCGCGCGAGCCTCTGGCAGCGGCTGGCGCTGCTGCTCTTCCCCGCCCTGCTGGTCGTGACCTGCATCGAGCTGTGGATGACCCGGCATGACGCGCTGGCAGCCGCCAACGCCGCCTACGACCGCTCGCTGCTCGGCGCGCTCAAGTCCATCG
>CAJYQC010000155.1 GCA_913776885.1 uncultured Variovorax sp.
TCATGCCGCGCGCCTTGAAGCTGCCGCTGACCTGCATGTGCTCGAGCTTGAGCCAGATCTCCGCGCCGCTCGCGTCGATGCCGAAGGCCGAAGCCGGCCACTTCCTGCGCCGGACCCCGCTGTGGAAGCTGCCGGCTTCGGCCTTCGGCATCGACGCGAGCGGCGCGGAGATCTGGCTCAAGCTCGAGCACATGCAGGTCAGCGGCAGCTTCAAGGCGCGCGGCATGATGAACCGGCTGCTGGCCAACGACATTCCGCAAAGTGGCGTGATCGTCGCCTCGGGCGGAAATGCGGGCATCGCCACGGCGGCCGCGGCGCGCGCGCTGGGCGTGCCCTGCCAGGTCTTCCTGCCGGGCGTGTCGCCCGAAGCCAAGCGCGCGCGGCTGCGTGCGCTTGGCGCTGAAGTGGTCGTGGTCGGCGAGCTGTACCCCGATGCGCTGGCCGCCTGCCTGACGCGCCAGAAGGACTCGGGTGCCTTGCTCACGCATGCCTACGACCAGCCCGAAGTGGTGGCCGGCGCCGGCACGCTGGGCCGCGAGATCGAGCAGCAGGGCGGCCTGCCCGACGCTGTGCTCGTGAGCGTGGGCGGCGGCGGCCTGATCGGCGGCCTGGCCGGCTGGTTCGAGAAGCGCTCCCGCGTGGTCGCACTCGAGCCCGAGAAGGCGCCGACGCTGTTCCGCGCCCGCGAGGCTGGCGAGCCGGTCGACGTGGAGGTGGGCGGCATCGCCGCCGATTCGCTGGGCGCGCGCCGCATCGGCGCCATCGCCTGGGAGATCACCCGCCAGCACGTACGGGACGCGCTGCTGCTGTCCGACGAATCCATCCGCGCGGCCCAGCAGTGGCTCTGGAAGGAGCTGAAGCTGGCCGTGGAACCGGCCGCCGCGCTGCCGCTGGCGGCGCTGCAGACCGGTGCCTACAAGCCGCGCGCGGGCGAGAAGGTCTGCCTGATCGTCTGCGGGGCGAACGTCGATCCCGCGACGGTTGCCTGACGGCTTCCTGCTTCACGCAGTTCATCTTCCAGGCTGGCAGAGCCTGTCGGCAGGCATGCCGAAGCCCGTGGCCCGCAACCGCGGGCCGCAGGGCATCGCCAGCCTGCCGCCTTCGGCTCGCGCACGCCCACCTAAAATCCCTCCATGCTCGACATCACCCTGCTCCGCAAAGATCTGGCCTCCGCAGTGGCCGGCCTCGAAAAACGCAAGAAGAACCAGCCTTACCTCGACGTATCGGCATTCACCGCGCTCGAAGCCGAACGCAAGAGGCTGCAGACCCGCACCGAGGAAATCCAGGCCCGCCGCAACGCGCTGAACAAGCAGATCGGCCCGCTCAAGGCCAAGGGCGAGTCGACCGACGCGCTGATGGCCGAAGTGAATGCGCTGAAGGCCGAGCAGGAATCGCAGTCGAAGCGCCTCGACGAGATCCAGCCGGAGCTGCACGCGCTGCTGCTGGCCGTGCCCAACCTGCCGCACGCCAGCGTGCCGCTGGGCGAGGACGAGACCGGCAACGTCGAGATGCGCCGCTGGGCTCCCAAGGGTGGTGCCGGCGCCAGCGCCACGCCGCTGGGCTTCGCGCCCAAGGATCACGTCGACCTCGGCGCGCCGCTGGGCCTGGACTTCGAAACGGGCGCCAAGCTCGCGGGCTCGCGCTTCACCGTCATGAAAGGCCCGATCGCCCGCCTGCACCGCGCGCTCGCGCAGTTCATGCTCGACACCCAGACCGAAAAGCACGGCTACAGCGAATGCTACGTGCCCTACATCGTCAACGCCGCCACCCTGAGCGGCACCGGCCAGCTGCCCAAGTTCGAGGGCGACCTGTTCGCCGCGAAGAAGGGCGGCCAGGACGGCGAACCCGCGCCCGACCATTCGGCGCTGTACCTCATCCCGACCAGCGAAGTGCCGCTGACCAACTTCGTGCGCGACGAGGTCGTGCCCGAGTCGCAGCTGCCGATCAAGCTCACCGCCCACACGCCGTGCTTCCGCTCCGAAGCGGGCAGTGCGGGCCGCGACACGCGCGGCATGATCCGCCAGCACCAGTTCGACAAGGTCGAGATGGTGCAGATCGTGCACCCCGAGAAGAGCTACGACGCACTCGAGCAGATGACCGGCCACGCCGAAGCCGTGCTACAGGCGCTGGAGCTGCCGTACCGCGTCGTACTGCTATGCACCGGCGACATGGGCTTCGGCTCCACCAAGACCTACGACCTCGAAGTCTGGCTGCCCGCGCAGGACACCTATCGCGAGATCAGCTCCGTCTCCAACTGCGAAGCCTTCCAGGCGCGCCGCCTGCAGGCCCGCTTCAAGAACGCGCAAGGCAAGAACGAACTCGTGCACACGCTCAACGGCTCCGGCCTCGCGGTGGGGCGCACGCTCGTGGCCGTGCTCGAGAATCACCAGAACGAAGACGGCTCGATCAACGTGCCCGCCGCGCTGCGTCCGTACCTCGGCGGACTCGAAGTTTTGAAGGCCTGATCGCGAGGGGCTTCAAAAGCCTCGTTTTTCTCTGCTAGAATCGTAGGCTCGACAGCACCGGAGAGGTGGCAGAGTGGTCGAATGTACCTGACTCGAAATCAGGCGTACGTGCGAACGTACCGAGGGTTCGAATCCCTCCCTCTCCTCCAAGAATGGCCCCGCAAGGGGCTATTTTTTTGCCTATTCCTCACTGAAAACGCAGCAGAATCAAGGCCTTAGCCGATTCTGCTGCCTGTGTTTCCGTGGATTTTCCACCGTCTAACACCGTTCCACACCGGTCCTCGGTGGGCATCGCTGTAGGCACTGAACGGCATCCGGTTACGTGCGCAACCCGCGTGCGTTGAGCATGCGGCGCTACAAGGGCTTCCACGGGCGCGGCCTCATTCAGCTGACCTGGGAGGATGCCTACATCGCCGCAGGGCGGGCGCTCGGTGCGGACTATCGCGGCAACCCCGGTCGGCTGCTGCAGCCCGAGCATGCGGCGCTCTCGGCGTGCTGGTTCTTCGCGGTCTTCAAAGACTGCCTGCCGGCGGCCGAGCGTGGCGATGTCTACGACATCACCGGGCGCGTCAACGAGCCGAAGCGGCTGAAGCTGGCCGAGCGCAAGGCGGCCACGGCCTGGGCCTGCAAGGTGCTGAGCAAGTGAGCGCGGTGCAAGCGCTGCTGTTAGCGCTCGGGCTGAGCGTGGCCGGCAATGCCGCGCTCGGCTGGGCGTGGATCGGAGCGCGAGAAGGCGGCCGCCACTGTCCTGCAGCGCGACGATGCACGGGCGGCGGCATCCGCCCGCAGCGATCCGACTGAAGACCTCCGCGACCTAGCCGACAAGCGCGCGGCCGAGGCGAAGAAGGCGCAGGTTGCAGCGCGCTCGGTCGCGCTCGGCCATGAGGCCCGCGCGCAGGCGATTCTCGCGACGCCGGCGGCCGTGCCCGGTGATGCCTGCGCGAGCGCGCAGGCGCGAATCGACGGGTGGTGGAAGGGGGGGGGGCAGGGCAATGAGGCGTTGGGCGCGTCTGTGGGCCGCTGTTGGCCTTTGCGCGGTGCTTGCTGGCTGCGGGGTCGCGCCGCTTCAGCCGGTGAAGACGCCGATTCCCGTCGAGTGCCGCGTGCAGCGGCCAGCCCAGTTCGTCGAGCACCACCATGTCCGCGTACATCAGCCGGTGCGCGATGTGGCCAGGATTTCCACTGGCCTTCTCCTGCTCGAGGGCATTGACCAACTCCACCGTCGAGAAGAAGCGCACCCGCCGATGATGGTGTTCGATGGCCTGCACGCCCAGCGCTGTCGCGATGTGGGTCTTGCCTGTGCCCGGCCCGCCCAGGAGCACCGCGTTCTGCGCGTCGTCCATGAACTCGCACCGATGCAGTTGGCGAACCAGGGCTTCATTGGCCTCGCTATTGGCGAAGTCGAAGCCGGCGAGGTCCCGGTAGGCTGGGAAGCGGGCCAGCTTC
>CAJYQC010000156.1 GCA_913776885.1 uncultured Variovorax sp.
TCGACTACCGCAACGAACACGCCAGCGGCCACATCCTCACGGTGGAAGAGCCGATCGAGTTCACCTACACCAACAAGAAGTCGGTGGTGAACCAGCGCGACGTGGGAAGCGACACCACCTCGCTGCAGACGGCGCTGAAGAACGCGCTGCGCCAGGCGCCCGACGTGATCCAGATCGGCGAAATCCGCGACCGCGACACCATGTCGGCCGCCATCGCCTACGCGCAGTCGGGCCACCTGTGCGTGGCCACGCTGCACGCCAACAACAGCTATCGCGCGCTGAACCGCATCCTGAGCTTCTATCCCGTCGAGGTGAGACCCACGCTGCTGGGCGACCTGGGCGGTGCGCTGCGCGCCATCGTGTCGCAGCGCCTGCTGCGCACGCCGACCGGCGGGCGCGTGCCTGCGATGGAGGTCATGCTCAACACCGCGCTGGTGGCCGAGCTGATCGAGAAGGGCGACTTCTCCGGCGTGAAGGAGGCCATGGAGAAGTCCATGGCCGAAGGCTCGCAGACCTTCGAGGAAGACATCGCCCGCCTCGTGGTCGAGGAGCGCGTCACCCGCGAAGAGGGCCTGGCCCAGGCCGACTCTCCCACCAACCTCATGTGGCGCCTGCAGAACCGCGCGGCGCCCAAGCAGCAGATCGACGACCGCCACCTGACGGACCAGGTCGACGAACCCACCTTCACCGACATCACGCTAGACGTCAAATTCTGACTTTCCCCAGGCCGCGCGTACTTCGCGCCGCTTCGCCCCCTCTCACGGGGCGACACCCGCAGGCCGGCAAATCCGGTTCCGCGGGGTTCCTGGAAGAGTCCACTCCCTTTTTGTGCCATGTCCCGAACTCTCCAGCTAGCCGAACAACTCATCTCGCGCCCTTCCGTCACGCCTGACGACGCGGGCTGCCAGCAGATCCTCGGCGAGCGGCTGGCACGGCTGGGCTTCACGCTGGAGACGATCGAGAGCGGCCCGGCCGACTTCCCTGTGACCAACCTCTGGGCGGTGCGCCGCCCCAGTGACGCGAAGGCCGCCACCAGGACGCTGGTGTTCGCCGGCCACACCGACGTGGTGCCCACCGGCCCCGTCGAGCGGTGGACCAGCCACCCGTTCACGCCCACGCACCGCGACGGCAAGCTCTATGGCCGCGGCGCCTGCGACATGAAGACTTCCGTCGCCGCCTTCGTGACCTCCATCGAAGACTTTTTGCAAGCGGTACCCGAGCCCCGGCTCACGCTCGCCCTGCTGCTCACCAGCGACGAGGAAGGCCCGGGCGTGGACGGCACGGTCGTCGTCTGCAATGCGCTGGCCGCGCGCGGCGAGACCATCGACTACTGCATCGTCGGCGAACCCACGGCCGTGGAGCGCTGCGGCGACATGATCAAGAACGGCCGTCGCGGCACCATGAGCGGCAAGCTCACGGTCAAGGGCGTGCAGGGGCACATCGCCTACCCGCACCTGGCGAAGAACCCGGTGCACGCGGTCGCGCCGGCGCTGGCCGAGCTGGTGGCCATCAACGCCGCCGGCGGCTGGGACGCGGTGAGCAACCCGTACTTCCAGCCGACCAGCTGGCAGATCAGCAACTTCCACGCTGGCACGGGCGCGAGCAACGTGATCCCGGGCAGCGCGGTGATCGACTTCAATTTCCGCTTCTCGACCGAATCGACGCCCGAGTCGCTGCAGCAGCGCGTGCACGCCGTGCTCGACGCGCACCAGGTCGACTACACGCTGGCCTGGACCATCGGCGGCCTGCCCTTCCTGACCACGCCCGGCGAGCTGGTGGAGGCCGTGCAGGGCGCCATCCGCGATGAAACCGGCATCGAGACCGAGCTGTCGACCAGCGGCGGCACCAGCGACGCCCGCTTCATCGCCAAGATCTGCAGGCAAGTGGTGGAGCTCGGTCCCGTGAACGCCAGCATCCACAAGATCGACGAGCACATCGAAGTCGCCGAGATCGAGACGCTCAAGAACATCTACCTGCGCGTTCTGAAGCGGCTGGACGCCGCGTTGGCCGGATGAGCACCGTCATCGAACTCATCGAGGCGGGCGCGAAGCGGCTGGAAGAAGCCGGCGTGGCGTTCGGCCATGGCACGGCCAACGCCTTCGACGAAGCTGCGTGGCTGGTGCTGTGGCGCCTGAAGCTGCCGCTGGACGACCTCGACGGCGTGGCCGACAGGCCCGTGTCGCCCGCCGACGCGGCCAAGGCGGCGGCGCTCATCGAAGAACGCATCGCCACGCGCAAGCCCGCCGCCTACCTCACCAGGGAAGCCTGGCTGCAAGGCGTGCCGTTCTACGTGGACGAGCGCGCCATCGTGCCGCGCAGCTTCATCGCCGAGCTGATCGCAGAGGGAACCATCGACTACTGGCTGGGCGAACACACGCAGCGCGTGCTCGACCTATGCACCGGCAACGGCAGCCTCGCGGTGCTGGCGGCGCTCACGTACCCGGAAGTGACGGTCGACGCGGCGGACATCTCGCTGCAGGCGCTGGAGGTGGCGGCCATCAACGTCACACGCCATCAGCTTGACGCGCGCGTGCGGCTGGTCGAGTCGGACGGGCTGAAGAACCTGCCCGGCCCCTACGACCTGGTCCTGTGCAACCCGCCCTACGTGAACAGCGCCAGCATGGCCGCCCTGCCCGCCGAATACCGCGCCGAGCCCGAGCTGGCACTGGCCGGCGGTGCCGACGGCATGGATTTCGTGCGGCAGCTGTTCGCCGATGCGCCCTCGCGCATGAGCGAGCGCGCGGTGCTCGTGCTGGAGATCGGCAACGAGCGCGAGTATTTCGAGGCCGCCTTTCCGCAGCTCGAAGTCTTCTGGCTCGAAACCTCGGCGGGCGAGGACCAGGTACTGCTCGTCACCCGCGATGCGCTGCTGAACTTGGACAGCCGAACGCAGAAGTAAGACAAAAACTACGCAGAAGTCGCGAAAGAAACCGGTATTCCGATTTTCTGCTGCACCTTTGCGACACCCTCGCGAGCGCCGGGTCTGACCCCGCATTCGCGAATGCCTATAGCCCCCACGGGATAATCCCCCGTCAGGCTCCTTTTCATGATCAATCTCAAGAATGTCATTCTTCGCCGCAGCGCCAAGGTCCTGCTCGACGGCGCCACGGTCACCCTCAACCCCGGCGAGAAGGTCGGGCTGGTGGGCCGCAACGGCGCCGGCAAGTCGACCCTGTTCGCCCTGCTCAACGGCACGCTGCACGAAGACGGCGGCGATTTCTCCATCCCCAAGCAGTGGCGCATGGCCCAGGTGGCGCAGAACATGCCCGAGACCGGGGAGTCTGCCACCGACTTCGTGGTGGGCGGCGACACCCGCCTGACCGAACTGCGCGAGCAGCTGGCCACCGTCGAGGCCGCCTACTCGGAGAACCCCGACGACGCCGACGTCGGCATGCAGCTGGCCCACGCCTACACCGACCTGGCCGACGCCGGCGAGCACGACGCCGTGCCGCGCGCGCAGGCGCTGATCCTGGGCCTGGGCTTCAAGACGCACGAGCTCGACGCGCCGGTCAACAGCTTCTCCGGCGGCTGGCGCATGCGCCTGCAGCTGGCGCGCGCGCTGATGTGCCCGAGCGACCTGCTGCTGCTCGACGAACCCACCAACCACTTGGACCTGGACGCGCTGGTCTGGCTGGAATCGTGGCTCAAGGGCTATGCCGGCACCATGATCGTCATCAGCCACGACCGCGAATTCCTCGACGCCGTGACCGACGTCACGCTGCACATCGAACACGCCAAGCTCAACCGCTACGGCGCCAACTACAGCAAGTTCGAGGAAATGCGCGCCCTGCAGATGGAGCAGCAGCAGGCCGCCTTCTCCAAGCAGCAGGACAAGATCGCCCACCTGCAGAAGTTCATCTACCGCTTCAAGGCCAAGGCCAGCAAGGCCAAGCAGGCGCAGAGCCGCGTCAAGGCGCTGGAGCGCATGGAAAAGGTGGCGCCGCTGCTGGCCGAGGCCGAGTTCACCTTCGAATTCAAGGAGCCGGGACACATTCCGAACCCGATGATGTCGATCGACAACGCCTCCTTCGGCTACACCGCCGAGGACGAGGCCGTGCCGCCCAAGGTCATCCTCACGGGCGTGAGCAAGTCGGTGATGGCCGGCCAGCGCATCGGCATCCTGGGCGCCAACGGCCAAGGCAAGTCCACGTTCGTGAAGACCGTGG
>CAJYQC010000157.1 GCA_913776885.1 uncultured Variovorax sp.
CCAGGCTGCCACTCAGGCGGCCGAGCTGCAGCCGCAGCTCAATGCGCGCCAGGTCGCGATCCTCGACTGGGTGCTGTCCGGCAAGTCGAACAAGGAGATCGCGCAGCTCTCGCACCTGACCGAGGGAACGGTCAAGAACCATGTGTCCACCCTCCTGCTGCTGTTCGGCATGCGCTCGCGGGCCCAGCTCATCAGCAGCCTGAGATAGCGAACGCGGCCGACTCGCGCGTACGGCACTCTGCATGGCTGCCCGATTGCCGGTGATGAACCACCCCCAGCCTTCCGAGCTCGCCCAGCGGGTGTTGCGTGAGCAGGTGGCCTCGGTCCATGCGAACGCGCCTGGTGCCTACCTGGCGGACTTCCTCACTGCGCAGTCGCTGGGCATCGCGCTGTTCCTTTCCACCTGGCGGTGGCAGGTGCTGCTTTGGATGGCGCTGCATCTGGCGCTGACCCTGCGGCGTGCCTACAGGCGCTACCAGCGCAGCCCCGACGCTGCGGAGCACCCCGAGTACTGGGCGCGCTTCAATGCACGCAACGTGCTGCTGCGTTCCTGCGTCTGGGGGCTGGCGCCATGGCTGTGCGTTCCGACGGGGCGCCACCTGGGGCTGTGGGTGATGGTCATCGTGATGATGATGGGCGGCTGTGCCGGCGGCGCGCTGTCGCTGGCAGTGCTCAAGCGCAACATTCCGCGCTTCATCGTGCCCAGCATGGCGAGCCTCACGCTGGCGCTGGCCTCGCGCGCGGACAGCACGCACCTGTTCCTGGCCAGCGGCTGCCTGCTCTACATGTGCGTGATGATCATGTTCGCGCTGCAGCACCACAAGCTTCTGACCGAATCGCTGACGATGCGCTTCGAGAAGGAGGCGCTCGCCGAGCAGCTGAGCCTGCAGATCGCCGCCACGCAGCGCGCCAGCGAGGAAAAAACGCGCTTTCTCGCGGCGGCGAGCCATGACCTGCGCCAGCCCATGCATGCGATAGCGCTCTTCGGCGCCGTCATCGAGAAGAAGCTTCGCGGCAGCGAGGACTGGGACCACGCGGCGCGGCTGATGGATGCGGTCGGAACGCTGGGCGATTCGCTAGACACGCTCCTCGACATCTCGCGGCTCGATGCCGGCGAGGTGGCACCGCAGATACGGCCGGTGGAGCTCAACCCGCTGTTCCTGGCGCTCAACAATGTGTTCGCGGCGCAGGCGGCCGACAGGGAACTGCAGCTTCGGCTCCGCGCCACGCCCTGCTGGGTGCTGAGCGATCCGCAGCTGCTGCAGCGGCTGCTGTCCAATCTTGTGGACAACGCGCTCAAGTACACGCGGCGCGGCGGCGTGGTGGTGGCTGCGCGTGCACGCGGGCCACTGGTGTGGATCGAGGTGCGCGACACCGGCATCGGCATTGCCGAGGAGCACCTGGGCAGCATCTTCGACGAGTTCTTCCAGATCGGTAATCCGGGACGCGACCGGGCCAGGGGGCTGGGCATCGGGCTGTCGATCGTGCAGCGGCTCTCGCGCCTGCTGGGGCATCCGCTGCAGGTGCGCTCGCGTCCGGGGCGCGGCAGCTGCTTTCGCCTGGTGCTTCCCGCGGTATCGGCCCTGGGTGTCGCACAGGCCGCTGCTCGTCCCGGGGCGCTGTCGCCGCTGCCGCGGCGCGTGCTGCTTCTCGACGACGAGGCCGCGATACGACAGGCCGTCTCGGGACTGCTGCATGCCCATGGCGTGGCGATCGACGCGGTGTCCGGTGAAGCCGAGGCCGAGGCAGTGCTGGCACACGCCGCGCACGGCGCCTCGCCCGTCGAGGTGCTGCTTTGCGATGTGCGGCTGGCCGATGGCGCCGACGGACTGGCCGCCGCCCAGCGGCTGCGCGCACGCTTCGGGCCCGGGCTGCAAGTGATGCTGATCACCGGCGAAACCGCGCCGCAACGCCAGCAGCAGATGCGCGACTCGGGGCTGCAGGTGCTGCTCAAGCCGGTGGCCGCCGACAGGCTGCTGCAGGCCCTCGCGTCGCTGTCGCAGCTCGACAGGGCGCCTGCCGCCATGCGCTCCTGAGCACAGATCTATTGCTGCATCGCGATGACCTTCGACACTGGATCGAGGGTGTGTCGCTCCATACCGTGGAGGCCTTCTCGTTCACTCCACTTTTGAAAAAAGGAAGGCCCATCATGAATTCCACACGTACCGAATCCAGACGTCCCTTGGCCCGTGCATCGCGTGCATGGCGTGCACCCGCTGCATTCCTCATGACGAATCTGCTGCTCGCCGCCTGCGGAGGCGGCGGGGGAGGAGGCGGCGGCTTCCCCGGCTTTGCGGTGGCTCCCGCGCCGGCACCAGCACCTGCATCGCAGGGCACGCCGCCACCCGCACCTGCGCCCGCGCCTGAAGAAACCGCGGTCGCCATCACCACGCAGCCATCGGATACCACCATCGGCCAGGGCGTGGCCGCCACGATGAAGGTGCAGGCGGTGCACGCGACGGCTTACCAATGGCAGCGCAGCGTCGATGGCGGCAGCAGCTGGACCGACGTTCCCGGGGCCACGAGCGACAGCTTCACCACTGCAGCCGGTCAGCTCGCCGACAGCGGCCAGAAGCTGCGCGTGCGCGTGAGCGGCGCCGACAGCAGTGTCACCAGCCAGGCTGCCACGCTCTCGGTGAAGCCCTGGGTCGCGAACGTGATGGCGACCACGGGCGTGAGCTACAGCAGCCCCTATCAGATGGTGCTGGATTCGAGCGGCGCGAATCTCTACGTCGCCATGGGCGGCAACGGCGCGGTCTACAGGATCGACACGGCCAGCGGCAGTGGCGCCGAGGGGGTCCCCGTCTCAAGCATGAATGCGCCGTTCGGCCTGGCGCTGGCGCCCGATGGAACGCTGTATGTGAGCGAGCGGCACCGCATCAACAAGGTCGCGCCCAACGCGACCACGTTCACGACCTGGGTCGGCTCCGGCGGCAACGGCTATGC
>CAJYQC010000158.1 GCA_913776885.1 uncultured Variovorax sp.
GATCCCGAGACCGACGTTGCCTCGCTCGAACGCGATCCGCCAACGGTGCCGGACCTGCCCACCAAGAACGGCTGAAATCCCGTCCAGGCTTGCCGATCCATCACGAAAAGCCGCCGCAGGCACTTGCCCGCGGCGGCTTTTTCATTGCTTGGGCAGCAGCTTGCGCAACTCGGGCCAGACGTTGTCGAGCAGCTGTGGCTGCGCCGCTGCCGTCGGGTGGATGCGGTCGGCCTGGAACAACGAGAGCGCGTCGGGCGCATCTGCCACGCCCTTGAGCAGGAAGGGCACCAGCGCCGACTTGGTAGCGCTCGCCACCTTTGAGAACACCGCCTCGAAGCGGCGCGTGTAGTCGGCGCCATAGTTGGGCGGCACCTGGATGCCAACGATCAGCACCTTCGCGCCCGCCGCCTGGGCTGCCTTGGTGATCTGCATCAGGTTGCTTTCGGTGTCGGCCAGCGGCAGGCCGCGCAATGCGTCGTTGGCGCCGAGCTCCAGCACCACCAGGCTGGGCTTGTGCTGCGCGAGCAGCGGCGCGAAGCGGGCGCGGCCGCCGGAACTGGTGTCGCCGCTGATGCTCGCGTTGACCACGCTGGCAGAAATCTTCTGCTGCGCAAGCCTTTTCTCGAGCAAGGGTACCCAGCCTTCGCCGCGCTTGAGGCCGTACTCTGCGCTCAGCGAATCGCCCAGCACCAGGATCACCGGCCTGCCCGAAGAGGTAGCCGACGAAGACGAGGCCTGGGCCTGCGCCGCTGTCGTCCATATCCCCGCGCTGCCGAGCGCGGTGGTGGTCAAGATAAAGTCACGTCGATTCAAAACCAGAGCCTTTCCATGTCCCAACCCCCGTCTGATGCCATTGTCGCCGTCGAGCATGTGTTCAAGTCCGTCACCGATTCGGCAGGCACGCTGGACATTCTGCAGGACATCGATTTCACCCTCGGCGCGCGGGAGACCGCGGCCATCGTCGGCGCGTCGGGCTCGGGCAAGAGCACGCTGCTGTCGATCATCGCGGGGCTGGATACGCCCACGCGCGGCACGGTGAAGCTGGCGGGGCAGGACATTTTCGCCATCGACGAGGACGAACGCGCCGCCGTCCGCGCGCAGCGCGTTGGCTTCGTGTTCCAGAGCTTCCAACTGCTGGGCAACCTCAGCGCCCTCGAGAACGTGATGCTCCCGCTGGAACTGGCCAACCGCAAGGACGCCCGAAAAGCCGCCACCGAGATGCTCGGCCGCGTCGGCCTGGGCCAGCGCCTGGGCCACTACCCGAAGGTGCTCTCCGGCGGCGAGCAGCAGCGGGTGGCGCTGGCCCGCGCCTTTGTCGTGCAGCCCGCCCTGCTGCTGGCCGACGAGCCCACCGGCAGCCTCGACTTCGCCACCGGCGAGCAGGTCATGCAGCTGATGTTCGACCTGAACCGTGAGCTGGGCACCACGCTCGTGCTCGTCACCCATGACCGCGGTATCGCTGCGCGTTGCGAAAGGCGCATCACGATCGAGGCCGGACGCGTCGCACTTAATGAAAAAGTGGCTCTGGCGCCTGCCTGACAAGAGCAATAAGCTATTAAATAAATAGCAAGCTACTTCAAGGAGATGTTCATGGAGGAACTTCCGCCCGACGCCGTCCTGGCGCTGCAGCGGGGCAGGATGATCGAGGCCATCAAGATCGTGCGCGACCGCACGGGCATGGACCTCAAGTCTTGCAAGGAAGCCGTCGATCGTTTCGCCGACCGGCAGGAGGCGGGGGATGACGACAGCGCCGGCATGGGCCGCGGCGGCCCGACGGCGGCGCGGCAGGACCGCGGCTTCGCCTCGATGCCTTCCACGGCGCTCACGGCGCTGGCGCAGGGCAACAAGATCGAGGCCATACGCCTCACGCGCGAGGCCACCGGGCTGAGCCTGGCGGCGGCCAAGCGCCTGGTCGACAACCACGATGACCCGACGCTGGGCGCCTTCGGCCCCCTGACCCAGCACATGCCCCGGCGACCCATCGACGAACCGGGCCGCGTGCACGACGGCAGCTACAAGTGGCTGCCGGTGCTTGTCATCCTGCTTGCGGCCGTCATAGCGTGGCTGCTGTTCGGGCAGGCCGGCTGATCAAGGAAAAAATGAATAGATGATCGTTCCCGAGTTCTGGGCCGAAGGCCGCATCCAGGAGCGCGTGGCCGGCAAGCAGATCACCGTGCGCCGCTACGGGTGGTCCGACGAGAGCCCCATAGCCGCACAGGCCCACGCAGACCAGCGCACTCGCGAGGCCTTCGACCGCATCGTCCACAAGGGCGAGGACCTCGAGCGCCGCGAGCGCAAGCTGGCCTACAACGGCGCCGAGGGCGTGCCCATCCGCGAGGAGATCGTCGAGCGCCAGGGCGACACCGTCGTCACGCGCAACGGCTATGGCGCGCGCTGCCTCAACACGCCCGACGTGATGTTCGTCGACATCGACTTCGAGGAGCCCCTGCGCGGCAGCGTGTTCGGCTTTGCGCTGGTGCCGGCGCTGATCGCGGGGGGGGTCGGCGGCTGGGCTGCCAAGACGTGGCTGGGCGGGCTGATCGCGGGCATCGTGGTCTTCGCCGTGGCCTGGGTCATCGGCCAGCGCAAGAAGCGCGGCGAGCCCAGCGGCAATCCGTCGCCCGAGAAGCGGACCGCCGAGCGCATCGCGCGTTTCGTCCATCAGCATCCCGACTGGCACCTGCGCGTCTACCGCACGCCGGCGGGCTTCCGGCTGATGGCGATGCACGACGTGTTCAACCCGTCCGACACCGCGGTGGCCGACTGCTTCCATGCGCTGGGTGTCGACAAGGTCTATGCGCGCATGTGCCGCAACCAGAACTGCTTTCGCGCGCGCGTGAGCGCCAAGCCCTGGCGCATCGGCATCGGCGATCACATCCGTCCGCAGCCGGGCGTGTGGCCGATCGCGCCCGAAAAGCTGCCTGTGCGCGACGCCTGGATCGCGCGCTACGAGAAGGCCGCAGAGGGCCACGCTGCATGCCAGTACCTGGAGAGCGTGGGCAATGGCGCGAAGGTGCACCCGAAGGCGCAAGCCGTCCAGGAACTGCACGACGAGCGCACCCGCGCGCTCAGTGGCCTGCCGATCGCCTGAACCCGCAGACGGAGGCAGGCCGAGGGGGCAGGGATAATCCCCGGATGTCTTCCCCCAAAGTGATCTTCGGCTTCCATGCCGTGGGCGTGCGCCTCAAGACCGCGCCGAAGTCGGTGCTCGAAGTGCTGTTCGACGCCAGCCGCCGCGATGCGCGCATGAAACAGTTCCTGGCGCGCGCGCAGGAAACAGGCGTGCGGCTCATCGAGGCCGACGGTGCCCGGCTCTCCAAGCTCAGCGGCAGCCATGGGCACCAGGGCGTGGTGGCGCGGGTCGAGCCCGTGGCCCAGGTCCGCTCGCTCGACGAACTGCTCGAAGGCCTCGAAGAGGCCGGCACCGTGCCCCTGCTGCTGGTGCTCGACGGCGTGACCGATCCGCACAACCTCGGCGCCTGCCTGCGTGTGGCCGATGGTGCCGGCGCGCACGCCGTCATCGCTCCCAAGGACCATGCGGCGGGCATCAACGCCACGGTGGCCAAGGTGGCGAGCGGCGCGGCCGAGACGGTGCCGTACTTCATGGTCACCAACCTCGCGCGTGCGCTGAACGAACTCAAGGAGCGCAGCATCTGGTGCGTGGGCACCAGCGACGACGCACCGGGCACCATCTACCAGAGCGACTTCAAGCGCCCGCTGGCGCTGGTGCTTGGTGCCGAGGGCGAGGGCATGCGGCAGCTCACGCGCAAGACCTGCGACGAGTTGGTGAGTATTCCGATGACGGGTGCGGTCGAGAGCCTGAACGTCTCCGTGGCAAGCGGCGTGTGCCTGTACGAGGCGCTGCGCCAGCGAAGCGCCTAACTTCCTGGCGATCCGCCCTTGCGGTGGAAATAGATCAGTTCCGCCGCGCGCCGCATCTGCGGCGTGCCGAGCAGGTGGTTGAATATCCAGTCGTTCTGGAAGTGGTCGAAGGCCCAGCGCAGTGCGCGCTTGAGCCTGAAGCCAGGGTATCCGCGCACGAACCAGATGGCCGGGTCTCCCACCTCGCCCCCAATGAACCGCGCTACCGCCTCGCCCGCGCACTGCCCGTGGTCGCGCGTGAACGGGCGCTGCTGGTGGGCGACGCGGCGGGCATGGTGTCGCCGGTGA
>CAJYQC010000159.1 GCA_913776885.1 uncultured Variovorax sp.
CAAGCTGGCCAAGCGCCTGGCGTCGCGCGTGAAGGCGCCCACTGCCAAGCCGCAGAAGGCCACCGTCGCGCCCAGCAAGGAAGTGATGGCTTGGGAGGCCGCGGGCCTGCACTGCAGCGCCAACGAGCGCCGCGCCGACGAGGCCAGCCGCGACGTCGAGGCATGGCTCAAGTGCAAGTACATGCGCGAGCACCTGGGCGAGGAGTATGGCGGGGTGGTCACCGCGGCCACCACATTCGGCATCTTCGTCACGCTCGATGCGATGTACGTCGAGGGGCTGGTGCACATCACCGAGCTCGGCGGCGAGTACTTCAAGTTCGACGAGATGCGCCAGGAGCTGCGCGGCGAGCGCACCGGCATCCGCTACGCCATCGGCACGCGCGTGCGGGTGCAGGTGAGCCGGGTCGACCTGGACGGCCGCAAGATCGACTTCCGCCTCGTGCGTGAAGGCGAAGAGCTGACAACGCGTGCCATGAAGGACAAGGGTGCGGCGTCATCGGGCGTGCCCTTGAAGGCGTCGGCCAAGCGTGGCACGCGCAACAAGGCGGAAGCCGCCAAGGCCGAGCCGCGCGGCGAGCGGCCGACTTCGGCCACCGCCGGTGCGCAGTCGGCGATGCAGGCCTTCAAGTCGGCAGTGAAGAAAGCCGCCAGCAAGATGAAGGGCAAGGGGCGCAAGCCGCGCCGCTGAGCGGCCTTCGCACTGCCGTCATCGAACACATGAACGAACCATCGACAACCGAAAAGAAAGAGACAGACAGCATGAGCGCTGAAGACAACAAGGGCCGTATCGCCATCGTTACGGGTGCGGGCTCGGGCATTGGCCGCGCAGCCGCGCTGGCGCTGCTGGCCGACGGCTGGAGCGTGGCGCTCGCAGGCCGCCGCCTGGAGCCGCTGGAGCAGGTGGCGGAAGAATCGGGCGCCGGCGCGCGCGCCTTCGCGGTGCCCACGGACGTGGCTAACGCAGCCTCGGTGCAGGCCTTGTTCGCCGCGACTGTCGAGCGCTTCGGCCGCGTCGACCTGCTGTTCAACAACGCCGGCGTGGGCAACCCGCCGGGCCCGTTCGAGGACTGGACGCCTGAGCAGTGGCAGGGCGTGGTCGACATCAACCTGAGCGGCATGTTCTTCTGCATCCAGCAGGCCTTCCGCACGATGAAGGCGCAGACGCCGATGGGCGGCCGCATCATCAACAACGGCTCGATTTCGGCGACGGCGCCGCGCCCGAACTCGGCTGCCTACACCGCGACCAAGCATGCGGTGGAAGGGCTGACCAAGACGGCGTCGCTCGACGGCCGCAAGTACGACATCGCGGTGGGCCAGATCGACGTTGGCAACGCCATGACCGAGCTGGCCGCGCGCATGGCCAAGGGCGTGCCGCAGGCCAACGGTGAGCTCGCGATCGAACCGCTGATCGACGTCAAGATCGTCGGCCAGTCGGTGCTCTACATGGCGAACCTGCCGCTGGAAGCCAACGTGCTGTTCCACACCGTCATGGCGACGAAGATGCCCTTCGTCGGCCGCGGCTAGCGTCTTTCAGTCGGACGCGCGGCGGGCCAGCGCGCCGGCCGTGAGCGGCGCCGCTGCGGCCGGCCACGTGTCGGCGATGCGGCCGTGCTGCCAGACCGATTCGCGCGCCGCTTCGAAGGCGGGGCGGCCGGCAGCCAGCGCCGCGCCGACCATGCCGGCCAGCACGTCGCCGGTGCCCGCGGTTGCCAGGCGGGCATTGCCTGTTAGGTTGATGACTGGTGTCGTCTGGCCTGTTCCGGCGATGACGGTGCCTGATCCCTTGAGTACGGCCACCACGCCGAAGCGCTCGGCGAGTTCGCGCGCCGCGGCCAGCCGATCGCCCTGGACTTCTCCGACCGAGCGGCCCAGCAGGCGCGCCGCTTCCAGCGGATGCGGCGTGATCACGCTGGGTGAGCCGCCTTTTCCGCGAGATGCCAGCTGGACTTGCAGGTTGTTGTCGGCTGCAATGGCGTTGAGCGCATCGGCATCGAGCACCAGCGCAGCCGCCGTCGAGAGCACGCTCGGCAGCAGTTCGCGCACGGCCTCTCCCGCGCCGCAGCCGCATACGGCCGTCATGCTCGAGAGATCGAGCGTGCGGGCATCGCGCAGCATCAGTTCGGGCTGCGCGGTGTCGACGGGCGCTGCGCTCGGATCGAGCAGCCCGACGAACACGCGGCCCGCGCCCCCGTGCAGCGCTGCCGAGCCGGCCAGCAATGCCGCGCCTGCCATGCCGGAGGCGCCCCCGATCACCGCGACGTCGCCATAGCTGCCCTTGTGCGAGGCGTGGCTTCGAGGCTGTGCCTCGGGCGCTCCGGCGATGCGCGCCACGGGCTGGTCCCTGAAAGTGCCGCAGCCCAGGTCGTCGAACCAGACCGTTCCTGCGGCATCGCGGCCTTGTGCCGTGAACAGCCCGGGCTTCAGCGTGAGGAAGGTGATGCAGCTGCGGGCAGCCGACTGTCCGGCGCCGGCACCTCGAGGCCGGGTGCCGGTATCCGCGTTCAGCCCGGATGGAACGTCGACGCACAGCACGGGTCGGCCGCTGGTATGCATGTGCGCGAGCCAATCGGCCATCGCGCCTTCGGGCTGACGCGTCGAGCCGATGCCGAGCAATGCGTCGATCGCGAGTTCGTAGGCCGAGGGCGGTGCCGAGGCAAAGGTGACGCCCGCGTCGCGAGCCCGCTGCAGCGATGCCTTGGCATCCGGCGGGAGCCTGCCTTCGTCGCCAAGAAAGGTGACGACGGGGAAGAAGCCCCGATGCCGCAACTTCGCGGCAGCTTCGAAGCCGTCGCCGCCGTTGTTGCCCGGCCCACAGGCCACCCAGATCGTTCGCGCGTGCGGCGCGATCGCCATCGCGAGCCGCGCTACCGCGAGGCCCGCGCGCTGCATCAGCGTGTGGGCGGGCAGGGCGGCCGAGGCTGCCTGCTCGATGCGGCGCGTGGCGGCGATGTCGAACAGATCAGCAGCGGTGGCGGAGGTGATGCGTTGCATCGGCGCATTGTGCCGCCGGCCTGCCTGCCGGCCTGAATGCGTGCCTGCCTGCCTATGATCCCGGGATGAATTTCAAA
The DNA here is from genome assembly GCA_913776885.1 of uncultured Variovorax sp. Taxonomy (GTDB): domain Bacteria; phylum Pseudomonadota; class Gammaproteobacteria; order Burkholderiales; family Burkholderiaceae_C; genus Variovorax. The sequence goes on from CAJYQC010000159.1 coordinate 3,069, forward strand.
GGCATTGGTTGGCTGCTTGTCCTGCTGATCGCAGCGCTGGCGTCGTTCCTTGCTGCGACTTTGGCGTGGATCGCCGGGTTTGCGTGGGCCCTCGGCCTGCTGAGCCTCGTATGGGGCGCCTTCCTGCTGGCCGAGTTCAGGCGGTGGATTCCGCTGCGGGACTTGGCCTGGGCCGCCAATGTCGGCTTGGGCATCAGCGTGGTCCGCTGGTTCGACCTGCCGGCCGAGGCGACCTCCGGCCTGGAACGCCTGGCACTCCTCGGCGCCGCCGGGTTGTGCCTGGTCTTCTTCGCGTTGATTTGCCCCGGATTGCTGGGCTGGCTGGCCGGCAGGCTCCGGCCCGCTCCAGCGCCGGAGCTTCCTGTCGAAAAGCCGGCCAGCCCGGAGGCCTTGCGTCGCTGAGGCCCTAGAGACTGAGGCGTTCGACCCCGAGCCCTTCGAGGTCGATGCCGGGCTCGCGTCCGGCGATCAGGTCGCCCAGCACGCGCGCGCTCCCGCACGAGAGAGCCCAGCCGCTCGATCCGTGTCCGAGATTGAGCCAGACGCCCGGAATGCCGCTCGCGCCCAGCACCGGCGGCCCGTCGGGCAGCATCGGCCGGGCGCCTTTCCACTGCTGGATGCCGGATTGCAGCGTGGCAGCTCCCGGAAACCAGTCGTGCAGCACCTTGAAGAGCGTCTGGACCGCGGCCGGATTCATCGTCTCCAGCGAGCCGCCGATCTCGGCGCTGCCGGCCACACGCACGCGCTGGCCCAGCCGGGAGATGGCAACCTTGAAGCGCTCGTCCATCACCGCGCTGCGCGGCGCATTGAGCGGCTCGCGGATCGGTGCGCTCACCGAATGGCCATAGACGGGCGCCATCGGAATGCGCAGGCCCAGCGGCCGCAGCAGCGTGGCCGATTCCAGCCCGGCGCAGACCACCACGGCGTCGTAGCGCACCGGGTCGGAGCCGCTGGCGAGCGACAGCGAAGTGGGGGCCGCGCGGCTCAGCGGTGCGATGTCGCAGTTGAAATGGAACTGCGCGCCGAACGCCTCCGCTTCCCACTTGAGCAGCAGCGCGAACTGGCGGCAATTGGCCACTTCGTCTTCCGGCAGGTGGATGGCGCCTGCCAGCGGCGTGTCGGGGTTCAGGGCGGGTTCGATCAGCCGGGCCTCGTCTGCATCGACCTCTTTGAACACGCTGCCGGCCGCGCGCAGCACGTCGAGCCCGGGCTGGACCAGCTTCTTCTCACGCTTGGAGCGAAGCAGCACCAGGTAGCCGTCGCTGCGCTCGTAGCTGAGTTCGCGCGCCTCGGTCACCTCATGCAGCCGGTTGCGGCTGTAGAAGGCCAGGCGCTGCATGCGGGCGCGGTTGGCCAGGTAGGTGTCGAGCTTGCAGGCCTTCTGCCAGCGGGCGAGCCAGCCGAGGTCGCGCGAGCCCAGCGGCCAGCGCAGCTTGATGGCTCCTTGGGAAGACAGCAGCGAGCGCAGCACCTTGCCGCGCATGCCGGGACCGGCCCAGGGCGTGACGTATCCGGGGGCGACCACGCCGGCGTTGGCGAAGCTGGCTTCCTCGGCGGCGGCGCCTCGGCGCTCGAACACGGTCACTTCATGGCCGTCGGCAACCAGTTCCCAGGCGGTGGTGACGCCGATGATGCCGGCGCCCACGATCGCGATTTTCATTGAGTGTTCAAGGTGAGAGAGATGGCCGGCGCCAGCAGGGCTGGGCGCCGTCTGCCGCTATTTTTGCAGCGCGCGTTCGGTCTGGAGCGCCACCGCGAGCACCGCGTCGTCGTGCAGCGCGGCGTGCCACAGCATCAGCCCCACCGGCAGTTCGCCAGGAGCGTGGCACGGCAGCGAAATGGCACACCCGTCGAGCATGTTGATGACCGACGGGTTGCGTAGCAGCAGCGCATTGACGCGGAAGAATTCTTCGTCGCGCTCGGCGCCCGGCGCCACGCTGGCGATGGGCGGCGCGGTGATCGGCACGGTCGGCGACAGCACGGCGTCGAACGGTTCGAGCGCGGCTTCGACACGGCCGATCCAGCTGCGTCGGGCGTGGATCAGGTCGATGTACTCGTGCGCCTTCATCGTCGCGCCGCGCAGGATGCGCTGGGCCACGCGCGGGTCGTAGCCGGCGCCGCTGCGTTCCAGCAGCAGGCGATGCCAGGCGTAGGCCTCGACAGCCGAGAAGCCGCCGGTGGCATTGATGGCGCCGAGTTCGGCGAGCTCGAGCAGCTCGATCTCCACGATGCGAGCGCCGGCGGCACGCAGAGCCTTCAGCGAGCGCTCGAAGGCGGTGGCGACGGCGGGCTCGATGCCATCGAAGAACAGTTTCTTCACCACCGCGAGTCGGTAAGCGGACAGCGGGGCGTTGCCGGCGGTCACGCGCCGGGCGGCGAGGATCTCGTGCGCGGTGATGGCATCGCGCACCGATCGGGTCATGGCGCAGGCGGTGTCGAGGGTGGTCGAGAGCGGCAGCGCGCCCGTGGTGGGTGTCAGCCGGGCAGTATTCTTGAAGCCGACGATGCCGTTGAGCGCTGCCGGAATGCGGATCGAGCCGCCGGTGTCGGAGCCCAGGCCGATGAACGCGGCCCCGCTGGCGACGGAAATCGCGGCGCCCGACGATGAGCCACCCGGAATGCGCGGCACTGCGGCGTCGCTGACGTTGGCGGGCGTTCCGTGATGCGGATTGACGCCGACGCCGGAGAAGGCGAACTCCGTCATGTTGGTCCGGCCGGTCAGCACGCCGCCGGCGGCGCGCAGCCGCGCCACGGCGGGGGCATCTGCCTTTGCGGCTGGCGCATGGGCCAGGACGGCGGAGCCGGCTGGCGTGGGCTGGCCCTCGATATCGAAAAGGTCTTTCGCCGTGAAAGCGAGGCCGGCCAGGCGGCTGGCGGGGTCGCTGGCCTGGGCCGAGCTCAGGGCCTCGTCGAACATCGTCCGGGTGAAGGCGTGGGCGCAGGCATCGGACCTGGAAATGTCGATCGCGCGCTCCATTTTGGTGCGGGCGTCGGTGCCACCTGCCAGAAGGTCGAGACGGGTGGCGTGGAGGTCGTTCATGGGAGCTGCGGGTGCCGCCAGGGCTGTTCGGGGTTCAGGGGGAGGGCGACGCCCGTGCTATACTCTTTGGGTTTCGCTGGCCGTACAACGGCTTTCATTGTCGCCAGCCAGACGCATCCGCAAACCGGCCCAATCAAGGTGTTGTGACTCGATTCGAAGAGCGCAAAACGGGCTGGATTTTAGACCCAACCTTTGGAGTAATTTCAATGTCCACGACCATGCGCGAAATGCTGGAAGCAGGTGTCCATTTCGGCCACCAGACCCGCTTCTGGAACCCCAAGATGGCTCCGTTCATCTTCGGCCATCGCAACAAGATCCACATCATCAATCTGGAAAAGTCGCTCCCAATGTTCCAGGAAGCGATGAAGTACGCCAAGCAGCTCACCGCCAATCGCGGCACCATTCTGATGGTTGGTACCAAGCGCCAGGCCCGTGACATCGTCGCGACCGAAGCCCGCCGCGCCGGCGTGCCCTACGTCGACACCCGCTGGCTCGGCGGCATGCTGACCAACTTCAAGACCGTCAAGACCTCGATCAAGCGTCTGAAGGACATGAAGGCCCAGCAGGAAGCCGGCCTCGACAACCTGAGCAAGAAAGAGCAGCTCACGTTCACGCGTGAAATCGAGAAGCTCGAGAAGGACATCGGCGGCATCCAGGACATGAACGCTCTGCCCGACGCCATCTTCGTGATCGACGTGGGCTTCCACAAGATCGCCGTGGCTGAAGCCAAGAAGCTGGGCATCCCGCTGATCGGCGTGGTGGACTCCAACCACTCGCCCGAGGGCATCGACTACGTGATCCCCGGCAACGACGACTCGTCGAAGGCCGTCACGCTGTACGCCCGCGGCATCGCCGACGCGATCATCGAAGGCCGCAACAGCGCCACCGGCGACGTGGTCAAGGCCATCGCCGAAGGCAATGACGAATTCGTCGAAGTCGAAGAGGGTGCCTCGGCCTGATTGGCGCGCCCGCGAGCCTGAAGAAGGGGCTTTGTTGCCCCTTTTTTTTAACCTGATTTTTGAATTCACGGAGATACAAAATGGCTGCAATCACCGCAAGCATGGTCGGCGAACTGCGCGCGAAGACCGACGCGCCGATGATGGAATGCAAGAAGGCCCTGACCGAGGCCGACGGCAACATGGAAAAGGCCGAAGAACTGCTGCGCATCAAGCTCGGCAACAAGGCTGGCAAGGCATCGAGCCGCATCACCGCTGAAGGCGTGGTGGCCGCGTACGTGGCCGGTGACACCGGTGCGATGATCGAGGTCAACTGCGAAACCGACTTCGTCTCCAAGAACGACAGCTTCCTGGCCCTGGTCAACGCCGCCGCCAAGCTCATCGCCGAGAAGAACCCCGCCGACATCGCCGCGCTGGGCGCCCTGGCCTACGAGCAGGATGGCTTCGGCCCCACGCTCGAAGACGTGCGCAAGGGCCTGATCGGCAAGATCGGCGAGAACATGACCTTCCGCCGCTTCAAGCGCTTCGCCGGCAACGGCAAGCTGGCTTCGTACCTGCATGGCACGCGCATCGGCGTGATGGTCGAGTTCGAGGGTGACGACACCGCCGCCAAGGACGTCGCGATGCACATCGCCGCCATGAAGCCCGTGTCGGTTGCCGCTTCGGACGTGCCCGCCGAGCTGATCGAGAAGGAGCGTGCAGTTGCCGCCGGCAAGGCCGAAGAAGACCGCAAGACCGCCGAAGCCGAAGGCAAGAAGCCCCAGCCGGCCGACATCGTCGCCAAGCGCATCGAAGGCGGCGTGCAGAAGTTCCTGAAGGAAGTCTCGCTGCACAACCAGCCCTTCGTGAAGAACGACAAGCAGACCGTCGAGCAGATGCTCAAGGCAGTCAACACCACGATCAAGGGTTTCACCCTGTACGTGGTCGGTGAAGGCATTGAGAAGAAAGTCGACGACTTCGCCGCAGAGGTCGCCGCTCAAGTCGCCGCAGCCAAGGCTGCTGCTTAAGCCTTTAAGGCTCCAGCGACGGTGCGTTTGCGCGCACCGTCGTTTTTTCATCGCCACGTTTTACACTCGTCCCGCCCAACCAAAGGAAATTGCCCATGTCTGATGCCCGTCCAGCCCACAAGCGAATCTTGTTGAAGCTGTCGGGAGAGGCATTGATGGGTGACGACGCCTTCGGCATCAACCGCGCGACCATCGTGCGCATGGTGCAGGAGGTTGCCGAGGTGGTGAACATGGGCGTGCAGGTG
>CAJYQC010000160.1 GCA_913776885.1 uncultured Variovorax sp.
GACTGGTGATGGCGCTCGACGTGCCGACCTCGGGCACCGTCTCGCTCGAAGGCCGCAACCTGCACGCGCTGTCGAAGGAAGAGCTGCGCGTCGCACGCCGCGACTTCCAGATGGTGTTCCAGGACCCGTACGGCTCGCTCGATCCACGCCAGACGGTCGCACGCATCGTCGCCGAGCCGCTCGAGGCGCTCGCGGCCACCACGCGGGCCGAGCAACGCGAGCGCGCCGCCGAGACGCTGGCCGCCGTGGGCCTTCGTACCACCGACATGGACAAGTACCCGCACGAGTTCTCGGGCGGGCAGCGCCAGCGCATCGCGATTGCACGAGCGCTCATCACGCGGCCCAAGCTGATCGTGGCCGACGAGCCCGTGAGCGCGCTCGACGTGTCGGTGCAGGCGCAGGTGCTCAACCTCATGCAGGACCTGCAGCAGCAGTTCGGCATCAGCTACCTGCTCATCAGCCATGACCTCGCGGTGGTCAACCACCTGTGCGACAACGTGTGCGTGGTTTTCAAGGGCCTCATCGTCGAGCAGGGGGCGCCCGCCGAACTCTTCCAGCATGCGCAGCACGAGTACACGCGCACGCTGCTCGACGCGGTGCCGCGCACGCCCGCCGGCGGCACGGTCCTGCCGGACTGAGCTGACATCGAAGCGTCGCCCAGCCTGCTTAGGATGAGTGGGTCATAAGCATCTGGTTGCGTCCGTGCGCCACGTCGCGGATGATGCCTGCCCCCTGTCTCGAGGACATCGCTCCATGCTCAAACGACGCACTCTGATCGCCACCGGCGCCGCAGCCCTGACACCGCTGGCCCTGCCGACGCTCGCCCTGGCGCAGAAGAGAAAGGATGCGCTGGTCATCGGCCTCACCCTGGAGCCAACGGGACTGGACCCCACGGCCAAGGCCGGCGCGGAGATTGCAGAAGTGGTGCTCTACACCATCTTCGAGACGCTCACCAAGATCAATTCCGACGGCAGCGTCACGCCGCTCTTGGCCGAGAGCTGGGAAGTCTCGCCCGACCTGAAGACGCTCACCTTCAAGCTGCGGCGCGGCGTGAAGTTCCAGAACGGCGAGCCCTTCAACGCGCAGAGCGTGAAGTTCTCTTTCGACCGCGCGGCTGCCGCCAACAGCACCAACAAGGACAAGCGCACCTTCACCAACATCGCGACGCAGGTGGTCGACGAGCACACGGTGGTGCTGATCAGCAAGGAGATCGAGCCCGACCTGCTGTTCCTGCTCGGCCAGGCCTCGGCCATCATCGTCGAACCCAAGACGGTGGAGACCAATGCCACCAAACCCGTCGGCACCGGCCCCTACAGGCTGGACAACTGGTCCAAGGGATCGAGCATCGTGCTCGCCAAGTGGGACGGCTGGCGCGGCGCCGACACGGTGCAGATCCGCAAGGCCAGCTTCCGCTTCATTTCCGAGCCGGCCGCGCAGACCACTGCCCTGCTCTCGGGCGACGTCGACCTGTTCCCGCACGCATCGGTGTCGCGCAGCCTGCCGCAGTTCCAGAACGACAAGCGCTTCCAGATCGTCTTCAACGCATCGCGCGGCAAGACCATCCTCGCCATCAACAACCGGCGCAAGCCTCTGGACGACGTGCGCGTGCGCCGCGCGATCTCTGCGGCCATCGACCGCAAGGCGGTGATCGAGGCGGCCGCCGACGGCCGTGGCGTGCCCATCGGCAGCCACTACGTGCCAGGCGCGCCGGGCTATGTCGACACCACCGGCATCAACGCCTACGACGTGGACAAGGCCAAGAAGCTGCTGGCCGAGGCCGGCGTGAAGACGCCGCTGGAGCTCGAACTGGTGCTGCCGCCCCCGCCCTACGCGCGCCAGGGCGGCGAGCTCATCGCCGCGCAGCTCGCAAAGGTGGGCATCGTCGCGAAGATCCAGAACGTCGAATGGGCGCAGTGGATCAGCGGCACCTACGGCAACAAGAACTACGACCTTTCGCTGATCCTGCACGTCGAGCCGTTCGACCTGGTGAACTACACCAAGCCCGACTACTACTGGGGCTACCAGTCGGCGAAGTTCAACGAGGTCTTCGAGAAGGCCCGCAACGCCGCGCGCCCGGCCGACCGCCTGCGCTACCTGGGCGACGCCCAGCGGCTGCTGGCGGAAGACGCGGCCAACGTGTTCCTCTACCAGCCGCAGTTCATCACCGTGGCGGCGCGCAACCTGCGCGGGCTGTGGAAGGACACGCCGATCTTCGTGAACGACATCGCGGCCCTGTCCTGGGGCTGATCTGCCGGGCCTGAGCTGACGGGCCTGATCCCGGCAGGCGTTCCCGCATACGGGAACGTCCCGAGTAAAAACCGGCCCGCAGGCCGCGCGTCGGCGCGCCCTCTGCATCAAAATGGCCGGTCGCGCAGGTGGCATCTTTCGTGCTGCTTGCAGTGTCTTTCGCGGCGCCGCGCCTCCCTTCGGGGCACGGCATGCGCCGCAGCAATCGTCCGCCATTCGAACCTGGCATGTTTTTCCGGAGATCACACGTATGCTGAACCGTCGCACCCTCCTTGCCACCGCAGGCGCCACCGTGGCGCTGGCCAGCCCGCTCGCCTCTGTGGCGCAGGGAAGGAAGGACGCCATCGTGATCGGCATGGCGCTCGAGCCGCCGGGACTCGATCCGACCTCCGGCGCGGCAGCCGCCATCGCCGAGGTGGTGCAGTACAACATCCTGGAGACGCTCACCAAGATCAATTCCGACGGCAGCGTCACGCCGCTCCTGGCCGAGAGCTGGGAGATCTCTCCCGACCTCAAGACCTACACCTTCAAGCTGAAGCGCGGCGTGAAGTACCAGAACGGCGAGCCCTTCAACGCGGCCGCCGTCAAGTTCTCGTTCGACCGCGCCGGCAGCGAGAAGAGCACCAACAAGGACAAGCGCACCTTCGCCAACCTCAGCACGCAGGTGGTCGACGACTACACGGTGGTCATCATCAACAAGGAGATCGACCCCGATCTGCCCTTCGTGCTGGGCCAGGCCACGGCCGTGATCGTCGAACCCAAGAGCGCCGACGGCAATGCCAACAAGCCGGTCGGCACCGGCCCCTACAAGCTCGACAACTGGGCCAAGGGCTCGTCGATCACGCTGAGCAAGTGGGAGGGCTTCCGCAGCCCCGCCACCGCGAAGATCAACAAGGTCACCTTCCGCTTCATCTCCGACACGGCCGCGCAGGCCGCGGCCATGCTCTCGGGCGACATCGACGTGTTCCCGCGCATCGGCACGCGCGTGGTGCAGCAGTTCAAGATGAACCCGCAGTTCCAGGTGATCCTGGCCGGTTCGCGTGCCAAGACCATCCTGTCGATCAACAACCGCAAGAAGCCGCTGGACGACGTGCGCGTGCGCCGCGCCATCCTGGCGGCCATCGACCGCAAGGCGGTGATCGAAGGCGCGGCCGACGGCTTCGGCGTGCCCATCGGCAGCCACTATGTGCCGGGCGCGGCGGGCTACGTCGACACCACCGGCATCAACCCCTTCGACATCGAGAAGGCGAAGAAGCTGCTGGCCGAGGCCGGCGTGAAGACGCCGCTCGAGCTGAAGATGACGCTGCCCCCGCCGCCCTACGCGCGCCAGGGCGGCGAGGTGATCGTGGCCCAGCTGGCCAAGATCGGCATCGTGGTGAAGGTGCAGAACGTAGAGTGGGCCCAGTGGCTCAGCGGCACCTACGGCAACAAGGACTACGACCTGTCGATCGTGTCGCACGTGGAGCCCTTCGACCTGGGCAACTATGCCAAGTCCGACTACTACTGGGGCTACCAATCGAAGGCCTTCGACACGCTGTTCGACAAGATCAAGACCACCGCCAACGCCACCGAGCGCAACAAGCTGCTGGGCGACGCGCAGAAGATGCTGGCCACGGATGCGGCCAACGGCTTCCTGTACCAGCCGCAGTTCCCGACCGTCGCGAAGAAGAACGTCAAGGGTCTCTGGAAGGAGAACCCGATCTTCGTGAACGACCTCTCCGCGCTCTCGTGGGGGTGAAGACCATTGCGTGCAGGAGCTTGAGGCCGCCAACCGCGACCGCAAGCCCCCGCCGGTAGAGGCCGCGCAGGCCGTGATCGCGCTGCGCGAACCCCAGCGGCCCAGGCCCTTGCCGCCCGGCCGCTAGCGGCAGAGCTCAGGTCGCCGCATAGCGCCCGGGCTTGTGGTTGATCCAGAGAAAGAGCCCCATCACCACCGCGGCCAGCACCGACCAGCCCACCCGCTGCGGCGGAATCACGCACAGGGCGAGCAGCACCACCGTGCAGTCGATGCCGATCTGCACCTTGCCGGCCGGCCACCCTCGCTTTT
>CAJYQC010000161.1 GCA_913776885.1 uncultured Variovorax sp.
CCAGCGCCGGCAGCTGCGCTACCTGCAAAAGCGCGCGGAGCTGCTTCAGGCATTGCCGACGGGCGCCTTCGAGCTTCCGCCCGCCGACTGGCGCCAGCCCCGACATGCGCTGCCCTCAAACCGCGCGCTGGACAGCGCAATCTCGCGCATGGTCGGGCTGCAGGTGCTTGCCGAGTCCACCATCCAGGCGATGCCGGTGGGCGTGCTGCTGTGCGATGCACAGGGGCTGGTCGTGGGTACCAACAGTGCGGCGCGCGAGCTGCTGGGCGTTCCGGGCTGTCCGGAGGCAGCGGCGGCGCGACAGATCCAGTACCTGCCCGACCTGTTGGGCACGATGCGGCCGCAATCGAAGACGCTTGCGCAGAGCGACGGCGCACCACCGACATGGATCGGGCGGGTCCACGGCGAGTACGCGACCAAGGACGAGCGCCACTTCCAGCTGCTCATCGCGCCGGTGACGCCGGGCGCCGCGCCGGCTCCCTCGGGCTACCTCGTCGCGCTGGCGGAACTGACCTCCGAACGCCGGGCGCAGCAGCAGCGCGAGCTGTGGCACCGATTCCTGTCGCACGACTTGCGCACGCCCCCGACCAGCATCCTCGCGCTGATCGACCTCGAGGAGCTCGACGCGGGCCCTTCGCCGGTTCTCTGCGCCATCCGGCGCGAGGCATTGCGCACGCTGCAGTTGGCCGAGGAGTTCCTCGACGTCTCGCACGCCTGGACCGGCAACTATAGATTCGCGCCCGCACATCTCGGCGCGCTGCTGTTCGACGTGCGCGACCAGGTCTCCGCGTACGCCGCCCGCAGGAAGGTGGAGCTCGAGCTGACGATGTCGGAGGAAGACGAGGAGATCGAGTTGAACGTCGACGCAGCACTGCTCACGCGCGCCGTCGTCAATCTGCTGAACAACGCGATCAGGCACAGCCCCTCGGGCGCATCGGTGAGGCTGTGCCTGGGCGCCGATGCCTCGGAAGTCGCCATTGCCGTCATCGACGAAGGAACGGGCATGAGCGAGACGGCCCTGCATCAGCTGCTCTCGGGAGTGAACGAGTCTTTTGTGGGCCGGCCCTCGGGCGAGCAGGGCATCCGCTCGCACGGGCTGGGCTTCGAGTTCGTGCGCACGGTGGTAGCTCGCCATGGCGGCACGATCGACGGCGTTGCGGGTCCCGATGCCGGGAGCACCTTCTGGATGCTGCTGCCGCGCCGGGCGTGAGCGACGCCCCTCAGGTCGGCGAAGTCTCGCTTTGTGCGGTGAGGCTGTCGGCGGGCTCGGTGGCCGGCGAGCCGTTGCGCTGTACGGCAACGAGCTGATAGCCGCGCCCATAGACCGAGCGCAGGAGAAACCCGTTCTCGCCGTGCAGCCCCAGCTTGCGGCGAACGCTCGAGGCACAGGCATCGAGTGCGCGTCTGCCGTCGCGCTGCATCGCCTTGCCCCACAGCGCATTCCACAGCCAGTCGCGTGGCAGTACCCGGCCCAGGTTCTGGAACACCTGCAATGCGAAGGCGAACTGGCGCGGCTGCAGATGGATCTCGCTTTGCCTGAACTGCACGACGTGGCTGTCTTCGTGGAAGCTGTAGTCGCCCCACAGGCCGGTGCCGTGCGTGTGCGCGGTGGAGACCGGCGCGCCTTCGCGGCGGGTACGGGCGAGGGCGCACACCAGCCAGTCGAGTTCGGTGTCGGTCATGCGTGAAACATCCGCGCCGAGCAGGGCTCCCGGCACCGCATCCTCGCTGGCGGCCGCGAGCAGTTCCCACTGCCGGTCGGGAACCGTGAAGAGAACGGGCATGCCCAGGACCCTGCTTACGGCCAGCAGGCCGCCACGCGATGCCCTGTCGTGCCGGCCCACCAGCAGCAGGCTGAATCGCCGACCCTCGCTGAGGGCAAGAAGCAGCTCGCCCGCTTCCGCGAAGGCAAGGCACTTGTGGCCCATGTTCTGCAGTCTCCCGTGAAGGCCTGTCCGCTGTGGTTCCTGGTCGCAGAGAAGTGCCAGCGGCAGCGCGCCGGCTGTGTCGAACATCATGATCTGTGTGTGCAATCCCGTGAGCTTTTCCTGCGAATGAGGCGCCATGCGGAAGATCGTCACCCAAGTGCGAACGCAGCAAAAGCGCACCGTGAGATTTGGTGAGCATTCATTCCTCGGAAGCGCCGCGATCGTGACTTTCTTGCGGCGATGTCGGCTGATGCAGGAACGACCGTGGGCGCGAAGCTGAAGAATTCTCGCCATTCGTTTTGACCGCGCGGCCGCGGCCGGCAGCGTCGGCAATCATCCGGTCGAGGAGTGGAAGAAAAAAATGAAGTGGATCGTGACGGCGTTCCTGGCGCTTGTGTTCGCAGTTCTCTCGTTCAACGCGTTCATCGCGAACGACCTCAGCCGCCAGAAGGGTGGCAACCGCATCATCGGGTTGCTTGTCGATTTCCATGGCTGGCTGCTCGCCAGCATCGGGACCGTGCCGTCGAGCATCCTGTTCGCCGTCTGCGCGGTGGGCATGGTGGTGCTGGCGGTCAGGGATGCCGGCAACGGTGTCCGGGCCTCGGATGAACACAAGTAGGGCAAGGCCGCCGCTCGTTCCGGCCGTGCTGCCTGCAAGCGGCCGTGGCAGGTGGCGGCGACGGTGCTCCGAGCCAGGCAGGCTCGTTCAGGTCTGCACGAAGTCTGCGGGTGCTGCGCCAGCCGGCGCCAACGCCTGCTGCTCCCCCAGCATCTCGCGCACCGTCGATTTGATGGTGCGAGACATCGCATCCAGCGCCAGATCGTTCGGCTGCGTGCCGAAAGGCTCCTCGATCTCCGCGCCCAGCGCCTCCAGAGCGAAGAAGGTGTAGGCGATGAAGGCGACCACCACCGGCGTCATCGGGCCGATGGCGTCCACCAGCCCGAAGGGCAGCAGCACGCAGTACAGGTAGATGGTGCGGTGGATGATGACGGAATAGGTGAACGGGATGGGCGTGCCTGCGATGCGCTCGCAGCCGCCGAGCGCTTCGGTCAGACGCCCCAGCGGGTGCTCCATGGCCTGCGCGAGCGTCGGGTCCAGCCGCCCGTGGTGGCGCTGCTCGCGCAGCCATTCGCCGACCATCAGCAGCAGCATGGCGGGCTTGAAGCGCGCGGTGCGCAGGCGTTCGCGGTCTTGCTCGGGCAGCAGCCGGGCGAGGTCGGCAGACGCATCGGTGCCGCGCAGCTGATGCCGCAGCGCATGGACGAAGGCGATCAGGCGCATGGCCGGCGTCGAAGCGTCGGCGGGCTCCTGCGTCAGCGTGAGCACCTGCCGCACCAGCGTGCGCGTCTCGTTGAGCAGCGTGCCCCACAGCGTGCGCGCCTCCCAGTAGCGCGAGTAGCTGGTGCCGTTGCGAAAGCCCAGGAAGATGGCCAGCGTCAGGCCGATGAGCGAGAAGGGCACGAAGTTCAGCGGAACCTTCCACTGGAAGAGCCGGCCGTGCAGCACCGTTACCAGCACCGCGAAGGCGGTGGTCCACAGCAACTGGGGCGCGATGTCCGACAGGACGGAGCCGCGCCATACGAAGAGCATGCGCAGCCAGTGGGGGCGGGGTCGGACGATCATCGGTGGGGGATTATCCGCGCGCCCCGCGGACCCGGAACTCAAAGCACGAACCAGCCCACCGCCACGTAGTGGCTCGCCGTTCCCGCCAGCACGAACAGGTGCCATGCGCCGTGCGCGTGCCTGAAGCCTGATCGGTTGCGGTAGAACACCGTGCCCGCCGTGTAGAAGATGCCGCCCGCCAGCAGCCACACGAGCCCGGCCGTGTCGAGCCGTGCGGCCAGCGGCACCGCCGCCAGCACCACCAGCCAGCCCAGGCCGATGTAGATCGGCAGCGATGGCTTCTTCGGCGCGCCGTTCCTGGCCGGAACCAGCTCGCGCCGGATGCCGAAGCCGGCCGCCGTCCAGATCGTCGCCAGCAGCAGAAGGCCCCACGGCCCCTGCATCGTGACCAGCGCGAAGGGCGTGTAGGTGCCTGCGATCAGCAGGAAGATGGCGCAGTGGTCCGCGCGCTCCCACATGCGCTTGGAGTGCCCGCGCGTGCTGTGGAAGAGGGTGGAGGCGGCGTACAGCGCCACCGCCGAGAGGGAGAACACCAGCGCGCCTGCGATGCGGGCGGGGTCGCCGGTGGGCACTGTCTTGGCGAGCAGCAGCGCCGCCGCCGGCAGCGCGAGCAGCAGGCCCAGCAGGTGGCTGTAGCCGTTGAGCCGTTCGCCCGGGTACATCGCGTCTTGCTCGAGGTGCCTGTCGGCCGCGCCTGCCTCAGCGGGCCGCCTCGTTCGAGGAGGGATGGAGCGCAGACGCGGGCACGCTCTTTGGCATGTGCGGTTTCCAGGTATCGGTCGATGAAGAAGAAACGAAGGCCCGCGGATGCTAGGTTTGTCCCATGACGAGACAGTGACCGGCATGGGCCTTGCGCAACTTCCTGCGGAACGGACTGAAAGCCAGCTTGGGCGCGGCCTCTTCTCAGCGCCGCGTGCCCACCAGCACAGGCTGGAAGAAGACACCGTCGATGCGTCGCACGTCTTCGAGCCCTGCCTCCTGCATGAGCTCGCACAGCCTTGTCGTCGAAATTGCGTAGTAACGCGATCGCATCACGCGCGTGCTCACCGCCTGCGTGGCGAGGTCTTCGGTGACGAAGAAGAAGCCCAGGTCGTAGTGATCGCGCTTGCCTGCGTATTGGAAGTCCCAGACCTGGAACAGCACGTGGCGCTTGCCGCCCTCCATGCGCGCGCCGTAGTGCTTCACGAGGTTGCTGCCGCGCTCTTCCTTCGCATAGTCGCGCACGCTGACCACGCAGCCGCCGCCGGGGCGCAGGCAGGCCGTCATCTGGCGCAGGGCCGTGAGCAGGTCGGCGTCGGTTTGAAGGTGCGGCATGGAGTTGTCGCAGGAGATCACGATGTCGAAGCCGCTGCCGTGGTGCGTGTGCGCCTCGCGCATGTCGCACACCGAGAAGGCGATGTGCAGACCGCGCTGGCCGGCTTCCTGTTTCGCGCGCTCGATCTCCTCGGGCGACAGGTCCGACGCCGTCACCGCATGGCCAAGCGCGGCAAGCCCCAGCGCCTGCGTGCCGATGCCGCACGACACGTCGAGCACCTTGCGGGGCGCATCGGCGCTGGGCCATTCGGAATCGATGAGCTGCGAGAGCTTCTCGCCCTGCACGCGGATGCTCTCGTTCCAGTCCGGATAGATCAGGTGGTAGAGCGGTGCGAGTTCGTCGTAGAAGTCGTTGGTCATGCGGGCATTGTGCGGGGCCGGTGCGGTGCCGCGCCCCTTGATGTCCGGCGCGCGCAGGAACCCGAGGTCGACGCCCTCGCTGGCCGAGTCGCCTCTCGCAGGATGGCTGCTCGTTCTGCGGTGGGCGATTCCGCTCAGCCAAGCACCGCCTCGTAGACGGCAAGGTCGCCGGCCGAGAAGCAGCAGAAGACCACTTCTTTCACCGGCGACGCGGCATCGGCCAGAGCTTTCCGCACCGTGCTCACCGCGAGCCTCGCCGCCGGCTCCACCGGATAGCCGTAGATGCCGGTGCTGATGCCCGGAAACGCGATGCTGCGAATGCCGTGCGCCGCCGCGAGCGCCATCGAACGCCGGTAGCACGAGGCCAGTAGCTGCGGCTCGCCCGACTCGCCTCCGCGCCAGACGGGACCGACGGTGTGGATGACGAAGCGGGCGGGCAGCCGGTAGCCCCTGGTGAGCTTCGCATCGCCGGTCTTGCAGCCTCCCAGCAGCCGGCATTCGTGCACCAGCTCGGGTCCGGCCGCGCGATGGATCGCTCCATCCACGCCGCCGCCTCCGAGCAGCGAGGAGTTGGCGGCGTTGACGATGGCGTCCAGCCGCAAGGTGGTGATGTCGGCGCGGATGGCGCGCAGCCTTGTCGTTTCGGTCATGTTCAAGGGCATCGTAGGCGCGGGCCGCAGTCGGGCAAACCCGATTACGAATAAGGTTTCAAGTACTTACGATCCCGGCGCCGGACATGTTGCCCGGCACCGCCCGCCGCCATGGCGTCGATCTTGCATGGGGCCGGGCTGCTTCAAACCCTTGGGAGAGTCGATGAAAAGCTTGTTGCCGTGGCGCCGCGCCGGTGTTTGTCTTTGCCTGGCGTTCGCGGGCGCGGTGGCTGCCCACGCACAGACGCTGCAGCTCAAGTGGGGCCATGTCTACGAGCCGACGAGCATCTTCCACCAGCAGGCCGAGCTGGCGGCGCGCAAGATCGCCGAGCAGTCCGAAGGCAAGATCAAGATCGAGGTGGTGCCTTCTTCCAAATTGGGGCAGGAGGGCGACTATCCGCTGATGCTGGCCAACGACTCGATGCAGATCGCCTACGTCGGGCAGGCCACGCTGGCCGAGGGCTATCCGCCGCTGAGCCTGGCGAGCTACCCTTTCGCCTTCAGGGATCTCGACCACGTGCGCAAGTACCTGGCGAGCCCGTTGCTGGCCGAGCTGATGAAGGGCTACAACGAGAGAAGCGGCAATCGCATGGTCGCCTCGGTCTACTACGGCGCGCGCCAAGTCACATCGGCGAAGCCGCTGGCCAAACCGGAAGACTTCCGCGACCTGCGCCTGTACGTTCCGACCGCCGCGGCCTACCAGCTCTTCGCCACCGCGGTCGACGCCAAGCCGGTGACGCTGCCCTTCATGAGCCTGTACGGCTCGCTCAAGAAGAACGAGGTCGAGGCGCAGGAAAACCCGCTGGACATCGCCAAGTCGAAGAAGCTCTACGAAGTGCAGAAGTACGTGCTGCTGACCGCGCACGTCTACGACACGCTGGGCATCGTCATCGGCAAGGCGGCGTGGGGCAAGCTGAATCCCCAGCAGCAGGCGATGGTCGAGAAGGTGCTGGTCGAAACCGCGAAGTGGACGAACGTCGGCGTGATCGCCGGCGAGCTGGAAGACGAGAAGTTCCTGCGTGACAAGGGCATGACCGTGTCGCCCGCAAACCGGCAGCTGTTCCTGGAGCGGGTCGTCAAGCGCTCGACGCCCGAGCAGCTGGGCGCGCGTCCAGGCGACTATGCGCGTCTGCAGGCGCTGGTGAACTAAGGCGTTTCAACGAAGGCGCGCTGCAGCGCCACCGACAGATCCGCCACCAGGGCCTCGCGCTGCGGCGAAGGACGCCAGAAGCTGCGGGAGGTGATACCGGCGGCTTCCCATTCGGGATGGTTGCGCGCCGGCTGCGCGGCGCGCACCGCGGCGGCGGCCGCGCGCGTGGGCGCATCGCCGTTCTCGGGCGATTCGGCGGTGATGCGCTGCGTGGCCGCATGCCCGCGCAGTTCCAGCGCCTGGGTCAGCTTGAGCTGCCATGCAGCCAGCGTGAACAGCACGCCGTCTTCCACGGTGAGTTCGTGCACGTCGCGCAGCTTGTTGGCCAGCTTGCGCCCGAGCGGCCCCAGGCCCTGCGACACCGCGCCGCCGATGGCGCCGCCGAGCGCCGCGCCCGCGCCGAGCGAGATGCCGGCCACCGCCAGGTCGGCCACCACGCCCACCGCCGCGCCGATGACGGCACCCTTGCCCAGGCGCAGGCCGGCGTCCTTCATCGCCTCGGGGCTGAAGAAGTCCAGCGTCCAGCGGCCTTCGATGATCGGAAGCGGCGCCTCGTCGGCATCGCCGTGGCGAAAACCGTAGAGCGCGAGCAGGTCGTCGGTGCAGCGCTGGGCCTTGTCGAACACGTCCTTCTGCAGCGCCGCGACCAGCGCCTTGCGGCGCGCGTCGTCGGCGAACTCGGTGGACGACACCGATCGGCGCACCGCCGCGGCATCGACCAGCAGGCACGCGATGCGCGAGCACGCCGATTCGCGCCGCCTTGCGGCTTCGGCGGCCAGCGAGTCGACCACGCCGCGCAGCAGATCGCGCCGGTCGCGCAGCAGCGTGGCGAGATCGCCGTACAGGTCCTGCTCGGCGCCGACGAACGGGGCGGCTGCATCGAAGCGCACCTGCACATGCAGGCCGTAGGCCGAGAGCAGTTCTTTCCAGGCCTGCTCTCGGCTGGCGGCATCGCGCACGAAGTTGAGCACCGGCAGCACCGGCCGCGCGCAGGAGTTGAGCAGCTCGATCTCGTCGCGGAACTTGGGCAGCACCGGCTCGCGCACGTCGATGACCAGGAAGGCGGCATCGATGTCGAGCATGGTGCGCAGCACCTTGGCCTCCTGCTCGAATACGCCGTGCGCCTCGGG
The DNA here is from genome assembly GCA_913776885.1 of uncultured Variovorax sp. Classification (GTDB taxonomy): domain Bacteria; phylum Pseudomonadota; class Gammaproteobacteria; order Burkholderiales; family Burkholderiaceae_C; genus Variovorax. The sequence goes on from CAJYQC010000161.1 coordinate 8,157, forward strand.
CCCGCGCAGGAACTGGCGGATGCGCTCCGGCGGCGTGGCCTGCGCGTCGAAGGCGGCGGCAAGGTGCTCGCGCAGCGCGACGGCGTCTTCCAGGCCCGGCGTGTCGAAGAAGCGCACGGCGGCTTCGCCATCCACGTCGAGATCGACCGATTCCACATGGCGCGTGGTACCCGGGCGCTGCGACACCTCGCCGAAGTCGGCGCGACGCGTGAGCGTGCGCAGCAGCGAGGTCTTGCCCGCGTTGGTGTGGCCGACGACGGCGATGCGGATGGGCTGCTGCGTCATGGTGCGATGGCGCTTTCGGGCAGGGCGGCTTCGAGGCGTTCGCTGGCGGCGATGCGCTCCAGGCCGGTGTCGCGCAGCCAGTCGAGCCAGCGCTGCGTGGCGCCGGCGCCGGGCGAATCGGCCAGCCACAGGCGGCATTCGCCGCAGTGCGCCAGCAGCTCGCGAAGGAAGCGCTCGGTGCCGCGGTCGGGGCTCGAGGCTGCGTGGCAGACCATCAGCACGGTGCGCGGATGCACCCGGGCCAACTGGTCGAGCACGGCGCGCCGCGCCGGGGCGCTGCCGTCGATGCGCTGCGCCTGCGCTGCGACGGCCGCGGGCAACGCGGCCGGCGGCCAGGGCATGTCGGGCGGCAGTTCGAAGCCGAGGACGAAGAACGCGTCGTTCAGTTCCGATGCAGGCAAGCTCGACGGCATGGCGCCGTGCAGGCGGCCCGGGTCGGCATCGACGATGGCTGCAGGCGCCATCGCCGCGAAGCGGGCCAGCAGCCTGCGGTAGTAGGGCTCCTGCCAGTCGGGCTGCAGCGCCTTGCGGCGGCTGCGCAGGATGGCGGCGCTCAGCAACGTCAGCACGAAGCGCGGCGCAAAGCCGTAGACCAGGATGCAGCCGGTGAGCCACAGCGCCCAGGTGCGCTGGCCGGGAGCGCTCGCGGCGCCGGGCGCGGCCATCACGGTGGCAGCATCGGGGACCGGAAAGCCCAGATGCGCCGGCAGCCAGCCCAGTGCCTGCACGGCACGCACGAAGAACGCTGGCTCGAGGATGGTCGTCTCCCAGCTGAGCGTGTAGCTGCGGAACGCGAGCGCGAAAAGCATCGCGGCCAGCACCACCGCGAAGGACAGCGCCCAGATGCCGTGGCTCACCAGCCCGAAGGCCCAAGGCAGCAGCTTCGCGCGCGAAAGCAATCCGGTTGCTGCGCGCACCAGCACCGGCGCCTGCCCGCGCTTGCCGCCGGCCACGCGCGCGGTGAGCGACAGCCAGATCCAGCCCAGCGAAGCGGTGTTGAAGGAGCCCAGCGGCAGCCACAGCCCAATGAGCCACAGCAGCAGCGTCAGCGCATGCAGCCCGAGCAGGCTCGCAAGCGCGACGATCACGTTGATGTGTCGCTCGCCGCCGCCGATCACGTTGCCTGCGAGCCCGAGGCCGGCAATGACGATCAGCGCCGAAAGGCAGAGCAGCACCCAGGGCGCCCATTGCCGGGCGCGTGCGAGTTCAGGCTGCAGGCCGATGCGCTCGCCGAGCAGCAAGGCGCGTTCGGTGATCTGCCGGTGAGGGTCGGTGGTGCGGGAGGCCGCCGTGCGCAGCGCCTGTGTGTCGTCGAGCGGCCCGCTCTGCTCGGTCCATCGGATGCCCTCGGTGATCACCGCGTCGGTGAAGGCGGGGTCGCGCAGCGCGGTGTTGGTCAACAGGGTCCCTTCGAGGCCGATCTATATGTCTGTATGCGTACGAGTCGACGAGGCCCTGCGCGGCTCGGATGGGCGCTAGGGCAGGGCCGCGCAAATTATGCCCGGCAAGGTTTCACGAGCTGGGCGCGCTGGGCACGCTGCGGCCGGGCACGACGAAGAACGGGGCCGCGAGCGGCCCCGTTTGACGGGAGGTGCAGAGCTCCGGGGATCAGCGCAGGCCGAAGAACGAAAGAACGGCAACGACCACCACGACCAGACCGACGATGTAAATGATGGAATTCACGCGGGTACTCCTCTTTGTTGACGATGGACGAAGCATCGCGCGGGCCTCGCGTTCCGACTGTCGGCAGGGGGCGGCGGGTGCTGTAGGCGGGTGTGAAGCGCCACGCCGGAGCGGGCCGTCAGCCTTGGCGCTCGCGGCCCAGCGAGCGCTCCAGGAGCCAGAGCATCGCCGCACGGGTCTGCCCGGCGTCCGCACCCGCGTTCAGGGCCAGTGCGGCGCGGTCGAACGCGGCGGACAGCAGCGCGGTGAGGGTGTCGAGCGAGACCTCGCCATGGCCCACGCCGGCGCGCTCCAGGCCCTGGCGCAGCGACGCGGCCGAGGTGGTGTCGTCCAGCGCCATGATCTCTTCCATGCCGAGCACCGCGGGCCCGTCGATGAGCAGCAGCCGCGTCCGGCCCGGCGCCGTCATCGCGTTCAGGTAAGCCTTGCTGCCTTCGAGCAGCGCCTCGCGCGGCGAGAGCTGTTCGGGCGCGGCCGCCTCGATGTCGGCCGCCACGGCCTGGCTTTCGCGCTGCAGCACCTGGCGAAACAGGTCGCGCTTGTCCTCGAAGTGGTGGTAGAGCGCTCCGCGCGTGATGCCTGCGGCCGCCGCGATCTCGGGCGTGGAGGTGTCGCCGTAGCCCTTGCCGACGAACAGGGCACGCGCTGCTTCCAGCAGGGCGAGGCGGGTGGTTTCCGTGCGCTCGCGGTTGGTCCTGACGGTCGCCGATGTGGTCTTGCTCATTTACATGCAGTCTGTCTGTAAGTTATATTCAGTTTACATGCAGTCTGTATGTTAAATGAAAGGGCCCATCGTGAAAGTGACGAGCTACTACCCCGTTCTCATGACCGCCGACGTCGCGGCGACCGCGGATTTCTACAAGACGCACTTCGGCTTCACGCCGCTCTTCACGAGCGACTGGTACGTGCATCTGCAGATGGCGGACGAGCCCTCGGTGAACCTCGCCGTGCTCGACGGCCGCCACGAGACCATTCCCGCTGCCGCGCGCGGCCAGGTGGCAGGCGGCACGCTGCTGAACTTCGAGGTGGACGACCCCGACGCGGTGCACGACCGGCTGAAGGCCGCCGGCCTGCCGATCCTGCTGCCGCTGCGCGACGAGGCATTCGGCCAGCGCCACTTCATCACGCGCGATCCGAACGGGGTGCTGATCGACGTGATCAAGCCGATCCCGCCATCGGGCGAATTTGTCGCGCAGTACGAGGCGGGCGCCCTCCCGACCTGAAGGGCCGGTCAGGCGCGCAGCGCTTCGCCTTCCTCCAGGCTGTCGCCCAGGAAGCCGCCGCTCTGGTGCGCCCACAGCCGCGCGTACAGGCCGCCCTGCGCCATCAGCGTGCGATGGTCGCCTTCTTCCACCACGCGGCCTTCGTCGAGCACGATGAGGCGGTCCATCGCGGCGATGGTCGAGAGCCGGTGCGCGATCGCGATCACGGTCTTGCCTTCCATCAGCGTGTAGAGGCTCTGCTGGATGGCGGCCTCCACCTCGGAGTCGAGCGCGCTGGTGGCCTCGTCGAGCAGCAGGATCGGCGCGTCCTTCAGCATCACGCGCGCGATGGCCACGCGCTGGCGCTGGCCGCCGGAGAGCTTCACGCCGCGCTCTCCCACGTGCGCCTCGTAGCCGCGCCGGCCGGTGGCGTCGCCCAGGGTCTCGATGAAGTCGTGCGCCTCCGCGCGCCTGGCCGCAGCCTCGATCTGCTCCTTCGTCGCGTCGGGCCGGCCGTAGGCGACGTTGTCGGCCACCGAGCGGTGCATGAGCGACGTATCTTGCGTGACCATGCCGATGTGGCTGCGCAGCGAGTCCTGCGTGACGTGCGCAATGTCCTGCTCGTCGATCAGGATGTGGCCGCTTTCCAGGTCGTGAAAGCGCAGCAGCAGGTTGACCAGCGTGGACTTGCCCGCGCCCGAACGGCCGACCAGGCCGATCTTCTCGCCAGGCTTCACGGTCAGCGTCAGGTCGTCGATCACGCGGCGGCCCGCGTCGCCGTAGCGGAAGCTCGCGTGCTCGAAGCGCACCTCGCCGCGCGGCACCTCCAGCACCCTGGCGTCGGCCGCGTCGAGCACCGCGCGCGGGCGCGACAGCGTCTTCATGCCGTCCTGCACCGTGCCGATGTTCTCGAACAGGCTTGTCATCTCCCACATGATCCAGTGCGACATGCCCTGCAGGCGCAGCGCCATCGCGGTGGCCGCAGCCACGGCGCCGATGCCGACCGCGCCGTGCGACCACAGCCACAGTGCCACGCCCGCCATGCCGGCCGTGAGGCCCATGCTCAGCGTGTGGTTGACGATCTCGAAGGCGCTCACCAGGCGCATCTGGCCGTAGCCCGTCTTCATGAACTCACGCATCGCGTCGCGCGCGAAGCCGGCCTCGCGCTGCGTGTGCGAGAACAGCTTGACGGTGGCGATGTTGGTGTAGGCGTCGGTGATGCGCCCGACCATGGCCGAGCGCGCGTCCGCCTGGGC
>CAJYQC010000162.1 GCA_913776885.1 uncultured Variovorax sp.
CTCGGCGCCGCGCTCGAGCTGGCGCCTCTTCGGCCACGGGGTGACGGTGGCGCTGACCAACCCCAAGGGCATTCTTTTCTTCTCCGCGCTGTTCCCGCAGTTCCTCACGCAGGACGCGCCGATGCTCACGCAGTTCGCGGTGCTGACCGGCACCTTCGCAGCAGCGTCGGTGATCGCGCATTCGTTCTATGTACTGCTCGCGCGCCTGCTGCGCAGGCAGCTGTCCGATCCGCGCCGCACGCGCATCTTCAACACGGTGTCGGGCGCGGCCTTCGTGCTGCTGGGGCTGAGCCTGCTGAGGCTGCGCAACAAGGCGGCCTGAGCTGCGGCTTCTGTTTCAGTCGATTCCGAAGCGTTCGCGCAGCGCCGCGCAGAAGTCGGCGGTGCCGCTGATCGAGAGGGTGACGGTGTCGTAGCGCGGATCGTCCTCGCTCGACTCCTGCAGATCGAAGTCCCAGGCCGCGCCTTCGTCGAGGGCGCCGCGCGCATCGGGAAAGGCGGCCTCGGCCCACGCGAGCACCTGCGCGACTTCGGCCCGCACCTCGGGCGTCTTGTCGGGCGAGGTCGATGCCATGGCGTCGAAGGTGCCGTGGCCTTCGGTATCTTCGCTGTAGTCGAAATCGAGATAGCGCAGTTCGGTCGTCATGCGGTCAATGCAGTGATCTGGCGGCGGCGAGCCCGCTGAGCACCGCGCCTTCTAGCGTGGCTGGATACGGACCTTCGACGTAGTCGCCGCAGGCCTGCAGGCCGGATGCAATGAAGGAGGGCGGCCGCACGAGGCCAGGCGTGCAGGCGAAGGTGGCGCGCTTCTCGATCACCGTCTGCACCAGCTCCAGGTTCGACTGGCCCAACTGGGCTTCGGCCTGCGCGATGACCTGGTCTTCCAGCACCTCGCGCGACGCCTCGTTCGCACTCACCACCATCGCGAGCACGCCCTGCATGCCGCCGAGCTGGCTCCGGTCGAAGGCGAACTGGGCCGGTGCCGTGGCTGGATCGCTGCGAAGCGCGAGCATCGGCTCAGCCAGCGGCCTGGCGCCGCGCAGGTAGACGGTCGCGATGGCCTCGAAGCGCAGCGCCTCGGTGGTTTCGCACCAGCGGTGCACCGGCAGGCCCGAGCCGCGGACGAGGCGCGCTGCATCCCAGGGCGCGCAGGCCAGCACGACCCGATCGAAGGCTTCACCATCGACCAGCCATTGCCCCGCCTTCGATGCGATGGCACGCACGCGCGTGCCGATGCGGACCGCGGCGCCGCGCTGCGTCAGCCAGCGGATCGCTGCATCGGGCAGCAGCGCTCCGAGATCCGCCCGCGGCAGCAACAGGTCGGCGCCGCCGCTTCCGCTGAAGAGTGCGTCGTTCAGCACGCGCAGGAAGACCTCGCCGCTCGACTGCGCGACGGGCGTATTGAGCGCGGAAACGCAAAGCGGCTCTATCAGCTCCCGCATCACGCGCGGCGTGAGTCCGGCGCAAAGATCGGCAACCGTCGCGGCACGGCCGCAGCGAAAGCCCGAGAGCCTCCAGCCGATGGCGGTGCGCAGCAGCGACGACTTGTCGCGCCACGTCCAGCCCCGCGCCGTGAAGATGCCCGCCAGCAGATCGAGCGGCGCAGGCAGCCGCGGCAGCTTCAGCCCCCCGCCGTCGGCGAAACGCAGCGAAAGAGGCAGCCGCAGCAGCGCGCCTTCTACATCGACGCCGACGTCGCGCATCAATTGCAGCGTGGCCGTGTACGCACCGATCAGGATGTGCTGCCCGTTGTCCAGCGCCAGCCCGTGCATGTCGTCGACCCGCCGCGCTCGCCCGCCCGGCGTGTGCGCCGCCTCGAACAGCGTCATGGCATGGCCGAGCCGCGTGGCCTCCACCGCGCAGGCGAGGCCGGCCCAGCCGGCGCCGATGACGGCGACTCTCATGGACATCGGTCTGGGGCGATGGGTTGGTCTCGAGCATCGTCCCCAGCGTCGCGACACGATAGTGGTGCGGCTCCAATTCCAGAAACACCGAGGAACCGGCTTTGCCGGGCATCAGGTGTTGCCCCCGGTAGGGGGTTGGCGAAGCGACACGAAGTGCGCGAAGCCTGGGGGCGAGTCATATCCGTCCGAGGGCCTGGACTTTCCAGGCCAGCCAGAACTTGCGCACCGGCGTCAGACTCACGCGCTGGTTCAGCACCTGGAAGTTGTCGCGTTCGATCTCGCGCAGCAGGGTGCGGTAGATGCTGGCCATCATCAGGCCGGGCTTCTGCGAGCGGCGGTCGGCCAGCGGGAGGAGGGCGAGCGCTTCGTCGTAGGCGGCGTGGGCGCGCGCGGCCTGGAACTTCATGAGTTCGACGAAACGATCGGAGTGCACGCGGTTCAGGATCTCATGCGCCTTCACGTCGAACTTCTGCAGCTCGTTGACCGGCAGGTAGATGCGCCCGCGCATCGCGTCCTCGCCCACGTCGCGCAGGATGTTGGTGAGCTGCAGCGCCAGGCCCAGCTTGTGGGCGTAGGCAGTGGTCTGCACGTCGGTCTGGCCGAAGATGCGGGCGGCGACCTCGCCGACCACGCCGGCCACGAGGTGGCAATAGCGCGAGAGGCCGTGGAAGTCAAGGTATCGGGTCTGCTCGAGATCCATCTGGCAACCGTCGATCACCTCGTTGAGCTGGCGCGCCTCGATGCCGTAGGCGGCGGCCTGCGGCATCAACGCCTGCATCACCGGATGGCGCGGCGTGCCCGCGAAGGCCTGCGATACCTCGGTGCGCCACCAGGCGAGCTTGGTGGCGGCCACGCCCGGGTCGCTGACCTCGTCGACCAAGATCGGAAGAGCACACGTCTGAACTCCAGTCACTGGCACCTCTCGCGTATGCCGT
>CAJYQC010000163.1 GCA_913776885.1 uncultured Variovorax sp.
CGGACGCGCGGCCTTCGTCGGTGAGCTCGATGTTGACCACGCGCCGGTCTTCGAGCGAGCGCACCCGGCGGCACAGGCCCTTGGCCTCGAGGCGGTCGAGCAGGCGCGTCATGGCGCCGGTGTCGAGCTCGCAGGCGCGGGCCAGTTCGGCCACCGTGGTGGCGGCGCCGACGTGCAGCTTGTAGAGAGGCACCCACTGCGGATAGGTGGGGCTGCCCGGCTCGCACATGCGGGTTTCGACCGACTGGCCGACCGCAGTGACGATGCGGCGCATGAGGTAGCCGATGCTCTCCTCCGCGCGGTAAGTCTCGGGGCTGTAGAAGGCGACGGTCGCACGACGCTCCTCGCCGGCGGGAACCGGCGGGTTCTGAGGGGTGTTGGCATCGCTCATGGGCGCAATATTAGTTGCCGAGGCAATTATTGTCAAGGCTACCTTTGTAGAGGCAAGGGATCGGTAGAATCGGCGCATGGCTTCCTCCCCACCGTCTTCCATGGCCAAGGGCTCGCCCCGATCGCTCTCGGGCCTGAGCCCTTTTCTTCGCCCGTACCGCGTGCAGATCGTGCTGGCGGGCGTCTTCCTGGTGATGGCGGCGGTCACCACGCTGGCCTTTCCTATCGCCTTGCGCAGCCTGATCGACAACGGCTTGATCAGCTCCGACAAAGGCGCCCAGACCATGGCGCTGCGCGAGCACTTCGGCGCCCTCTTCGCCGTGGCCGTGGCGCTGGGCTTGTTCTCGGCAGCGCGCTTCTACACGGTGAGCTGGCTTGGCGAGCGCGTGACGGCCGACATCCGCAACGCCGTCTACGGCCACGTGCTCAAGCAGAGCCCCGCCTTCTTCGAGACCACGCAGACCGGCGAGGTGCTGTCGCGGCTCACGGCCGATACCACCCTGGTGCAGACGGTCGTCGGCTCCTCGCTCAGCATGGGCCTGCGCAACGTCGTGATGGGCGTGGGCGCTCTGGCAGTGCTGATCTGGACCAACCCCTACGTGATGGTGCAAGTGCTGGGCATCCTCGTGCTGGTGGTGCTGCCGAGCATGGTGTTCGGCCGTCGCGTGCGCAAGCTCTCCCGCGCCAGCCAGGACCGCGTGGCCGATTCGAGCGCCATCGCCGCCGAGGTGCTGAACGCCATTCCGGTGGTGCAGAGCTACACGGCCGAGGCCCGCGAGGCCGCGCGCTTCAGCGGCTCGACCGAGAACGCCTTCCGCACCGCCGTGCGCCGCACCCGCGCCCGCTCGGTGCTCGTGGCCTTCATCATCATCGCGACCTCGGCGGCGCTTCTCTGGGGCCTCTACCAGGGCACGCAGGCGGTGCTGCGCGGCGACATCACCGCAGGCCACCTGGGCCAGACCGTCGTCTACGTCGCCATCCTCGCGAGTGCGACCGCCGTGCTGGGCGAGGTCTACGGCGACCTGCTGCGCGCGGCCGGCGCCACGGAACGGCTGATGGAACTGCTGCACGCGCCAGCGGCCATCGTGTCGCCCGCCAGCCCGGTGGTCGCTCCGGTGCCCGTCGCGGGAAGCGCGATCAAGTTCGACGCGGTGACCTTCCATTACCCGTCCCGCCCCGGCGCGCCTGCCTTGCGCGACTTCAGCCTCGAAGTCGCCCCCGGCGAAACCGTCGCGCTGGTGGGGTCGAGCGGCGCCGGCAAGAGCACCGTGTTCCAGCTGCTGTTGCGCTACTACGACCCGCAGACCGGCCGCGTGCTGCTCGACGGTGCACCGCTGGCCTCGCTGGCCTTGCCCGAGCTGCGCGCCCGCATCGGCCTCGTGCCTCAGGACGCGGTGATCTTCTCGGCCAGCGCGTTCGAGAACATCCGCTACGGCAACCCCGAGGCGACGGCCGAGGAAGTGCAGGCCGCCGCCCGCGCCGCGTTCGCGCATGACTTCCTGCAGGCGCTGCCCGAGGGCTACGACACCTTCCTCGGCGAGCGCGGGGTCCGGCTTTCGGGCGGACAGCGCCAGCGCATCGCGATCGCCCGCGCGATCCTCAAGAACCCTCCGCTGCTGCTGCTCGACGAAGCCACGAGCGCCCTCGACGCGGAGAGCGAGCGGATGGTGCAGGCCGCACTGGAGTCGGCGATGGAGAACCGGACCACGCTGGTGATCGCCCACCGCCTGGCCACCGTGCAGAAGGCCGACCGCATCGTGGTGCTGGACCACGGCGGGATCGTCGAACAGGGAACGCACGCGGCGCTCGTGGCGCAGGGCGGCGTGTACGCGCGGCTCGCAGCGCTGCAGTTCACGGCCTGAGCAGGCCGCGCCGGCATCGGCTGATTGCGAGCTGGCTGATTACTGCAGGGTTTCCTTCAGCGCCGCCGGAATCGGCAGCGCCATCACCGGAATGCCTTCATCGAGCAGCGCTTCGGCCTGTTCGGGCGTGGCATGGCCGCGAATGCCGCGCTCCGGCGTTTCGCCGTAGTGCATCTTGCGGGCTTCGTCGACGAAGCGCTCGCCGACGTCCTCGGTCTTCGACAGCACCTCGCGCACGGCACGCATCCAGCGGGCCTCGGGCGAGAGTTCGGCAGGAACGCTTGAAGCAGCCTGGGCGGCAGGGGCAGGCACGGGAGCCTCTTTCGGCGCCTTGGCATTGCCCAGGTTGAGACGGGGAGCGCTCAGCAGCTTGACGATGGCGGTGGCGCCGCAGACCGGGCATTCGACCAGGCCCGAGGCCAGCTGGGTATCGAAATCCTCGCTGGAGGCGAACCAGCCCTCGAAGCCGTGGCCATGGGTGCAGCGGAGATCGAGAACCTTCATGGCGCGGATTATCCCGCGCTGTCCTGCGCGGGCGGGGCCTGCCAGTCCAGTGCCCATGCGCCCGAAAGGACGTTCTGCAGCCACAGCGTGCAGGTCAGCGTCTTGGCGTCGGTGACCTTGCCTTCGCGGCACCAGCCGACCAGTTCGTCGGGCGTGGCAGTGAACACGTCGAGGAACTCGCCGTGGTCGAGCTGCCGCTCGCCGAGCGAGAGTCCGCGCGCGAAATAGATGTGGATGATCTCGGTCGAGTAAGCCACCGCCAGGTGCATCGCGCCTGCGTAAGCCCACTCGCGCGCGGCGTAGCCGGTTTCCTCGGCCAGCTCGCGCCGGCCGCAGTCGAAAGGGTCTTCGCCCGCATCGAGCTTGCCCGCCGGAAACTCGATCATTACGTGGCCGACCGGGTACCGGAACTGCCGCTCGAGCACGACACGGCCGTCGTCGAGCAGCGGAATCACCACCACCGCACCCGGATGCAGCACGTACTCGCGCGTGGCGCTATGGCCGTCGGGCAGGCGGATGGTGTCGCGCCGGGCCTTGAGGAACTTGCCCTCGAACAGCTCCTCGCGGCTCAGCAGCTCTTCCTTCAAGTGCGAATCGACGGTGTCGGTGGGCTTGGTGGTCATGTCGTCCTTGCCAGTCTCGATGCCTGTTTCAGTTCAGTGCCTGTGCTTCATCAGGTAGCGCCAGGTGAAGCCGGGGAAGGCCAGCACGACGAACAGCGCGCCGGTCACCGCATAGAACTCCCAGCCCTGCGCGGCGATCTGCCCTGCCCTGCGCTCGAACAGCAGCCCGACGCCGCCGGCCAGAAAGTACAAGACCACCAGCTCGGCAAGGCGCGCCGCGAGCGACTTGGGAGCAGTCGCGAGCGGCACGACGCCGAGCAGGCGGTCGTTGAAGAACGGCAGGTTGGCGGCCACGAGGGCCACCAGGAGAACGACCCAGACCGACGCGGTTTGCGACACCCGAGGTCGGCCGCGTCAGTGGGCCAGCGTCGCCACGATCGCGTCGTAGCACAGCGTCATCAGGCCGCCGGGCACGATGCCCAGGATCAGGATCAGCGCGCCGTTGATCGTCAGCACGGTACGCACGTCGCGCGGTGCCGACACGGTGGTGGCCGTGACGGGCGCGTCGAAGTACATGACCTTGACCACGCGCAGGTAGTAGAAGGCGCCGATCAGCGACATCATCACCGCGAACACGGCCAGGCCGATGTAGATCGCGTGGCCCGAGGCGATCAGCGCCTGCAGCACGGCCAGCTTCGCGTAGAAGCCGACCAGCGGCGGCAGGCCCGCAAGCGAGAACATCGCGATCGACATCACGCCGGCGTACAGCGGGCTGCGCTGGTTCAGGCCGGCCAGGTCGGTGATCTCTTCGCTCTCGAAGCCTTCGCGCGCCAGCAGCAGGATGATGCCGAAGCTCGCCAGCGTGGTCAGCACGTAGGTCACGATGTAGAACATCGCGGCGCTGTAGGCGTACTGGGCGTTGTACGTGCCCTGCTGGTCCGAGCCGGCGACCAGGCCAAGGAGCATGAAGCCCATCTGCGAGATCGTCGAGTAGGCCAGCATGCGCTTGAGGTTGCTCTGCGCGATGGCGGCCAAGTTGCCGACCAGCAGCGAGGCGATGGCCAGCACGGCGAGCATCTGCTGCCAGTCGATGGCCAGCGGCTGCAGCGCGTCGACCAGCAGGCGGATGATGATCGCGAAGGCGGCCAGTTCGGGCGCAGCGCCGATCAGCAGCGTGATCGCCGTCGGTGCGCCCTGGTAGACGTCGGGCACCCACATGTGGAACGGCGCAGCACCCACCTTGAAAGCCAGGCCGGCGACGATGAACACCAGGCCGAACACCAGCACCTGGTGGTTCACCTTGCCGCTGGCGATGGCCTTGAACACCTCGTTCACGTCGAGCGAGCCGGTAGCACCGTACATCATCGACAGGCCGTAGAGCAGGAAGCCGCTGGCCATGGCGCCGAGCACGAAGTACTTCATGGCGGCTTCGCTGGCCACCGCGTTGTCGCGGCGAAGCGCCACCAGGGCGTAGCTCGAAAGCGTCAGCAGTTCGAGGCCCAGGTAGATCAGCAGGAAGTTGCTGCCCGAGATCATCACGAACATGCCCAGCAGCGCGAACATGCTGATGGTGAACATTTCGCCACCGCGCAGCATCTCGCGATCGGCCGCATAGGGACGGCCGTAGACCAGCGTGACCATCAGCGCCACCGTGGAGAAGCACTTGAGCCAGTTGCCCATCGGATCGCTGACGACCATGCCGCCAAAACCGTAGATGGTCTTGCCTGCGGAGGCGTGCAGCCCCGACATGACGGCCACCACGGCCAGCGTGAGCAGTGTCAGCACATAGGTGCGGGTGCGGCGCGGGCTCGTGTCCGACAGGTCGACCAGCGCAATGATGCAGGCCATGACCAGCAACACGATTTCGGGGTAGATCGTGACCCAGCTGAGTTTGTCAATCATCTCGTTCTCTTCTTCAGCGTGGCATCAGGAGGGCAGCTTCGAGACTGCCACGTGGCGCAGCAGCTCGGTCACGGAGGCGTCCATCGCGTCGGTGAACGGCTTCGGGAACAGGCCCATCCACAGCACGGCGATGGCCAGCAGTGCCAGCATCAGGAATTCGCGCGAATTGATGTCGCTGAGTTCCTTCACATGGTCGTTGCCGACGGGGCCCAGATACACGCGCTTGTACATCCAGAGGGTATAGGCGGCGCCGAAGATCAGCGCGGTGGCTGCCCCCAGGCCGATCCAGAAATTGGCCTTCACGGCACCCAGGATCACCATCCACTCGCCCACGAAACCGGCGGTGCCCGGCAGGCCGCAGTTGGCCATGGCGAACAGCAGCGCGAACGCGGCGAACTTGGGCATGGTGTTCACCACGCCGCCGTAGTCGGCGATCTGGCGCGAGTGCACGCGGTCGTACAGCACGCCGATGCCCAGGAACATGGCGCCCGACACGAAGCCGTGCGCGATCATCTGCACGATGCCGCCGGACACGCCGAGCTCGTTGAAGATGAAGAAGCCCAGCGTCACGAAGCCCATGTGCGCCACCGACGAGTAGGCCACCAGCTTCTTCATGTCCTGCTGCACCAGCGCCACCAGGCCGACGTAGATCACGGCGATCAGCGACAGCGCGATCATCAGCCAGGCCCATTCATGCGAGGCGTCCGGAGCGATCGGCATCGAGAAGCGCAGGAAGCCGTAGGCACCCAGCTTCAGCATGATCGCGGCCAGCACGGCCGAACCACCAGTGGGCGCCTCGACGTGCACGTCGGGCAGCCAGGTGTGCACCGGCCACATCGGCACCTTCACCGCGAAGGCAGCGAAGAAGGCGAAGAACAGGAAGGTCTGTGCGGTCGAACCCAGCGGCAGCTTGTGCCACGACAGGATGTCGAAGCTGCCGCCCGACTTGTTGTACAGGTAGATCAGCGCCACCAGCATCAGCAGCGAGCCGAGCAAGGTGTACAGGAAGAACTTGAACGCCGCGTAGATCTTGTTCGGGCCGCCCCAGATGCCGATGATCAGGTACATCGGGATCAGCGTGGCTTCGAAGAACACGTAGAACAGCACGCCGTCGAGCGCGGCGAAGACGCCGATCATGAGGCCCGACAGGATCAGGAACGCGCCCATGTACTGGTTCACGCGCTCGGTGATCACTTCCCAGGCCGAGATCACCACGATGACGGTGATGAACGACGTCAGCAGCACCAGCCAGAGCGACAGACCGTCGACCCCGAGATGGTAGTTGACGTTGAAGCGCGAGATCCAGCCCGTCTTCTCGACGAACTGCATCGCGGCGGTGCCGTTCTGGAAACGCGTGAACAGCGGCACCGTGACCAGGAAGCTCACGATGGAACCGAGGAGCGCGACCCAGCGCACGCCTCTGGCATGCTCTTCACGGCCAAACGCCAACAGCACGGCACCGAATGCGATCGGCACCCAGATGGCAAGGCTCAACAAACCCATTTTTCTTTTTCTCCAGCGCTAGGCTCAGCGTTTGAACCAGACGAAGTACGTCATCAGGATGAAGACGCCGAGCAGCATCGCGAAGGCGTAGTGATAGATGTAGCCCGACTGCATCCAGCGCACCACACCAGAGATACGGCCCACGATCTTCCAGGAACCGTTCACCACGGCACCGTCGATCAGGGCCTGGTCGCCGCCCTTCCAGAGGCCGGTACCCAGGGCGCGCGTGGCGCGGGCGATGACGTTCTCGTTGAACCAGTCCATGTAGTACTTGTTCTCGAGCAGGCGGTAGATCGGACCGAAGGCACGCTTGATCGCCGCCGGCAGCGCCGGGTTGATCATGTACATGTACCAGGACAGGACCACGCCGGCCAGCGCCAGCCAGAACGGCGGCGTCTTCAGACCGTGGATGGCCATCGCCACAGGACCGTGGAAGGCTTCTTCCAGTTCCTTCATCGCGTGATGCCTGGAAGCGTCCACGAAGATCACGTTCTTGAAGAACTCGCCGAACAGCATCGGCTCGATGGTCATGAAGCCGATCACCACCGACGGGATCGCCAGCAGCACCAGCGGCAGCCAAACCACCCAGGGCGACTCGTGCGGCTTGTGGTCGTGATGGCCGTGGCCGTGGTCGTCATGGCCATGGTCGTCGTGGTGCGCATCCGGGTTCTGGTCGTAGCGCTCCTTGCCATGGAAGACCAGGAAGTACATGCGGAACGAGTAGAACGCCGTGATGAACACGCCGGCCAGCACCGCGTAGTAGGCGAAGTTCGCGCCCCACAGGTGGCTTTCGTGCACCGCCTCGATGATGCTGTCCTTCGAGTAGAAGCCCGAGAAGAACGGCGTGCCGATCAGCGCGAGCGAACCCAGCAGCGAGGTGATCCAGGTGATCGGCATGTACTTGCGCACGCCGCCCATCCAGCGGATGTCCTGGTTGTGGTGCATGCCGATGATGACCGACCCGGCACCGAGGAACAGCAGCGCCTTGAAGAATGCGTGCGTCATCAGGTGGAACACCGCGACCGAATAGGCCGAGGCACCGAGCGCCACCGTCATGTAGCCGAGCTGCGAGAGCGTCGAGTACGCGACCACGCGCTTGATGTCGTTCTGGATGATGCCCAGGAAGCCCATGAAGAGCGCGGTGATGGCGCCGATCACGAGAATGAAGCTCAGCGCCGTGTCGCTCAGCTCGAACAGCGGCGACATGCGCGCCACCATGAAGATGCCGGCCGTCACCATCGTTGCTGCGTGAATCAGCGCAGAGATGGGGGTCGGACCTTCCATCGAGTCGGGCAGCCACACGTGCAGCGGGAACTGCGCGCTCTTGCCCATCGCGCCGATGAACAGGCAGATGCAGATCACCGTGATCAGCATCCACTCGGTGCCCGGGAAGGTGATGCCGGCCAGCGTGCCCGCCTTGGCGAAGGCTTCGGTGTAGTTCAGCGTGCCGGCATACGCGGCGATGAGGCCGATGCCGAGGATGAATCCGAAGTCGCCCACGCGGTTGACCAGGAAGGCCTTCATGTTCGCGAAGATCGCAGTCGGCTTGTTGAACCAGAAACCGATCAGCAGGTACGACACCAGGCCCACCGCCTCCCAGCCGAAGAACAGCTGCAGCATGTTGTTGCTCATGACGAGCATCAGCATCGAGAAGGTGAACAGCGAGATGTACGAGAAGAAGCGGTTGTAGCCGTCGTCCTCTTCCATGTAGCCGATGGTGTAGATGTGGACCATCAGCGACACGAAGGTCACGACGCACATCATCATGGCGGTGAGGCCGTCGACCATGAAGCCGACTTCCATCTTCAAGCCGCCGACCACCATCCATTCGTAGATGGTCTGGTTGAAGCGGGCGCCGTCGACGATCACGCTCTTGAGCGTCATCGCCGAGATGATGAAGGCGACCAGCACGCCGAGGATGGTCAGCGAATGCGTGACCTTGCGGCCGATGTGATTGCCACCGAACTTCGTGCCGAACAGGCCTGCGACGGCTGCGCCGACCAGGGGTGCCAGCGGCACGGCCAGCAATGTGGATGCGGAAAGGGTTGCGCTCATGTTGCTGTCAACCCTTGAGCGAGTTGAGTTCGTCGACGTTGATGTTCGACTTGTTGCGGAACAGCAGGACCAGCAGCGCCAGCCCGATGGCCGACTCGGCCGCGGCCACCGTCAGGATGAAGAACACGAAGATCTGGCCGTGCATGTCGCCCAGGAAATGCGAGAACGCCACGAAGTTCATGTTGACCGCCAGCAGCATCAGCTCGATGGCCATCAGCAGCACGATCAGGTTCTTGCGGTTCAGGAAGATGCCGATCACGGACAGCGCGAAGAGCATCGCGCCGAGCGAAAGAAAGTGTCCGAGCGTGAGCGTCATGCCTTGTTTTCCTTTGCAGCGTCCGCAGCTTCAACCACAGGCTCCGCTGCACGCGTTGCCGGCATCTGCACGATGCGCACGCGGTCGCGCGCCTTCACGCGGACCTGGTCGGCCGGGTTGACGTACTTGCTGTCCTTGCGGGTGCGCAGCGTCAGTGCGATGGCGGCCACGATGGCCACGAGCAGGATGACCGCAGCGATTTCCAGCGGGTAGAGATATTCGGAGTAGAGCAGCTTGCCCAGTTCGAGCGTATTGGAAGTGTTGGCCCCCGCCGCGCCCGCTGCGACACGCGGCTCGCCCAGGCGGAAGCCGCCCATGAGCACGGCCGCCATTTCCAGCGCGATCAGCGCACCCACGGCCGCCGCCAGCGGGAAGTGCTTCCAGAAGCCCTCTCGCAAGCTGTCGACGTTGATGTCCAGCATCATCACCACGAACAGGAACAGCACCATCACGGCGCCCACATACACGAGCACGAGCGAGATCGCGAGGAACTCGTGTATGTGGGCGCCGTGATGGTGCTGTTCCTGTTCGTGGTGATGATGCTGGACATCAACGTCGACAGCTTGCGAGAGGG
>CAJYQC010000164.1 GCA_913776885.1 uncultured Variovorax sp.
ACAGGGTGATCGTGCCGCGGCTCGCCGGCATGGCGGCCGCAGGCGTGTATCGCAGCGAGAACGGCACGCTGCAGGTGAGCTGGGAGCTCGGCAGTTCGGGCCGTCTGCACATGCTTGCGCATTTCGGCGAGCAGCCGGCGATGGGCCGGGCCCTGCCGCCCGGCGAACTGGTTCATGGTGAAGGCGCCAGCGTTCGTGAGGGTGCGCTGCACCTCGAACGCGGCGCGGTGTATGTAACGCTGGAGGATCCACCGGGTGTCGGATGAAACGCGCGAGCCGCATGAAGCGGTCACTGATGAACTGAAACGCCTGTGCGAGCACCATGGCATCGCCACCGGCTATTTCGATGCCTTCGGCATTCGCCGGGAGGCCAGCGCAGGCAGCCTGATGGCACTGCTGGCCGAGTTCGGCCTCCGGCTCGGCCGCGTGGCGGATGCCGGGCCCGCGCTGGACGCGGCGCGGCGAGAGAGCCGGGCGCACGCGCTGCCGCCGGTGCTCGTCGTTCAAGCGCCGACGAACGCATGGCAACTGCATCTGCGGCTTCCAGCATCGATCCACAGGGCCCGCTGGCAGCTGCACGACGAGCGCGGCACTGTGGTCGAGGGCGAGAGCGACGTTTCCCAGGAGGAAACTGCGCAGGGCGAACGCAGCCTGCACATCCCCGTCGAGCTCGAAGCCGGCTATCACCGGCTGCGCGTGGAGGGCCTGCCGGGCGAGACGCTGGTGCTGGCGACGCCCGGGCGGTGCTACCGTCCGCCGGCCGTGCAGGACGGAGGCCGGGTCTGGGGAGTGGCCGTACAGCTCTACGGGCTGCGCTCGCCGCGCAACTGGGGCATTGGCGATTTCGGCGATCTGGAAGAACTGGCGGTGCAGGTGGCCGGGCAGGGCGCCGACCTGATCGGGCTCAACCCGCTGCATGCGCTGTTCGCAAGCACACCGGAACACGCCAGCCCATACAGCCCGTCGTCGCGCCAGCAGCTCAACGTGCTCTATATCGACGTCGAGGCGGTCGAAGGCTTCTCTGGTTGCGCCGCGGCGCGCGACAAGGTCGGCTCTCCCGACTTCCAGCAACGCCTGGCCACGCTGCGCGCTTCGCCGCTCGTCGACTACGCAGGCGTGGCGGCTGCGAAGTTCGAGGTGCTGGAGCTGCTCTTCGCCCATTTCCGCGAGCGCCACCTACCGCCGAAGGGCGCGCCCGACGAAGCGGGCAGGGCGTTTCTGGACTTCATCGAACAGCGCGGCGAGGCCCTCAGGCGGCATGCGGTGTTCGAGGCCCTGCGGGCGCACTTTCTTTCCACCGAAGATGGCTCGGGCGACTGGCATTCATGGCCCGAGGCATGGCGCGACCCTGGTTCGGCCGAGATCGCCGCGTTCGCGCATGCGCATCCCGACCGCGTGCACTTCCACCAGTACCTGCAGTGGGTGGCCGACCAGCAGCTTTCGCACGTCGCGGCGCGTTGCCGCGCACTGGGCATGGGCGTTGGCCTCTACGCGGACCTGGCGGTGTCGGTCGATCGCGGTGGCTCCGACGCATGGTCTTTCCAGCAGGGCTTTGCCGACGGCGCAAGCATCGGCGCCCCGCCCGACGAGTTCAACCCGGCCGGCCAGCGCTGGGGGCTGCCGCCGCTGAAGCCGGGCAGCCTGCGTGCCGACGGCTATCGCTTCTTCATCGAGACGCTGCGCGCCAGCATGCGCGGCGCTGGCGCATTGCGTATCGACCACGCGATGGGGCTGATGCGGCTTTTCTGGATTCCGTCCGGCCGCGGGGCGGGTGAGGGCGCATACGTCTACTACCCGCTGGAAGAGATGCTCGCCATCGTCGCGATCGAAAGCCACCGACAGCGCTGCATGGTGGTGGGCGAGGATCTCGGCACGGTCGAGGACGCGGTGCGCGAAGGCCTGTCGCGGGCCGACGTGCTCTCCTACCGCCTGCTCTACTTCGAACGCCGCCACGCTGGAGGCTTCAAGGCGCCGGGCGAGTACCCACCAGCCGCGCTGGTCGCCATCAGCACGCATGACCTCGCCACCTTCGCGGGCTGGTGGACGGTGGCCGATCTTCGCGAGCGGCTCGCGCTGAACCTCTTTCCCGATCCTGCGGTTTTCGACAAGCAGCTCGCAGACCGCATGCGCGAGCGCGTCGAGCTCATCGAGTCGCTGCAGCAAGAGGGCCTGCTGTCCCGCGAGGAGGCTGCCGAGGCAGCCGGCCTTTCGGTGCCTTCGCAGCGGCTCGTGGAAGCGGCGCATGCCTTCCTCGCCAGAACGCCGTCGGCCCTGATGGCGGTGCAGCTGGAAGACGTGGCCGGCACCGTGGAGCAGGCCAACATGCCGGGCACGGTCCACGAGCACCCCAACTGGCGCCGCAAGCTGGCGCAGCCGGTGGCGGCGCTGGCGCAGAGCGACCGCATGCGCGGGCTGGCCCGCGTGCTGGGCGAAGCGCGGCCGCGGCAGACGAGGCAGGAAACGCCGGCAGGCCTGCAGGCGCGCATTCCGCGCGCCACCTACAGGCTGCAGTTCCACAAGGACTTCGGCTTCGACGACGCCATCCGCGTGCTGCCTTACCTGGCGAAGCTGGGCGTGAGCCATGTCTACTGTTCGCCGATACAGCGCGCCCGGCCCGGCAGCATGCACGGCTACGACGTGGTCGCGCATGCCGAGATCAACCCCGAGCTCGGCGGCGAGGAGGGCTTCGCCCGCTTCGTCGATGCGCTGAAGGCGAACGGCCTCGGCCAGTTGCTCGACATGGTGCCCAACCACATGGGCGTGTTCGGCGCGGACAACGCCTGGTGGATGGACGTGCTGGAGAACGGCCCGGCCTCGCTCTTCGCGCAGCACTTCGACATCGACTGGCAGCCGCTGAACCCGGAGCTGGCTGGCAAGGTGCTGCTTCCGGTTCTGGGCGGGCACTACGGCGAGGTGCTGGAGAGCGGCGAACTGGTGCTGTGCTTCGAGGAGTCGGCCGGCAGCTTCGCCGTGCGCTATTTCGACCACCGCTTCCCGGTGGCGCCGGAGACCTATCCGGCAGTGCTGGAGCTGGCACTCGCGCGGCTGGGCGGCGTCGATGCGGACAGGCTCGCGAGCCTCTCGACCGCCTTCGGGCGATTGCCGGGGCGCGACGCCACGTCGGCGTACGAACAGGCCGAGCGCGTGCGCGACAAGGAGCTGCTCAAGGCGCGTCTCGCCGAACTGGCGCACGCTCAGCCCGAGGTGACCCTGGCGGTCGCCGCGGCAGTCGCGGAGTTCAACATGGCCTCGGCCGAAGGTCGCGACGCACTGCACGAGCTCATCGAGACGCAGGCTTTTAGGCTCGCGCACTGGCGCGTGGCGTCCGACGAGATCAACTACCGCCGCTTCTTCGACATCAACGATCTCGCGGGCGTGCGCATGGAGCGCGACGAGGTGTTCGAGGCCACCCAGTCCTTCGCGCTGGACCTTGCAGCTTCGGGCGTGGTCGACGGGCTGCGCATCGATCATCCGGACGGGCTTTACGACCCGGCCGACTATTTCTGCAAGCTGCATGAAGGCTACGCACGGCGCGCCGGCCTGGCGCTGCCGACGCACGACGCCCAGGGCCGGCCCGCACGGCCGCTTTACGTGGTGGCGGAGAAGATCGCGGCCGGGCACGAGGAGGTGCCCGACAGCTGGCACGTGCACGGCACCACAGGCTACCGTTTCGCCAACGTGGCGAATGGCGTGCTCGTCGACACCGCCGGCGAGAGCAGCGTGCTGCACACCTGGCAGCGCTTCACCGGCGTGACGGAAGACTTCGCCTCGATCTGCCGCGAGGGTCGGCGCGAGGTGATGCGCAATGCCCTGTCCTCCGAGCTCAACGTGCTTTCCGGCGAGCTGCTCCGCATCGCCCGGGCCGACCGGCGCACGCGCGACTACACGCTCAACGCGCTGCGGCGCGCGCTGGCGGGCGTGTGTGCGTGCATGAGCGTCTACCGCACCTACATCGTGCAGGAGCCGTCCGAGCAGGATGGCCGGTTCATCGACGAAGCCGTGGCCGAGGCCGCACGGCGCAGCGGCGACGCCGACCTGTCGGTGTTCGAGTTCTTGCGCGTGTCGCTGCGCGGCGAGGCGGCAGACGGGGCGCCGTCGGCGCTGTCCGAGAGGGTGCGACGCTTCGCGATGCGCTTCCAGCAGTTCAGCGCCCCGGTCGCGGCCAAGGGCGTGGAAGACACCGCCTTCTACCGCTACTTTCCGCTGAGTTCGCTCAACGAGGTTGGCGGGGAGCCGGATGTGTTCGGCATCGATGTCAAGCAGTTCCACGCGCTCTCGGCAGATCGCGCCCTGCGCTGGCCGCACACCATGCTGGCGACCTCGACGCACGACAACAAGCGTTCGGAAGACGTGCGCAACCGCATCGACGTGCTCTCGGAGATTCCCGACGAGTGGATGAATGCATTAGCGCGCTGGCACGGCAAATGCCGCGCATGGTGCGAGCGGCAGGCCGGTGGCGGCGACATGCCGTCGCCCGCAGACGAATACCTGCTTTACCAGACCCTGCTGGGGACCCTGCCGCCGGGCGGGCTCGCTGCCGGTGAAGTTGCGGACTACACAGATCGCATCTGCCAGTACATGCGCAAAGCCGCACGCGAGGCCAAGCTGCGCACACGCTGGACCCAACCTCACGAGCCTTACGAATCGGCGCTGGAGCAGTTCGTGCGCGCAATCCTGTCTCCCGCAGACGGCGGGGAGGAGGGCGCGTGCCTGCACGACATCCGGCAGCTGTCGGATCGGCTGGCAACGCTGGGTGCATGGAACAGCCTGACCCTTACGCTGCTGAAGTACGCCTCGCCCGGCGTGCCTGATCTCTACCAGGGCAGCGAACTGATCACCCTGAGCCTCGTGGACCCGGACAACCGTCGTCCGGTGGACTACGCGCTGCGCCAGCGGCTGCTCGATGAACTGGACGAAGCCGCCGGCAGCGGCGTCCTTCCGTCACCGATCCCCGCGATGGCGGCGGCGCCTCATGACGGGCGGGCGAAGCTCTGGTTCATCTGGCGCCTGCTGTCCCTGCGCAGGACGCAGCCGCTGCTCTTTTCCGAGGGAAGCTACGAGCCGCTGGCCGTCCAGGGCCCGCTGGCGCGCCACGTCGTGGCGTTCGCGCGGCGGCACGGCGACCAGGCCGTGCTGATCCTGGCCAGCCGTCTGTTCGCCGCGATCTCTGGAGAAGCCGCGGCACCCAGCCTGCCGAAGGCAACGAACTGGGACGGGACAACCATCCGCCTGCCGGCCTGGCTCGGCAGCGGTTCGCTCCGTAACCTGCTGACCGGGGAGACTGTCTCTGCGGCGGAGGGCTCGGGGCAACTGCGCCTCAGCGAAGCGTTCGTCTCGATGCCATGGGCTGCGCTGGTTTTGGACGGGGCGCCCTGAGCGCGCCCAAATGGTGGACCGCCATTTGTTATATATTATTTAACATAATGCACATTGTGTGGTCAATGACCAGGTACGAGGAGGGCTTGCCCCCGAGAATCGCACGGAGTCCATCCCGAGTTCCGCCCATGTCAAACGCCAGACTGCCTTCCTTCAGATTCCTCATCGGCTTCGAAGCGGCTGCCCGCCTCGGCAGCTATTCGCGGGCAGCCGAGGAACTCAGCATCTCCCAGTCGGCGGTCAGCCACCAGATCGCGCAATTGGAGGCGCAAATTGGCCAGCCGTTGTTCAGGCGCAAGGGCCGCGGCGTCGAATTGACTGTCGCCGGACGCCTGCTGCTCGACAGCGTGGGCAAGTCGCTCGACCAGATCCGCAGCGGCCTGAGCCGCATCGAGACCTACATGGACGACAGCCTCGTCACGCTGGTCTGTCCGGCGCCGGTCGCCAAAGGCTGGCTGCAGCCGCGCGTCGACATGCTGCTGCGGGAGCATCCAGCGCTTTGTCCGATCATCTCGATCGACGAAACGGCGCGCTACATCGATGAAATGGACGTCGACATCGCGATCACCCGCGAGCCGCTCGCGCAGCGCGGCGTGCTCGAAGTACCTCTGCTCGAAGACGAGCTCATCGCGGTCGTGCACGCAGGCTCACACGACCAGGCCACAGGACTGCTGTGCCTCGAAACCGATCTCACCGGCGACCACGTCGGCCCGTTCATCCGCGAGCACTTCGGCAAGCTGCGCAAGCGCGCCATCTATGACGACCAGCGTCTTCTGCTCGACGCAGCCCTGCGAGGCCACGGCGTGGCGCTCGTGTCCCGTCTGCTGGCCGACGACGCCCTGCGCACCGGCCAGCTGCGGCGCCTCGACGAGTACCCGAGCCTGCCGCTCGGCACGATGTGGATCTCTCGCATCGAAGGCGAGCCGCGCATGCCTCTGGTGAGGGAGGTTTTCGACAGCCTGCTGCGCTATGCCGAGGCTTGAGTGGATTCATGAGCCAGTTTGGCCAATCAGTCAAGAAAAGATCAGTTTTCCAAATGAGTGAAGGTCGACAGAATCCGGGGCTCAGTAGTAACCCTTGATTCTCATGACAACTCGACGATCTCTGATGGGCCTTGGCAGCCTCGGCCTGATGAGCGGAATGCTCGGCGCATGCGGTGGCAGTGGCGGCAACGGCGCCCAAGCCCTCTTCCCCTCGCCGACTCCTGCGCCTGCGCCTTCCCCGAACGCCCCTTCCCCATCGCCCTCCCCGCAGCCTGCAGACGGCTGGCGCATGCCCGACGAAAGCGCGCCTCACCGCGCCGTGTGGATCGCTTTCGCAGCCCGCGAATCCGTGTGGGGCGCGCCCATGCGCGAGCCGGTGCAGCAGGCCCTGGCGCGCATCGCCAATGCCATCAGCGTGTACGAACCCGTGAAGATGCTGGTGGGCGCGGAAGATTTCGCCACCGCCCGGCAGCTTTGCGGCTCCAACGTGCAGCTCATCCGGCACGAGATCGACGATCTCTGGATGCGCGATACCGGCTGCGTCTTCGTGCGCAATGCCCATGGCGAGCGCGCCGCGGTGAGCTTCAATTTCAACGGCTGGGGCAACAAG
>CAJYQC010000165.1 GCA_913776885.1 uncultured Variovorax sp.
TCCGCACGCGCGGCGGACCGGTGGGCGCGAACCTGCCGCAGTGCCTGGTGCCGTCGGAGGGCACCTGCGTCGACGACTGAAGGATCGAGAGATGCGAGACCCCGGGCCAACGGGAGGGCCATGGGCCCGGGGTCTCGCATCTCTCGATCCTTCAGTCGGCGACGCAGGTGCCCTCCGAAGGCACCAGGCACTGCGGCAGGTTCGCGCCCACCGGTCCGCCGCGCGTGCGGATGGTCGAGGACACGGCCGCCTGCGCCACCGCGAGGCCGCGCGGCAGCAATATCCAGAGCTGGCCGCGCTCCTTCATGCGGCGCGCGTTGGTCGCGGCCTGCTGGCCGTTGCCGAAGAAGTAGTCGGCGCGCACCGCGCCGCGGATGGCGCCGCCGGTGTCCTGCGCGATGGTCAGGCGCTGCATCGGCGCACCGCTGCCGGGCGTGCGCGTGGAGACGAACACCGGATAGCCCAGCGGCGTGCTGCGCGGATCGACCGCGATGGAACGCCCCGCCGACAGCGGCACACCGAAGGCGCCCACCGGTCCGCCCACGGGCGAAGGCGACTCCTTGAAGAACACGTAGCTCGGGTCCTTGATGCCCGAGCCCGACACGGCGCCGGCCGCCGGACGCCGCCCCGGCACCACCACCGGCCCGCTGGCCACCGGCCGCGCGAGCGTGAAGCCGCGCGTGCGGATCGTGCCGTCGGCCACCGCGCCGATGTCGCTGTCGTCGTCGCCGTCGTCGAGCTGCAGCTCGATGGACGAGCCGCGCACCTTCACCGGGCTGCGCGGCTTGCCGTTGGCGGCCTGCGCTAGCGTCGGGCGGAAGGGCTGGCCGTTCTGCTCGGCATAGGCCACGCGCACGATGTCGCCGTTGGCCATGCGGATGCGGCCAGAGCCCTGGATCTGCATCTCGTACAGCGCGGTGGCGCTGCTCACGAAAGCCAGCACCTTGGCGTTGGGCGCGCCCTTGGTCTCGATCTCCTCGCGCGTGTAGTACGGCAGCAGCTGCTTGCCCTCGATGCGCAGGCGCACCTTGCGGTCGAGCGTGTCGCGCGAGATGGCCGAGAGGTCCAGCGCATAGAGGCCCGGCGCGCCCATGTCGCGCGTGCTCAGGCCGGTCTGCACCACCACGTTGCGGCCTTCGACGCGGGCCGCCACGGTGCCGTTGCCCGGCGGCAGCTTGCGCGCGTCGGCGAAGAGCATGTCCTCGGGCTGGCCGTACACCGGGTAGATGAAGGGTGCGCCGTACTGGCGCGCGCCCGCGATCTCGGGCTCGAAGTAGCCGGTGACCACGCCGTCGGGGCGGCGGTCGTCGTCGCGGATCTGGTAGGCCGAGAACTCGCTCTCGAAGAAGCCCCGGATCGCGTTGTTGTTCCTGCTGTCGACCTTCAGCGCGCGGTCGCACACCGACTTCCACTCGGCGCCTCGCCCGTTGAGCACCTTGCAGCTGCCGAGGAAGGCGGGCCAGCTCTCCGAGAAGTCGTCGCGCGACCAGCCCGGCACCGAGTCGAAGCTCACCGAGGTGTAGGTGGCGAGCTGCGTCGAGAAGGTGCGGGCCTGGCCCGCGAGGCTCGCGCCGGGTGGCGGGCGCGATGCGGCGGAGTCGGTGCTCGCGGCGGCGGGCGGCGCCGCCGTGGTGTCGGTGGCCGCTGGCGGCGGCGTGGTGCAGCCGGCCAGCGCAACGATGGCGGCGGCGGTTGCGAAAGCGCTCCAGCGCAGCGGGCAGCCGAGCCCCTGCGTTCTGCATGCTTGGTGCTGGTGCTGCTGGTGCGGTTGCGATGCGGTCATCATGAAAGCCTCCTTGTCCTGAGAGTCACGGCCCGAAGGCCGACGCTCTGCAGACGATTACTTCTCGACGATTTTGAAATTGCCGACGCCGTAGACGTCGTTGCACGGGGTGTTGGGCGCGCACACCGGCTTGCCCAGCAGGGGCGACGGACCGGTGCCGCGCGTGGCCTCCAGCGCGGCCAGCACCGGCAGCGGAAACACCGGGAACACGCCGTCGTTCTGCACGCCCGCGGCACTGAAGTCGCGCTCGTGCTCGCTCACCAGCACCGCGAACTGGTCGGTGCCGGCCGGCCCGCCCGCGTCCATCGGCCAGGAGGCGCGCGGCAGCGAGATCGTGCCGCCCGCGGTGATCTTGTTGTACTTGTCCAGCAGGTTCGGGAACAGCAGGAACATCTCGCCGCCGCTCGAGAGCAGGAACACGTAGACGAAGCCTTCGCGCTTGCTGCGGACCTCGAAGGCGAGCCTGTCCTTGCCGATCGCGACCTCGGCCTTCTTGGGCGTGGCCGTCACGTCGAAGCCCGGCGTCGCGCCGTTCGAAAGCGACTGCAGCGACTCGGCCGGCGTGCGCGGCGCGGGAGGAGGTGCAGGAGGTGGCGGAGGCGGCGGGGGCGGCGATGGCGCCTCGGCCACCCTGGTGTCGGCAGGCGGTGCCGGCGTGCTGGTGACCGCCGGCTTGTCTTCCGCGCCGCCGCCGTTGCGTCCCTGGAACCACCACCATCCGCCGCCGGCCGCCACGGCAAGCAGGGCGACGCAGGCCAGGGCGATGGCCGTCTTGCCGCCGCCGCTGCCGGTATTGCCCTTGTTGCCCGCCGGCGCAGCGGCGGGCGCCTTCGCCCCGCCGCCCGGCTTGCCGGCGATGACCGTGGCCGCATCCGCATTCGAGCCCATCGACGTACGTCCGCCCGACGAGGACGAAGGCGGCTGCGTGCGCGGCACCGGCGCGATGCTGTGCCCCACTTCCAGGTCGAGCGCTGCGCGCAGCTCCGCCATCGACTGCGGCCGCTGCTCCGGCCGCACGCCCAGCCCCGCATCGATCGCCTCCAGCAGCCGCGGGCTGTAGCGCTTGCGCAGGATCTCGTTGGCCGCCAGCGGCACGTAGCTGTCGGACAGCAGCCGCGCCACCGAAGGCGGCGGCGCGCGGCCGCACACCGCCACGTGCATCACCGCCGCGAGCGCGTACACGTCGGTCCATGCGCCCTGCGACATGTCGGGCATCTCGGCGTACTGCTCGATCGGCGCGTAGCCCGGCTTCAGGATCACCGTGATCGCCTGCGTCTTGTCGGTGATCACGCGCCGCGCCGCGCCGAAGTCCAGCACCACCGGCCGGCCCGAGCCTTCGAGCAGGATGATGTTGTCGGGCGCGATGTCGCGGTGGTAGCAGTTGGCGCTGTGCATCACCGCGAGCGCCTGCGTCACGCCGTCCATGATGCGGATCAGCCAGCCCTCGTCGACGCCCGCGGGAATCGACACGAGCGCCTCGCGCAGCGTCTCGCCGCGGTAGAAGGGCATGACCATGTAGGTCGTGCCCTTTTCCTGCCAGAAGCGGTAGACCTTCAGCAGCGACGGGTGGTCGAACTGGGCGAGCAGGCGGGCTTCGTTGATGAAGCTGCGCATGCCGAGGTCGAAGGTTTCGCGGTGTCTTTCCGACAGGGGGACCACGGTGCCGTCGTTCTGCCTTGTCGACAGGGAAGTCGGGAGGTATTCCTTGATCGCTACGACGCGTTCCAGGGTGTGGTCCCAGGCTTCGTAGACGACGCCGAAGCCGCCCTGGCCTATGACTCTGGTGACTTCGAATTCTGCGAGGCGGCTGCCTACGGGGAGGAGGCCTGCCTCCGTTGCGCCGGTGGCTGGGCTTGTTACGGGGTTCGAGCCGGACATGCTTGTGGGTTGCACTCCGGCTGTGATTACCGTGGCTGAGGTGTCGCCTGTTGTCGTGGGCTGCGACGGTGGCGTTGATCTGGGGACTACGCGGGTGCGGTCGTCTTCGTTGGAGTCGGTCATTGACTGGCTCCTTCTTTGGTTGCTTGTTGGGTGGCTTGTCGTGTTTGCTTCCCGGGGCCGGGACTCGCCCCGGCGGGCGACCTACTTTCTTTTGCTTCGCCAAAAGAAAGTAGGCAAAGAAAAGGCGACCCCACTGTCTGCGACCCCTTCGCTGCGCTACGGGGCAACCTGCGGTGCTCGCGTTTCGCGGGGTCTCGCCCAAACTCGCTTCGCTCAGACAAGGGCGAGCCCTGATCCGCGAAACGCTGCGCTCCTCGGCG
>CAJYQC010000166.1 GCA_913776885.1 uncultured Variovorax sp.
TCCAGGACCAGCAGGCCAAGAGCGTGGCCGACGTGCTGCTCAACGACCCCTCGGTGCGCCAGGCCCGCGGCTTCGGCAACTTCCAGGAGCTGTACGTGGTGCGCGGCTTCCCCGTGTACTCCGACGACGTGGCCTACAACGGCCTGTACGGCATGCTGCCACGCCAGTACATCGCCTCCGAATTCTTCGAGCGCGTGGAAGTGTTCCGCGGCGCCAACACCTTCCTGAACGGCGCGGCCCCCGGTGGCAGCGGCATCGGCGGCGCGATCAACCTGCTGCCCAAGCGCGCGCCCAATGAGCCGCTCACCCGCGTCGGCTTCGGCGTGCAGAGCGGCGGACAGGGCTACGTCAACCTCGACCTCGCACGCCGCTTCGGCCCCGGCGACAGCCTGGGCGTGCGCGTGAACGCGGTGCGCCGCGACGGTGGCACGGGTGTGAAGAACGAGAGCCAGCAGCTCAGCGCCTTCGGCGTCGGTCTCGACTGGCACAACCGCAACGTGCGCCTGTCGGCCGACTTCGGCTATCAAGATTACGACCTCAAGGACGGCCGCCCGAGCCTGACGCCTTCGTCGACGCTGCCGATCCCGCGCGCGCCAGACGCCCGCACCAACTTCGCCCAGCCCTGGACCTATTCGAAGGAAAAGGACAAGTTCGCGACCTTCCGCGGCGAAGTCGACATCACCGACAACATCACCGCCTGGGCCGCTGGCGGCGTGCGCCGCAGCGACGAGGACAACGTGCTGTCGAACCCCACGCTCGCCGATGCCTTCGGCAACACCAGCAACACCCGCTTCAGCAACACCCGCAAGGACCGCATCGGCACGGCCGAGATCGGCGTGCGCGGCAACTTCGCGACCGGGCCGGTGAAGCACACCTTGGTGGTCTCGGCGGCCAAATACAGCAACGACCGCGACAACGCCTACACGATCTCGCGCGGCACCATCCGCAACAACATCTACGCTCCCTACGCGTCGCCCTACCCCGTCGCCAACTCCTTCACCGGCAACACGCTGGAAGACCCGCGCCTGACCGACCGGATCGACACCTCGAGCGTGGCCGTCGCCGACACGATGTCGTTCATGGACGACCGCCTGCTCGTCACGCTCGGCGCGCGCCGCCAGACCATCGAGCAGACCAGCTACGCCTACACCACGCTCAAGCAGTCGAGCACCTACGACAAGAGCAAGACCACGCCGGTGGCCGGCGTCGTGTTCAAGATCACGCCGACCGTCTCGGCCTACGCCAACTACATCGAAGGCCTCGTCAAGGGCAACGTGGCACCGGGCACGGTCAACGGCCTGCCCGTGACCAATGCCGGCGAGATCTTCGCGCCGTACCAGGCCAAGCAGAAGGAGATCGGCGTCAAGTACGACGGCGGCACGCTGGGCGCGAGCGCCGCGTTCTTCACCACCGACCAGCCCACCTACTACTACTCCGGCC
Organism: uncultured Variovorax sp.; assembly: GCA_913776885.1. Classification (GTDB taxonomy): domain Bacteria; phylum Pseudomonadota; class Gammaproteobacteria; order Burkholderiales; family Burkholderiaceae_C; genus Variovorax. Next base: position 1,441 of record CAJYQC010000166.1, read on the forward strand.
AGACTTACGGCCTCTACGGCAAGCAGCGCAACCAGGGCCTGGAGTTCTCGGTCTTCGGCCAGCCCACCAAGGGCCTGCGCCTGCTCGGCGGCCTGACGCTGCTCGACGCCAAGCAGAAGAACACCCAGGGCGGCGCCACCGACGGCCTGACCGCCATCGGCGTGGCCAAGCAGCAGGCCAACATCGGCGCCGAATGGGACGTGCCCGGCGTGCGCAACCTGTCGCTCAATGCACGCGTGCTCTACACCTCGAAGCAGTACGCCAACGCCGCGAACACCCAGTCGGTTCCGTCGTGGACGCGCTTCGACGTGGGCGCGCGCTATCTCGTCGACCTGGGCAACGGCCGCCTGCTCACGCTGCGCGCGCGCATCGACAACCTCTTCAACAAGTCGTACTGGGCCTCGGTGGGCGGCACGCAGGGCAGCAACTACCTGATGCTGGGTGCGCCGCGCACCTTCGCGGTGAGCGGCACGATCGACTTCTGATCGGCCCCCTTCGACAGCGTCAGCGGCCCTGCTCGCGCAGGGTCGCTTCGAGCGCGTCGATGAACATCGCCGGCACGTCGAAGCCGGTCTGTTCGGTGATCTCCTGGAAGCAGGTCGGGCTGGTCACGTTGATCTCGGTGACCGAGTCGCCGATCACGTCGAGTCCGATCAGCAGCAGCCCGCGCGGCGCCAGCGCGCGGCCCACGATCTCGGCGATCTCGCGGTTGCGCGGAGTGAGCGGCTGGGCCACGCCCTTGCCGCCCGCAGCCAGGTTGCCGCGCACCTCGGTGCCCTGCGGAATGCGCGCGAGCACGAAGGGAGCCGGCTCGCCCGCGATGATCAGGATGCGCTTGTCGCCCTGGGCGATCTCCGGCACGAAGCGCTGCACCATGATGGTCTCGGCGCCGTCCTTGTTGAGCGTCTCGACGATGGAGCCGAGGTTCAGCGCGTCCTGCTTCACCCGGAAGATGCCCATGCCGCCCATGCCGTCGAGCGGCTTGAGGATGATGTCGCCGTGCTCGGCGTGGAAGTCGCGCACGGCCTGCGCGCTGCGCGTCACCAGCGTGGGCGTGACGAACTGCGGGAACTCCATGATCGCGAGCTTCTCTGGGTGGTCGCGCAGCGCGCGCGGCTTGTTCACCACGTGCGCGCCTTCGCGCTCGGCCTGCTCCAGCAGGTGGGTGGCGTAGATGTACTCGGCGTCGAAGGGCGGGTCCTTGCGCATGAGCACGGCGTCGAAGTCCTTCAGCGCCTTGGCCTCGGCGATGTCGACGCGGTACCAGTCCCTCGCGTCGCCGGTGAGCGTGATCTGCTGCACCGTGGCCGTGACCACACCGCCCGACTTCCACTGGATGTCCTGCGGCAGGCAGGCCGCGATGCGGTAGCCGCGGCGCTGTGCCTCGCGCATCATCGAGAAGGTGGTGTCCTTGTAGATCTTGAAGTGATCGAGCGGATCGGCGACGAAGAGGATGTTTTTCATCAGGCGTTCTTTCTTGCGTTGCCGGGGCGCGGCGGCCATTGGCATGGGTATCGGGGCGCGATGTTGCCGGAAGCGGCGATGTCCTTGCCGGCGGGGGCTTTTTTCTGTGCGCCCCTGCGCGGCCGGGCTGGCCATGCAACGGGCATCGGGCGATTGTGCCGGGCAGCTCGGGGTGCCAGATGGTCAACAATCTGCACCAAGTAAAGTCAACCATCCGGCATGGGAATTGCGTGCCTCAGGCTGCGACAACTTCCGGAGAACCTGGTGGACCCATCCATTTCGCAGGGCGGCCCCGCCGCCGTGGTCGACGAATTCCTGCGTCTGGTGATGATCCCGGACCCGCAGTCGGCCTCGCGGTTCACCGCGCCCGACATCCGCATCCGCTTCACCGGCAACCGCCCGATGCACGCGCCGGGCGACACCTCGGCCTTCAACGCCAGGCGATACGCCTGGGTCAAGAAAAAGATCGAGCGCACCGAAACGGTGGCCGGCGGCACGCCCGAGGAAACGGTGGTCTACAGCCTCGGCACGCTCTACGGCGCATGGCCCGACGGCACGGCCTTCGAGGGCAACCGGTACGTCGACCGCTACGTGGTGCGCCACGGCCTGATCGTGCAGATGGATGTGTGGAACGACAGCGCCGAATGGCTACTGATGCGCGCCGGTCTCGCAGAGCTGTGACGAGGCCGCCCGCATGAGCACGCGCTGGCCCGACCGGCTCCCCACGCACGACCGCTTCGACTACCGGCCGATCACGCGGCGGCCCGACTACGCCTGGCCGAACGGCGCGCGGCTGGCGGTGTACATCGGCTTCAACGTCGAGCATTTCGCCTTCGGCGACGGGCTGGGCGCATGCATCGGCCCAGCCTCGCCGCAGCCCGACGTGCTCAACCACGGCTGGCGCGAGTACGGCAACCGCGTGGGCGCGTGGCGCTGCCTCGAACTGTTCGATTCGCTCGCGCTGCCGACCGGGGCGCTCGTCAACACTGCGCTGTACGACCACTGCCCGGAGCTGGTCCAGGCCCTGGTGGCGCGCGGCGACGAGCTGATCGGCCATGGCCACAGCAACGCCGAACGCCAGGGCGTGCTCGACGAGGAGCACGAGCGCGCGCTGCTGATGCGCTGCCGCGAGCGGATGCTGCGCGAGAGCGGGCAGGCGCCCGCGGGCTGGCTCTCGCCGTGGATCTCCGAGAGCGCCGTCACGCCCGACCTGCTGGCGGAGACCGGCTACGGCTACACGCTCAACTGGTGCCACGACGACCAGCCGCTGCGCATGCGCACGCGCGGCGGCGGATCACTGTGGTCGGTGCCGTACCCGCAGGAGCTCAACGACATCCCGATGATCGTCGGCCGCCTGATGGACGCGAAGGATTTCAGCGCGATGGTGATCGACAGCTTCGAGGAAATGCTCGAACAGTCGCGCGCGCAGCCGCTGGTGATGGGCGTGGCGCTGCATCCTTACATCGTGGGGCAGCCCTATCGGCTGCGGCACCTGCGCACGGCGCTCGCACGGCTGGCGCAGGCGCGCGACCGGGGCGAGATCTGGTTCACCACGCCGGGTGCGATCGCCTCGCACGCGGCCGGGCTGGAGAAGGAGCGGCCGGGGGAATTCGACTGAGCCGCGTCCCGGGCTCAGATCTCGATCTTCGACCCCAGCTCCACCACCGCGTTGTTCGGCAGCCCCAGGAAGGCCGCCGCGCCGCTTGCGTTGTGGTGCATCTGCGCGAACAGCTTCTCGCGCCACGGCGCCATGCCGCTGCCCAGCGTGGGAATGACGACGTCGCGCGACAGGAAGTAGCTCGTCGTCATCTGCTCCAGCTGGCAGCCGCGCATGCGCGCGTTCTCCAGCGCGCGCGGCAGGTCGATGTCGTTCTTGAAGCCGTAGTGGACGATGATCTGCCAGCAGTGGTGGCCCAGCGGCTCGATCTCGATGCGCTTGTCCATCGGGATCCACGGCACCTCGTGGTTGCGCACGGTGACGAACATGTTCTGCTCGTGCAGCACCTTGTTGTGCTTGAGGTTGTGCAGCAGCGCGTTGGGCACCACGCCCGGCTCGGCCGTGAGGAACACCGCCGTGCCGTCTACGCGCACCGGCGGGCTCACGAACACCGAATCGAGGAAGGACTTCAGGTCGATGGCGTCGGCGTGCTGCGCCTCGCCCATCAGGCGGCGGCCTTCCTTCCACGTGATCATCAGCATGAAGACGAAGCCGCCGATCAGCAGCGGGAACCAGCCGCCCTCGAAGAGCTTGAGCAGGTTCGACGCGAAGAACAGGAAGTCCACCACGAAGAAGACCGCGGTGGAGGCGATGCAAAGCGCCAGCGGCAGCTTCCACGCATAGCGGATCACGAAGAAGGTCAGCACCGTGGTGATCAGCATGTCGGTGGTCACCGCGATGCCGTAGGCCGCGGCCAGGCTGCTCGACGAGCGGAACATGACCACCGCCAGCACGATGGCCACGAACAGGCCCCAGTTGACCAGCGGGATGTAGATCTGGCCGGCCGTGCGCACGCTGGTGTGCTCGATGTTCAGTCGCGGCAGGTAGCCCAGCTGGATCACCTGCCGCGTGACGCTGAAGGCGCCGGTGATGAGGGCCTGCGACGCGATCACGGTGGCGGCGGTGGCCAGCAGCACCAGCGGAATGAGCGCCCACTCGGGCGCCATCATGAAGAAGGGGTTCTTCACCGCCTCGGGGTTCTCCAGCAGCAGCGCGCCCTGGCCGAAGTAGTTGAGCGTGAGCGCGGGCATCACCACCGAGAACCAGGCGATGCGGATCGGGCTCTTGCCGAAGTGGCCGAGGTCGGCGTAGAGCGCCTCGGCGCCGGTCACGCACAGCACGGTCGCGCCCAGCAGGATGAAGCTGGTGCCCGGGTTGTCCCACATGAACTTCAGCGCGTAGAACGGGTTCAGCGCCTTCAGGATCTCGGGGTGGTGCAGGATCTGCGACACGCCGAGCACCGCGATCGCGAGGAACCACGTCAGCGTCACCGGCCCGAAGAACTTGCCGATGCCCGCGGTGCCGCGCTTCTGCACCACGAAGAGGCAGAACAGCACGACCAGCGTGAGCGGAATGACGTAGTGCGTGAAGTGCGGCGAAACCACCTCCAGGCCCTCGACCGCCGAGAGCACCGAGATGGCCGGGGTGATGACCCCGTCGCCGTAGAAGAGCGAGGTGCCGAAGATGCCGACCACCAGCAGCAGGTGGCGCAGCCTGGGCTTGTCGTGCACCGCGCGCGAGGCCAGCGCCAGCATGGCGACCAGGCCGCCCTCGCCTTCGTTGTCGGCCCGCAGCACGAGCACCACGTACTTGATGGAGACGATGACGGTGAGCGTCCAGAAGAACATCGACAGGATGCCGTAGACGTTCTCGACGGTGAAAGGCACGTGGCCGTGCCCGAACACTTCCTTGACGGCGTACAGCACGCTGGTGCCGATGTCGCCATAGACGACGCCGATGGCGCCGACGATCAGGCCGGCTGAGAGATTTTTGGGGGCTGACACGAAGTCGATGGGAAAAGGGACAGGCTGCGATTCGGCGTGTCAGGCACGC
>CAJYQC010000167.1 GCA_913776885.1 uncultured Variovorax sp.
GGCTGGATCAGGAAGAACCAGTGCCAGTAGGCCTTGGCGAATGCCTCGGAGGTCTGTTCGTACATCGCGAGCGTGGGTGCGATGTCCAACAGCAGCATGCGCTCGACGGCCTGGGGATGGTCCATCGCCAGCCGGTGCGCGACGCGCGCGCCCCGGTCGTGCGCGAGGACGCCGAAGCGCTCGAAGCCGTGGTGCCGCATCGCTGCGAGCGCATCGAGCGCCATCTCTCGCTTGCTGTAGACGGCATGCTCGGCATCAGCCGCCGGCCGGCCCGAATCGCCGTAGCCGCGCAGGTCGACCGCGACCACGGTGAACCGCTCGGCCAGCGCCGGTGCAAGGCGATGCCAGATCGCATGCGTCTGCGGATGACCATGGAGCAGCAGCATGGGAGCGCCCTGCCCGCCGATGCGCCCGTGGATGCGCACGCCGTCGCGCTCGATGTCGAAGGTGGGAAAGGAAAGAAAGGAAGTGCCCGTCACGGCGACGATTGTGCGTTGCGCCCCTCGGGCCATCAAGCAACAATCAGCCAATTCATACTTTCCGATACGGCATGAATCCACCTTCGATGGAAAGAAGCGACCTGGCGCTGGTACTCGCCATCCGCGACCAGGGCAGCCTCGCAGGCGCGGCTGCCACGCTCGACGTGGTGCCCTCCGTCGTCACCAAGCGGCTGGGCGCGTTGGAGGCGCGGCTGGGGCAGCGGCTGTTCGAGCGCACCACGCGGCGCCTCAGTGCCACGGCCGAGGGCGAGGCGGTCTGTCTTCACGCGCGGGCGCTGCTCGACGGCTTCGCGGCGCTCGAAAGCGAACTCGGCGAGCGGCAGAACGAGTTGACCGGCACGGTCCGGCTCGCCGCCACCTTCGGCTTCGGCCGGCTCTGGCTCGGGCCGGCGGTGGCCGCCTTCCAGGCTCGGCACCCTGCCCTGCAGGTCGAGCTGCTGCTCACCGAGCAGTTGCCCGACCTGGGCGCCGAGGGCTATGACGGCGCGGTCTGGCTCTGGGCCGTGCAACAGCGCCACGCGGCCGACTGGATCTCGCGCCGCATCGCGCGCAACCAGCGCGTGCTGGCCGCCTCTCCCGGCTATCTGAAGCGCCGGGGCACGCCCACAACCATCGAAGCGCTTGCGTCGCACGACTGCCTGGTCGCGCGCGAGAACGGCGACGCCGGAGGCCAGCGCCAGCATGCCGTCTGGACCCTGCGCCACGCGCGCGACGGCAGCACGGCTCGCGTGCGCGTGCAGGGGCCGCTGGCCAGCAACTCGGGCGAGATGGTGCGCGACTGGTGCATCGCCGGCCACGGCATCATGCTGCGCAGCCTCTGGGACATCGCACCACAGCTCGCAAGCGGCGAACTCGTGCGGCTGCTGCCGCAGTACGCGATGGCGGAAGCCGACATCCACTGGATCGCGCCCTGGCGGCCGAAGACGCCGCGCCGCGTGCGCCTGCTGGTCGACCACCTCGTCGAGCAGTTCCGAAGCGAACCCTGGAAGCCGGGCAAGAGCGGAGCGCGCTAGATAGAAGAAGACGGCTCAGCGCCCGCCGCTGCGCACCACCAGGCTCACGCCGGCCGCCGTGAGCCCGATGCCCAGCACCGTCACCAGCGTGATCGGCTCGGAGAACAGCAGCCACGCCATCACGGCCGTGCAGGGCGGCACCAGGTAGAGCAGGCTGGTGACGGCAGTGGCTGTGCCGCGCTGGATCAGCATGTAGAGCAGCGAGCTGCCGCCCAGCGACAGCGCCAGCACCGACCACGCCATGGCGCCGCCCGAATACAGGTTCCAGTGGATGCTGTCCGTCTCCAGCGCCGCGAACGGCAGGGTGACCAGCACGGCAGCCGCCATCTGCACCGCGCTCGCGCTGCGCACGTCGCAGGGCGCGACGAAGCGCTTCTGGTAGAGCGTGCCTGCGGTGATCGACACCAGCGCCATCAGCGCGAGCGCCATCGTCTCGACGCTGACCTCGCCGCCCTGCCCCAGCTTGCGCAGCACCACCAGCACGAGGCCTGCGAAGCCCAGGCCCAGCCCGGCCCACTGACGCGCATTGATACGTCCGCCGGTGAAGGAAAGCCATACCGCCGTCAACACCGGCTGGATGCCGACCAGCAGCGCCACCAGCCCGGCGCCCATGCCTTCACGCACCGCGGCCCAGACGCCGCCGAGATAGCCCGCCTGCATCAGAACGCCGGTGACGGCGAGATGCGCCCACTGGGTGCGCTGCTTCGGCCACTCGACCCGCGCCAGCGCGACCCATGCGCCGAAGCAGGCCAGCGACAGCGCGAAGCGCACCGCAAGGACCTTGAGGGGCGGCGCGTACGGCATGCCGTAGCGCGCGACGATGAAGCCCGTGCTCCAGATCAGCACGAAGACCGCAGGCATCGCCCGCAGCCAGCCCGAGCCGCCGGCCGGGGTCGCGGGGGTCATTTGGTTCGGGCCCGGATTTCCGGAATGGCCTTCTGCAGGTAGTACACCATCGACCAGATGGTGAGCACGGCGGAGATCCAGATCAGCCACTGGCCCCAGGCGCCGGTGTCGATCACGCCGAACAGGCGCCCGTCATAGAGCAGGAAGGGAATGGCGACCATCTGCACGGTCGTCTTGACCTTGCCGATCATGTGCACTGCCACGCTCTTGCTGGCGCCGATCTGCGCCATCCATTCGCGCAGCGCCGAGATGGCGATCTCGCGGCCGATGATGATGAGCGCCACGAACACGTCGGCCCGGTTCAGGTGCACCAGCACAAGCAGCGAGGCGCACACCAGGAACTTGTCGGCCACCGGATCGAGAAAAGCCCCGAAGGCCGAGGTCTGGTTGAGCCGGCGTGCCAGGAAGCCGTCGAGCCAGTCGGTGGCGGCGAAGACGATGAACATGACCGTGGCGATCAGGTTGCGCGTCGGCTCGGCCATCGGCAGGTAGAACACGCCGACGATCAAAGGGATCGCGACGATGCGCGTCCAGGTCATGATGGTCGGCAGGGTCCAGAACATCGCTTGATTGTGTCATGGCGGCGCCGCCCCTTCGCGGGGGTCAGGCGCTCAGTGCAGAGCCTTGTAGATTTCCTCCGCCAGATCGGAGGCGATGCCTTCGACAGACGCGATGTCCTCGATGCTCGCCGCCGCCACGCCCCGGATGCCGCCGAAACGCTGGAGCAGGCGCGCGCGCCGCTTGGGCCCGATGCCCGGGATGTCTTCGAGCTGGCTGCCGCCCACGCGCACCTTGGCACGCTTGGCCCGCATGCCGGTGATGGCGAAGCGGTGCGCCTCGTCGCGGATCTGTGCCACCAGCATCAGCGCGGCCGAGTCCTTGCCGAGGTAGACCTTCTCTCGGCCGTCGGCGAACACCAGTTCCTCGAGGCCCACCTTGCGGCCCTCGCCCTTCTCGACGCCGACGATCAGCGACAGCGGCAGCCCCAGTTCGCCGAACACCTCGCGCGCCATCGACACCTGCCCCTTGCCGCCATCGACCAGCACCAGGTCGGGCATGCGGGCGGTGCTCGGCTTGGGCGGCGCAGCGCTGTCATCGCTTTCGGCATCACCCGGCGGCAGGGCGTCGGTCTCGGCGGCCATGGCCTCGGCCAACTTGCCGTAGCGGCGGTGCAGCACCTGGCGCATGGCGGCGTAGTCGTCGCCGGGCGTGATGCCCTCGATGTTGTAGCGGCGGTATTCCTTGTTCTGCATGGCGTGGTGCTCGAACACCACGCAGGAAGCCTGCGTCGCTTCGCCCGCGGTGTGCGAGATGTCGAAGCATTCGATGCGGAAGTTGTCGAGGTCGTCCGCAGCCAGCTCCAGCGCGTCGGCCAGCGCACGGGTGCGCGCCTGCTGCGAGCCCTCTTCGGCCAGCAGCCGGGCCAGTTGCAGCTTGGCGTTGGTCTCGGCCATCTCCAGCCAGTGGCGGCGCTGCTCGCGCGGCTGGAACACCGCCGTCACGCGCGAGCCGGCCTGCTGCGAGATGGCCTCGATCAGCTCGCGGCTCACCTGCTCGCTCAGCACCAGCGTGGCGGGCACGGGCACGTCGATGTAGTGCTGCGCGATGAAGGCCTCGAGCACCTGCACCTCGATCGGATCCGCAACCGCGGGCGGCGCGCCCTCCTCGTCGTCGAGCTCGCCGTGATGGATCTGCGCTGCATCTTCCACATGCACCGGGAAGTACGGCCGGTCGCCCAGGTGCCGGCCGCCGCGCACCATCGCGAGGTTCACGCAGGCCTTGCCGCCCTGCACCTTCACCGCGAGGATGTCCACATCCTTGTCGGACGCGATCTCGATGGACTGCTGGTGCAGCACCCGCGAGATCGCCGACATCTGGTTGCGCAGTTCGGCCGCCTGCTCGAACTCGAGCTTCTCGGCGTGCGCCGTCATGCGCTGCTCGAGCTTGGAGAGCACCAGTTGCGTGTCGCCCATCAGGAAGGCCTCGGCGCTGGCGACGTCCTGCGCGTAGGCATCGGGCGCGATGTGGCCCACGCAGGGGCCGCTGCAGCGCTTGATCTGGTAGAGCAGGCACGGCCGCGTGCGGTTGGCATACACCGTGTCTTCGCAGGTGCGCAGGCGGAACACCTTCTGCAGCAGCTGGATCGATTCCTTCACCGCCCACGCGCTCGGGTACGGCCCGAAGTAGCGGTGCTTCTTGTCGACCGCGCCGCGGTAGTAGGCCAGCCGCGGAAACTGGTGCGACGCAATCTTGAGGTATGGATAGCTCTTGTCGTCGCGAAACAGGATGTTGTAGCGCGGCTTGAGCGTCTTGATGAGGTTGTTCTCGAGCAGCAGCGCCTCGGCCTCGGAGCGCACCACCGTGGTCTCCATGCGCACGATCTTCGAGATCATGTGCCCGATGCGGGTGCCGCCGTGGCTCTTCTGGAAGTAGTTGGCGACCCGCTTCTTCAGGTTGCGAGCCTTGCCCACGTAGAGCACCGCCCCGGCCGCATCGAAATAGCGGTAGACACCGGGCAGCTGCGGCAGGGCCGCGACTTCGCTGAGCAGTTGTTCGGAATGCACGTCTGACATGGCGGCTATTGTGGCGTGGGCCATGAGGCCCTGGCGGGCGGCTGCGCGCAAACCCTTGCTGCCGCGCCGAGCCCTCTTTCCCTTCAACAGGGCAGGCGCGGGCTGCTATCTACTTCGCGAGTTCGCTCACCAGCCGGTACAGGAACTCGCGCCCGTCGTACAGGCGCTGGATCTCGATGCGTTCGTCCAGCCCGTGCGAGCGCGCGTCGGAGGGCTCGACGAACAGGCCGCTCACGCCATACATCGGGATGCCG